>CAZSQT010000065.1:0-3160 GCA_964609295.1 uncultured Gammaproteobacteria bacterium | reverse complement strand
TAATAGACCTAAAAAAGTGTTAAACTTTTTTACACCTCAAGAGGTGTTTTTAAAAGAGTTATTAATTAAAGGTGTTGCGTTTGGAATGTGAATTCAGCTATATTATAACACAAAATAATGCTATCATAAGCTATGATTGAGGTTGAACAAAAAGCTAAAGTTTCCAGTTTTGATGACATCAAAAAAGCCTTAAAATCAAACAAATTTAAATACAAAAAAACTGTTGTTCAAGAGGATAGGGTTTTTGGACACCCTCAATTTTTAGACAAAAATCACAAAATAATTGAAGGAGGTTTAATTGCTCGAATCAGGACTATTAACCAGATTTCTGTTTTAGAATTTAAAGAAATTTTAAGAAAAAAAGGTTGCCTAGAAATTAATGCTCCCATTAGTTCTCCCAAAGAGGGGATAAAGTTACTCACCAAGCTAGGATTTACCGAAGCCTTTACTATCCACAAAACTCGAGAAATTTATCAAAAAAACAATATAAATATTGCCTTGGATAAGGTTAAAAAATTAGGTCTTTTTATCGAAGTCGAAAAAATGGTTCAAACCACCAAGCAAATATCTCAAGCTCAGCAAAAATGTCTTACTATTATCAATCGATTAGCTCCTAGAGGTAAAATTATACTTCAAAAATACGGTGATTTAATGCAAAATTTGATTAACAAAAAACAATAAATTTTAAATTTGCTATAATTAGATTATGAATAATATAAATTCGATGATCCTCCAACCTCAGTTCTATATTATCTTTTTACTTTGGACCGTTTTATGGAAAGGTATTGCTCTTTGGAAATCAGCCAACAACAAACACCTCATCTGGTTCATTTTACTTCTAGTTATCAACACTGCTGGTATTTTTGAAATTCTCTATATTTTCTTCCTTAATCGCTGGGATATTGACAATGGTCGACTTCTCAAATTTTTACAAAAAAAATTCAGCGAAGCTAAAAATAAGTAAATTAACTTATTTTTAAAATATGTCAACTTTATTCTCCATCATTTTATCTTGTTTTTTGATTACCCTATGTGTGTTTATTGCCATTTTACTTTTATCTTTTAACAAAAAAACCTTACACAAAATTACTATCTTTTTAGTTTCTCTTTCTGCTGGCGCTTTAATGGGAGGTGCTTTTTTACATTTATTACCAGAAGCTTCGCACAATATAGAAATCAATCACATTTATTATCTTGTTTTAATCGCTTTTAGTTTTTTCTTTTTTATGGAAAAAATCTTGTATTGGCGTAATTGTCACAAAGAAAAATGCAAAGTCCACCCTTTTGCCTATATGAATTTGTTAGGTGATACTTTACACAATTTTATTGATGGCCTAGTGATTGCTAGTGCTTTTATTATTGATTACAAATTAGGGATTACCACCACTTTGGCGATTGCCCTTCATGAAATTCCTCAAGAAATAGGGGATTTTGGTGTCTTAATTCATGCTGGTATTAACAAAGCTAAAGCTTTATTTTTAAATTATTTAGTTGCTCTCACCGTTGTTTTGGGAGGTATTGTTGGTTATTTTATTTCTTTTCGTCTAGAGTTTATTATTCCCTACCTTTTACCCTTTGCTGCCGGTGGTTTTATTTATATTTCTGCCTCTGACCTTATGCCTGAAATTAGGCAAGAAACAAACAAAAAGAAATCAATCATTTCTTTTTTGATTTTTCTGTTTGGTATTTTATTGATGTTTTCGATTAAATTAATCAATCATCATTAAACAAATTATTCAACAAAAGTTAAAGCATACCCCTTAGAGTTGCCACGACCAGTTCTTCCAATTCGATGAATATAATCCTGATAATTATTAGGTTGGTCATAATTGATTACATGAGTAATATCAGCAATATCCAAGCCTCTCGCTGCCACATCAGTTGCCACCATAATATTTATTTCATCATTCTTAAAAGCTCTAATTACTCTTTGTCTTTTGTTTTGAGGTTTATTACCATGAATACAATCAACTCTAAAACCTCTAGTATTCAAAGAATTAGTTAGTTTATCCACAATCATTTTAGTTGAACCAAACACCAAAACTTTTTTAAAATCATCTTGATGCAAAAGTTCATGAAGTTTTACTTCTTTAGCATTTCTAGGAACTCTAACGATATTTTGCTCAACATGGCAAGAAGCGTCTTGAGTTTTTATGCTAATTTTGACTGGATTTTTCAAAAAAGTATCGATTAAGACTTCTATTTTTTTATCAACCGTAGCTGAAAAAAATAATGTTTGACGACTATTAGGGATTTGTTTGACAATTGATTGAATATCTTTGATAAAACCCATATCGAGCATCCTATCAACTTCATCCAAAACAAGAGTATCAATTCCGGCAAAATTTATTACTTTTCTTTCTGCCAAATCTTTTATTCTCCCAGGAGTTCCGACAATAATATGTGGTCCACGACGAATATTTCTAATTTGCTCTCCCATATACGCTCCACCGATAGCAATAGCCAAATATACTTGTAAATTCCAAGTAAAAGAGCGAAATTCTTCTTTGATTTGCATTGCTAATTCTCTAGTAGGAGCCAAAATCAAAACTCTTTTTTGAGGGTTTTTCAAAATCATATTTATTATAGGAATAGCAAAAGCTGCTGTTTTACCTGTACCAGTCGCGGCAATTCCCAAAATATCTTTTCCTTCCAAAATTGGGGCAATTGTTTGATCTTGTATCAAAGTTGGCTTGCTATAGCCTTTACTCAAAATATTTTTTTCCAAAATAGGGTCAAAATGAAAATCAGAAAAAGAATGAACGGTTTCAGTATTTTCGATACTTTTAAATTCTAAAGCTTTTTTAACATACATTGCCGGGTCGATATGTTTTGCAAAACTGCGACGATTAAAACTTCGAGATCTATTAAAATTAGGTCGATTGTTACCAAAACGCCTAAAACTATTTTTTTTATTATTGTACATAAAATTAATTAGGGATATATCTATTGCCCACCAATTAAAATTAAGTACAAAAGTACTAAGGGCAGTATTGTGATTCTATTGTCTAAAATCAAATCCGGTCTCCATTATACCACAATATCACATAAATAATTTACCTGCTGAATTCACATTCCAAACGCAACACCTTTAATTAATAACTCTTTTAAAAACACCTCTTGAGGTGTAAAAAAGTTTAACACTTTTTTAGGTCTATTA
>CAZSQT010000064.1:0-22967 GCA_964609295.1 uncultured Gammaproteobacteria bacterium | reverse complement strand
CGTTCCTCTAGAAGCTGTTCGTGGCTATGCCACTACTATCCGTTCCCTTACTCAAGGTCGAGGTAGTTTCTATATGGAACCAGCTCACTATGATCCAGTCCCTCGCGACATTCAAGCCGAGCTTACCAAGGCAGAAGGAGAAGGGAGATAATGCTTGCATTTATTCCTATCTACTGTTACAATTCTAAAGTTATTTAAGCTAAACTATTATTAGTTATTCATTTTTTAAAAAAAAATAAAAAAAAAGGAGAAAAAATGGCAGATACTTTTCAAAGAACAAAGCCACACGTTAACGTTGGTACTATTGGTCACGTAGACCATGGTAAAACTACACTTTCTGCAGCTATTGCAAAAGTTCAAGGTAATCCAAAATCATACGCAGATATTGCAAAAGGTGGCACGGTTCGTGATGCTTCCAAAATCGTTACTATTGCTATCTCTCATATCGAATATGAGACCGAAAACAGACACTACGCTCACATCGATTGTCCTGGACACGCTGATTATGTCAAAAACATGATTACTGGTGCTGCCCAAATGGATGGAGCTATATTGGTTGTTTCTGCACCCGATGGACCTATGCCTCAAACTAGAGAGCACGTCTTATTAGCTAAACAAGTCAATGTTCCTGCATTAGTTGTCTATTTAAATAAAGTAGATTTAGTTAGTGATCCTGAATTTTTAGATCTAGTCGAAATGGAAATTCGTGATTTGCTTACCAAATACGGTTTCCCTGGTGACGAAACTCCAATTATTAGAGGTTCTGCTCTTAAGGCTCTTGAAGATGATGCTGATGGTGTTGCTTCTATCAAAAAATTAATGGAAGCTCTTGATACCTACATTCCTGAACCCAAGAGAGAATTAGACAAACCTTTCTTGATGCCTATCGAAGACGTTTTCTCTATCAAAGGTAGAGGTACTGTCGCTACTGGTAGAATTGAAAGAGGTATTGTTAAGGTCAACGAAGAAGTCGAAGTTGTTGGTCTTAGAGATACTCAAAAAGTTGTTGTTACTGGAGTAGAAATGTTTCACAAAATTCTTGACCAAGGTCAAGCTGGTGATAATGTTGGTATTCTTCTTCGCGGTATTGAAAAAACCGATATCGAAAGAGGTCAAGTTATTTCCAAGCCTGGAACCATTACTCCTCACACTCAATTTAAAGCCGAAGTTCTTTTGTTAAAAAAAGAAGAAGGTGGTCGTCACACTCCTATCTTTGCCGGTTATAGACCTCAAGTTTTCATCAGGACCACTGATGTTACTGGAGATATTAAATTAGCTGAAGGTACTGAGATGATTATGCCTGGCGATAATGCCAATGTAGAAGTCACTCTTATCAAGCCAGTAGCTATGGAAGTCGGTCAAAGATTTGCTATCCGTGAAGGCGGTTTAACTGTTGGAGCTGGTGCAATCACCGAAATTATTAAATAATTTATTAAATAAAATTTTATGAGTAAAGGTAACCGCATCCGAATCAAATTGAAATCTTTCGATCATCGAGTAATTGATGAGGCTGCAACAAAAATTGTTGAGGCTGCGGTTACCGCTGGTGCTCAGGTACAAGGGCCTATCCCTTTACCCACTTCTCGTAAAATAATTACTGTTTTAACTAGTCCACATACTGATAAAAATGCTCGCGAACATTTTGAAATTCGCACTCACAAGCGTTTAATCGATATTTCCAATACTAGTCTTCGTACCGTTGATAGTCTCCAGCATCTTGATCTTCCGTCTGGTGTTGAGGTCGAAGTAAAAATGTAACTATGATTTCAGGATTTATTGCAAAAAAAGGCAGAATGACCAGTATCTTTGATGAACAAGGCAGACGAGTTGCTGTCACTGTTTGTCATGCTCAACCTGTCAAGGTCACTCAAATAAAAAATTTAGAAAAAGATAAATACGAAGCTATCCAAGTTGCTTTTGGTAGCAAAAACAACAAAAAAGAATTCAAAAAATTATCTGACAATGAAATTACTGTTGGTACTGAGATAACCGTTGATACCGTTTTTAATTCTGGTGACGCTGTTAGCGTTACTGGCAGAACTAAAGGTCGTGGTTATGCTGGTGTTATCAAAAGACATGGATTCAAAAAACAACCCATTAGAGGTTCTTCTACTTATGTTCGTCATCCTGGCTCTATCGGAGCTCAAACCCCCGGTAAAGTTATAAAAGGTAAAAAAATGCCAGGACATATGGGTAATGTTAACAAAACCGTCAAAGGACTAAAAGTTTTTTCTGTCAATAAAGATGCTAACGAAGTATTAATTTGTGGTTCTATTCCCGGTGTTATCAATTCATGGATAACTATTTCCAAAAAATAATTATGAAAGCTCCAATCTACAATTTAAAACTAGAGCAAATCGGTGATATCAATTTACCCAAAATTTTTACAACTACTGCCAAAGCTGAAGACAAAATTATTGCCCAAACACTAAGAATTTATCTTAGTAATTTAAGAAAAGCCCATGCCAAATCTAAGACTAGAGCTGAAATTGCTGGAACTACCAAAAAAATGTGGAAACAAAAAGGCACAGGTAGAGCTCGTCATAGCACTGCTAAAGCCCCTATTTTTGTTGGTGGCGGTCGAGCTCATGGTCCTAATGGAGAACAAAATTTCAAACTCAAGTTATCCAAAAAAGCCCGAAAAACAGCTCTTGGCTTGTTACTCAACAAATTTGCCAAAGCTAAAAAAATTGTCGTTGTTGAAAAATTTGGGCAATTAGAACCCAAAACTAAAGTTGGAATGAAATTTATTACTGGACTTATGGACAAAAATAAAGTATTATCGGAAAGCCGTCGTGTTGGTGTAATTACTTCTCAAACCAATACCAATATCAGACGAGCTCTTAAAAATATAAAAAATATAAATTTAATCAGTTTAAAATCCTTAAATAGTTTAGATTTATCAAAACAACATTATTTGATTTTTAGTAAAAAAGCTATTAATGAACTTAATAAATTTTAACAATATTATCTTAAAGCCAATCATTACTGAGAAATCATTAATGGAGCAAGAACAGGGTAAATACTCTTTTTGGGTTGGTATTAAAGCCAACAAAAACCAAATTGCCCAAGCTTTTGAAGCCCTTTTTGGATTCAAGCCTTTATTAGTAAACACTTTAAAAGTTAAGGGTAAAAGTAAAACTGATTGGAAAAAAAGATTACCAATCAAAAAGATTGATAGAAAAAAAGCTTTAATTACTATTTCTAAAGACAAAAAAATCGATCTACTAAAGATCAATACAAAATAAATATGAGACCATTATTAACCATCAAAAAGAAAACTAGCGGTCGTGATGCCAAGGGACATATTTCTGTCCGTCATCGTGGTGGTGAAGAAAAAAGATTTCTTAGAGACATTGATTGGCATAGAAATATTCTTGATATTAAGGCAAAAGTAATTTCTATAGAATACGATCCCAACCGAACTGCCAACATTGCTCTTATCTGTTACGAAAATGGTCGAAAAGCTTATATTTTAGCTCCATCAAAATTAAAAGTTGGAGATGTTATCGTTTCCTCTGAAACAGGTGCTATCAAAGATGGTAATTGTTTGTGTCTCAAAAATATTCCCCTTGGTATTCCAATTCATGCTATTTCATTTCAGCCAAATCATCCCGCTCAAATAGTCAAAAGCGCTGGTTCTGCCGCTTATGTCCAAAGCATTGATGGTGAAAAAGCTACTGTCAAGTTACCTTCTGGTGAAATAAGATTATTTTCTTCTTCCTGTAAAGCCACTATTGGTCAAGTCAGCAATGAAGATCATATTAACCAAAAATTAACTAAAGCCGGTCAATCCCGTCATCGAGGTATTAGGCCAGGTGTTAGAGGTGTTGCTCAACATCCTGATTCTCATCCTCATGGTGGAGGAGAAGGTCGTAGCTCTATTGGTATGAATCCCAAGACTCCTTGGGGTAAACCAGCCATGGGCAAACGAACCAGAAAAAAGAAAAAATATTCCAATAAATTAATTATTAAAAGACGCAAATAATTATGTCTCGAAGTTCAAAAAAAGGACCATATATAGACGCTCGTCTATTAGAAAAAATAGAAAAAGCAGGGGGTAACAATACTCCTATCAAAACTTATGCTAGAAAAAGTCAAATTGCCCCTATTTTTGTGGGTAAAACTTTTGATGTTCACAATGGAAGAAAATTCATTAGTGTTTATGTTACCGAAGATATGGTTGGCCATCGTTTAGGTGAATTTGCTCCAACTAGAACCTTTAAAGGTCATGGACGTGTTGTTAAAAGAGTTATAGAAAAGACCTAACATTATGGAAAAAAAGAATCTTAAAAAAACTACTCCTGTTATTAACAAAACTACCAAAGCGGTTAAACCTGCCAAGGCAGTTAAACCTATCAAAGTAAGCAAGGATAATCAGCCAGACAAAAAAATTGAAAAAACTATTGATACCGTTCGATATTTCAACAAAGACATCAAGATATCTCCTCGCAAATTACGACTTTTAGCCAATTCAATCAAAAAAGAAAATCCTTTCCTTTGCCTCGAAAGACTAAAATTCGTCAATTCTAACGCCTCTAGAGTGCTTCAAAAGGGTATCAAAAACGCTATTGCTAACGCCAAAAATCAAAATTTCGATCAAGACAGTTTAAGATTTCATACCATTATTGCTAATGAAGGGATGAAAATCAAAAGAATGGATAAATCTCATGGTTATTATTTTAGTAGAGGTGTTATAATAAAACGCCATAGCCGCTTGGAAATTATCCTCGCTGGCTTTAAAAATTAAAAAGTTATGGGTCAAAAAGTTAATCCAATCGGTTTTAGACTAGAAACAATAAAAGACACACATCAGTGGCAGTCTTCTTGGTATGCCGAAAAATCCAAATATGCCACTTTTTTACTAGAAGATAAAAAAGTTAGAGATTTCGTTCAACAAAAAATAGGTTCAGCTGGTGTTGTTTCAATTAGGATAGAAAGATCAACCAAAAAAATAAAAATTATTCTTCTTGTTTCTCGTCCTGGTTTGGTTATTGGTCGTGGTGGAAAAGATTTAGAGATTCTCAAAAAAGATCTACAAAAGATTATCGCCAAAAATAACAAAAAGATGAATATTGAGATTCAAGTAGAAGAATTTAAACATTTTGATCTTTCAGCTAAATTAGTCGCCGAAAAAATTGCTTTTCAACTGTCCAAAAGAATGCCGTATCGTCGAGTTGTTTTATCAGCTATCGAAAAGGCCATGTTTTCTGGCGCTAAGGGAGTAAAGGTAGTTTTGTCTGGAAGAATTAACGGAGCTGAAATTGGTAGAAAAGAAAAATTTTCTGAAGGTAAAATTCCTTTGAGTACAATCAAATCAAAAATCGACTATCATGAGTGTCCATCACTTACCCGATCTGGTTATATTGGAGTTAAAGTTTATATATTTTTAGGTTAATTATGTTACAACCAAGTAGAACAAAATTTAGGAAACAATTTCGTGGTCGTATGGCTGGTAAATCGAAAGGGTGTTTAGTTTCTTTTGGTGAATTTGGTCTAAAAGCTCTTCAGTGTGGCTGGATCACTGCCAATCAAATAGAAGCTGCTCGTCGTGCCATTGCTCATTCAACCAAAAGAAATGGAAAGATTTGGATAAGAGTTTTCCCTGACAAACCTTTTACCAAAAAGGAAGGTCATATGGGTGCTGGTAAAGGCGATGTCAAAGGTTATGTCGCAGTTGTAAAGCCAGGTCGTGTTTTATTTGAGGTTTCTGGAGTACCAAAAGCTGATGCTTTTGAGGCTCTTCGTTTAGCTTCCGCCAAATTACCAGTTACTAGCAAAATTGTTGAAAGAAAATAGGAGTAGATTTTATGAAAAAAACTGATAAAATTGCCTACAGGCAAAAAACAATCGTAGAGCTCCAAAAAGCTCTTACGGAAGCCAGAAAAAAATTTGTTGAAAACAAAACCAAACTTACGGTTGGCAATCTTAAAGATACTTCCGTTTTTAAAAAAATAAGATATGAAATTGCTCTTATTTTAACTTTAATAAAAGAAAAAGAAAATGAAAACAAATAAAACAGGTAAAATATTTATTGGTAAAGTTGTCTCTGATAAGATGAACAACACTATTGTTCTGGAGATGTCTTACACTAAACGTCATCCAATATACAAAAAAATTATTACCAAACACAAAAAAATTTATGCTAACAATAATTTATCTGCCAAAACAGGCGATATTGTTAAAGTTAGGGAAGTTAAACCCATTAGCAAGCTCAAAAGATTTACTACTTTAGAGATTTTAAAAAAACACTTAGAAATTAAATAATAATTATATGATTCAACTACGAAGTATCATCACCCCCGCTGACAATTCTGGAGCTAAAAGAGCTCAAGTAATCCATATTTATAAAGGACATTTTCACAAGAAAGGTACTATTGGTGATATTGTATTAGCTGTTGTCAAAGATGCTCTTCCTGGTGGTCTATTAAAGAAAAAAGAAAAAGTTAAAATGGTTATTGTTCGTACTAAAAAAGAATATGGTCGTAAAGATGGATCTTATATCCGTTTTTCTGATAATGCTGGTGTTGTCATTGATAATCAAAATAATCCTCGAGGAACTAGAATTTTTGGCCCTATTGCTCGTGAAATTAAAGATTTAGGTTTTAACAAAATTGCTTCTATGGCCAAGGAGGTTTACTAATATGAAAATTATTAAAGGTGATACAGTTCAAATTTTAATTGGTAAAGACAAAGGCCGACAAGGAGAGGTTTATAAGTGTTTACCAAAAAAGAAATTAGTTTTTGTTAAAGGAATTAATATCTTCAAAAAACATATAAAATCTACCAAGCAACAAAAAGGTGGTATTTTAGAAAAAGAAAGAGGTCTTTTAGTCTCCAAAGTTGCTTTACTTTGCCCTAATTGTCAAAAACCAACTCGAGTTGGTTATCAGATTGATAAAGCTGGCGATAAAATGCGTTTTTGTAAAAAATGTAAAAAAACTATTACTAATAACAAAAAATCTTCAAAATAAAATATGTTAAGAGAAACTATCAAAACCACCATTATAGATGAATTAAAAAAGAAATTAGGCAAAAATCGCAATATTCATTCTTTGCCTAAACTTAAAAAAGTTACTATAAATTACCGAGTTAAAGAAGCCCGTGAAAGTGATGAAGCTCTCAAGTCAGCCACAGAAGAAATTATTGCCATTACTGGGCAACAACCCAAATTATGTCGTGCCAAAAAAGCTGTTTCTTCTTTTAAATTAAGAACCGGCGATCCATTAGCTCTCAAAGTTACTCTTCGGGGTAATAGAATGTATGATTTTGTCGAAAAATTATTTGATATTATCCTTCCTCGTTTAAGAGATTTCAAAGGAATGTCTCCTGATTCTTTTGACAGAGATGGTAATTATAGTTTAGTTATCAAAGATCAGACGTATTTTCATGAGATAAATCTTGATAAAATAAACAAGATTAGACCTATTCAGGTCACCCTAAGTATATCTGCCTCTTCAAAAGAGGAAGCAAAAATGTTATTATCCGCCCTAGGATTTGCCTTTACAAAATAAAATAAATAATTATGGCTAATAAAGCAAAAATAGCAAGAGAAAATAAAAAACTAAAATACAGTTGTCGACATCACAACAGATGTCAAATTTGCGGTCGTCCGCATGGATTTATTCGTTTATTCGGTGTTTGCCGTATTTGTTTCCGCAAATTAGCACATACCGGTGTTTTACCTGGAGTTAAAAAAGCCAGTTGGTAATATAATTATGCATCAATCTACATCTATCGATTTCTTAATTAGAATTAAAAATGGTTACAGAGCTGGTCGTCAACAGATTACTGCTCCTGCTTCTAATTTTTGTCTTAATCTTGCCAATTTAATTAAAAAATATGGTTTCTTGCAAGATGTCAATGTAACCGAAAAAGATAGCAAAAAACAAATTGTTTTGACTTTAAAATACACTGATGGTCAACCAGCACTTAATGATGTTAAACTGTTTAGTACTCCCGGTCGTCGTCTTTATAGCAACTATAAATCACTTCCTTGGGGAAAATCTCAACAATCTTTAATTATTGTTTCTACTTCTTCAGGCGTTATGTCTCAAAAAGAAGCAGTTACCAAAAATGTTGGTGGCGAATTAATCGCTGAAATATACTAATTATGTCCAGAATAGGTAAACAACCAATCACTATCCCCAACGAAGTTACTATCACCAAGGATGGATCTTTAATTACTGTTAAAGGGCCAAAAGGTGAACTTTCTTTTACTGTTCCTGCCAAAATCGCTGTTGATATCAAAGATAATGTTTTAACTGTTACCCGACTTACCGAAGACAAACCTACTCGTTCCAATCATGGTACAGTCCGAGCTTGTATAAACAATATGATTCAAGGTGTTACTCAGCATTTCAAAAAAGAATTAGAAATTCGAGGCACTGGTTACAAGGCCCAAGTTAACGGCAATAAATTAAAAATTAATGCCGGTTATATTCACCCAGTAGAAATCACTGCCCCAGAAGGAATCTTCTTCGAAGTCCAAGATGAAAACAAAATAACCGTTACTGGTTGTGATAAAGTAGTTGTTGGTCAAGTGGCTAGCAATATTAGGAAAATTAGAAAACCTGAACCTTACAAAGGTAAAGGTATTCGTTATCTTAACGAATTTATTAAAATCAAAGCTGGTAAAAAAGCTAAAGCATAAATTTATGATAAACAATAATTCAAAATCTCGTCGTACTATCAGAGTAAGAAGAAAATTAGCTCAAAATATTGGGCTACCTAGACTTTCTATTTTTCGTAGCAACCAACACATTTGGGCTCAAATAATTGATGATAAACACGGTAGAACTCTTGTTTCTGCCAATAGTAAGACTATAAAAGAAAAAATTAAAAAAAGTGAAAAAGCCTTTAAATTGGGTGAAAATATTGCTAAAATAGCATTGGAAAAAAATATTGAAAGAGTTAGGTTTGACCGTGGTCCTTATTTATACCATGGTCGTGTTAAATCTGTTGCCGATGGCGCTAGAGCCGGAGGTCTTAAATTTTAAAAATTATGCCACAAGATACACAAAAAAAATTTTTTGAGAAAGAACAAAGCGAATTTGCTGATAAAGTTGTTCAAATAAAAAGAGTTTCCAAAAAAACTAAAGGAGGTAACCAAATCCATTTTACTGCTTTAGTTGTTTCTGGTGACAAAAAATCACGAGTTGGCGTTGGACTTGGCAAAGCTAAAAGTGTTGCTGATGCTATCAAAAAAGGAATTAAAAAAGCCCAAAATTCAATGATCGAAGTTCCTTTGGTTGACGGCACTATTCCGTCTGAAATTAAACTTAAATTCAAGAGTGCTGTCGTATTATTAAAGCCGGGTAAAAAAGGAAGTGGTTTAATTGCTGGCGGACCAGTTAGGGCTGTTGTTGAGTTATCTGGTATCAAAGATGTTGTTAGTAAAATTATTGGTTCCAAAACAAAATCATTAAATGTTTGGACTGCTTTTAAAGCTCTTACAATTTTAAGTCAAAGAAAATAATTATG
This sequence comes from uncultured Gammaproteobacteria bacterium, assembly GCA_964609295.1. Classification (GTDB taxonomy): domain Bacteria; phylum Patescibacteriota; class Microgenomatia; order UBA12405; family UBA12405; genus CAZSQT01. Next base: position 13,484 of record CAZSQT010000064.1, on the reverse strand, counting down.
GATATCTTAAACAATTTACAGCAAACAGCCGAAAAATCTCACAAAAGAGTTGGTCGCGGTTATGGCTCTGGTCGTGGTGGTCACACTAGTGGTCGAGGTCAAAAGGGTCAAAAATCAAGAAGTAAAATTAGATTAACCGCCGATGGTACCAAAATTAAAAAAGGTTGGATTAAAAGACTTCCTTTTTTGAGAGGTAAACATCGTGTTTTACCAAAAGACAATACAGTTATTGTCAATCTAGATCAACTCAATAAATGGTTTAAATCAGGTAGCACTGTTGATTCAGCCAAAATTCTTACCAAATTAAAAATAAAACCTAATTCCAAAACCAAAGTTAAAGTTCTATCAACAGGGGAGATTAAAATACCCCTTATTTTAAAGGGTTTAACTTTTTCCAAAACAGCCCTCTCAAAAATTACCAATATAGGTGGTAAGATAGAATAATGAACAAGATTGTCAAATCTCTCAGTGTTTACATAGAAGGATTTAAAACTCCTATTTTAAGAAACAAAATACTTTTTACTATTCTAATATTAGTATTTTTTCGTCTTATCGCTCACATTCCTGTTCCTGGAGTCAATTTATCTCTTTTGCAAGAATTTTTTGCCCAAAATCAAATACTTTCATTAATTAATATTTTTTCTGGCGGAACTTTGGCCAATTTTTCTATTGCTGCTTTAGGTCTTAACCCATATATTAATGCTTCTATCATGATTCAGCTTTTAACAATGATTGTCCCTAGTCTAGAAGCTTTAAGCAAAGAAGGGGAGTATGGTCGAGCCCAAATTAACAAATATGTAAGAATTATTACTATACCTTTATGTATTTTACAGGCTTTTGGTATGTATGGTATTTTACGTTCTCAAAATATTATTCAAAGCTTATCGATATTGCCTCTTTTAGGTTTAGTGTTTAGCATGTTGGCTGGTACTATGATTATGATTTTCTTGGGCGAATTAATTAACCAATATGGTGTAGGTAATGGTATCTCTATGATGATTTTTGCAGGTATTATTTCTAGATTACCAACCGAAATAATCAATACTTTTAGTATCACTGATTTTTCTAATCCTGAAGCTATGATCAATCTTTCAGTTTTTGTCGCTATGGCTATTTTTATGGTTCTAGCTATTGTTATGGTAGAAGAAGCTATTTTAAGAGTTCCTATTCACTACGCTAAAAGAGCCCAATCTACCTATCTTCCAATCAAAGTGAATACTGCTGGTGTTATGCCTATTATTTTTGCTGTTTCTTTGGCTACTATTCCTTCATTTTTAGGTCAATTTTTGAGTAAAGTTCAACAACCCGTTTTTGCTTCAATAGGTTCCTTTTTTGACAAAATATTCAATCCTCAAGGCATCTTCTATATCGTTTTCTATTTTTTGTTAGTTGTCGGTTTTACCTTTTTCTATACATCAGTGGTTTTTAAACCCAAAGATGTTGCTGAAGAGTTAAGAAAATCTGGTGGCTTTATTCCAGGTATTAGACCTGGGACTTCAACCGAAAAGAGATTAAAATATTTAACCACTAGGGTAATTACTATTGGAGCTATTTTTTTAGGTTTAGTTGCTATCGCCCCTTCTATTGTTCAAAAGTTTACCAATATTACTACTTTAACCATAGGTGGAACTAGCATTTTGATTGCTGTCTCTGTGATTTTAGAGCTAACACGCAAAATTGAAAATGTCGTTCAGACCTATAATTACGATAAAATTAGTTATTAATTATTAAATATTATGATAAACAACAAAGAACTAAATATTTTTATCATTGGCCCTTCAGGTTGTGGTAAATCAACTCAAGCATCTAAAATTGCTGAAAAATACAATCTTTCTCATTTTTCCATGGGGGAACTTTTTAGAGATAAAATTAAAAAAGATGAAGATTTTAAAAAACAAGTTGCCGAATATGTTGATAACGGCACATGGGTTCCAAATGAAATTGTTTTTTCTGTCTTAAAACCTGTTTTGGAAAGCATTAATTATAGTAATTTTATTATTGATGGCTTTCCCAGAGAAGTTGGTCAGATAAAATATGCTGATGAGATTTTTGAGGAAAAAAACAAAAATATAGATTTAGTTATTCATCTTGATGTTACTGCTCAAGAAATAAGTGATCGTCGTCGCAAAGTTGCTGAAGCTGGCGGTAATTTTCAAGAAAACAGAAACGACGAGACCCCTGAGGCTATTGCCACTCGTCAAAAATCATACGACGAATCTATCAATCCTATTTTTGATTATCTCAATACCGATTCTCGTTTATTCCGTGTCGATGGTAATCGTCCCATCGAACCAATTTTTCAAGATATTGACAATTATATAAGCAATTTATTAAACAAATAAAAAACAATGAAAAAAGAAGAAACTGTAAAAGGTCTAGTTACTGAAGTTTTACCTAACTCCTTGTATAGAGTAAAGCTTGAAGATGGCAAATTAATTATTGCCCATCTTGCTGGTAAATTAAAAATTCATCACATTCGTGTTATTGCCGGAGACACTGTTTCTTTGGTAATGTCTCCCGAAGGTGACAAAGGAAGAATCGTCTATCGCGGTTAAAATAAATTTACTCTTTGATATTTTGCCGATTTTAGGTTACAATATCCAAGTCTAACTATGAAAGTTAAATCTAGCATAAAACGTCGTTGCAGAAATTGTAAAATCGTCATCCGTAAGGGTGTCAGACGAGTTATTTGTTCCACAAAAAGACATACCCAAAAACAGGGTTAAAACAAAATGAGAATATCTGGTATAGAAATCCCCGATAATGAAAGAGCCGAAATCGGTTTAACAAGATTTTTTGGCATCGGGAGAACCAATGTTAAACAATTAGCCAAAATGGCTAAAATTAAATTAGACACCAGGATTAAAGATTTATCTAGAGATGAGATTTCCTCTCTTATGAAAGCTTTGGAGAATTTTAAGACCGAAGGTGATCTCAAAAAAGAAATTAGAGAAAACATTAGTCGTTTAAAAGCAATTAAATGTTATCGTGGTATCAGACACATAGTCAGTCTTCCTCTTAGAGGTCAAAGGACTAAGTCCAATGCTCGTACTCGAAAAGGTAAAAAGAAAACCGTTGGTTCTCTTACCAAAGAAGCATGGGCAAAAATGGAAGCTAACCAAAAATCTGCTAGCCAAAATACTAATAAGTAATAATTCACTATGGCTGTATCAAAAAATACTAAAAAAAATAAAACAAACAAAAAAACAGTTTTAAAAAGTGTTGCCGAAGCTTGTTTGCATATCAAGTCAACCTTTAACAATACTTTAGTCACTGTTTCTGATATGAGAGGCAATGTAATTGCCTGGTCAAGTGCTGGTAGTTGTGGTTTTAAGGGATCGAGAAAATCAACTCCTTTTGCTGCTACCACTGCCATCGAAAAAACCCTAGAAGAAGCCAAAAAAAATGGTGTTAAAAAGTTATCAGTTTTTCTAAAAGGTCCAGGTACTGGTCGTGACGCTGCTCTCAGGCTTTTAAGAGCTAAGCGCGATTTTGAGATAGAAATGATCTCTGACGTCACCCCCATTCCTCACAATGGACCTCGTCCGCCTAAACAAAGGCATGTTTAATATTTAAAATCAATTATATAAATGTCAAGAATTACTTTAAACTCTAAATGCAGATTATGTCGAGCAGAAGGTCAGAAATTATATCTTAAGGGAGATAGATGTTATTCTGCCAAATGTCCTCTCGAAAAAAAAGGTGCTGTTAAGCCCGGTATGCATGGTATTAAAAGAAGCAAGAAGCCTACTGATTACGGTATCCAATTACGAGCTAAACAAAAAGCTAAAAGACTTTATGGTATTCAAGAAACTCAATTTAAAAATTATTACCAAAAAGCCAAAAGGATGACTGGTTTGCTTGGTGATAATCTTATGATTTTAGTCGAAAGAAGATTGGACAATGCTTTATATCTTGCTGGATTAGCCCAATCTAGAACTCAAGCCAAACAATTTATTAGTCATAAACATGTTTTTCTCAATGGCAAAAAATTAAACATTTCTTCTTATTCAGTTAAAGTCGGTGATGAAATCACTTTAGACAAAAAAATCCTTCAAAAATATGCCGATTTTCTGCCAGTCAACAACAAAGATTTCAAATCGCCTGCCTGGATTGAATCTTCCAACAAAAAATATTCTGCCAAAATTACTTCTCTTCCCTCAATAGAAGATATTAATTCTGGTGTTGAAATTAATTTAATTATTGAATATTATTCAAGATAAAAAAGGAGCTATCAAATGATAGATACAAGCAAATTTAATATAAAAACTCTTAAACAAACCAAAACTTATGGTAAGTTTGAAATGAGTCCTTTAGTTGGTGGTTTTGGCCATACTATCGGAAACAGTTTACGAAGGGTCCTTCTTATTACTGTTCCTGGTGCAGCTATTACTCGCATCAAGATAGACGGTGCTAGTCATTTGTTTACCACTCTTCCTGGTATAAAAGAAGATTTGGTTGAAATTTCTCTTAATTTAAAAAAGATTAAATTTAGTTACAAACCAGAAGAACCTATTACTCTTAAATTAATCAAAAGAGGACTTGGTCCTATTACTGCAGCTGATATTGAAGACAATGATTTATGTAAAGTTGTCAATAAAGATCAATTTATAGCCACCATCACTGATAAAGATGCTATTTTCAATATGGATCTTACTGTCGAATCTGGAGTTGGTTATACTTTAGCCAAAGAGCAAAAAACAGATGTTGTTGGTGAAATTATCCTCGATGCTACTTTTACTCCTGTTTTAAAGAGTAATTATACTGTTGAGCCTGCTCGTTTAGGTAAAAAATCTAATTTTGACAAATTAACTATGGAAATTTGGACAGATGGTTCTATCGAGCCACTAACTGCTCTTAAATTCGCTGCCAAAGATTTAATTTTTTGTTTTTCTCAAATTTCTGATCCTAAAGAATTTGAAGAAGAAGTTATTACTCTTAGCACTATAGGTAGCTCACATTCCATGGAAATTTCAGTTGAAGAAATAGAATTACCTCTTCGTGTTACTAATGCTTTAAAAAAATCTGGTTATCAAACCATCGATAATTTAATTAAGGCTGGTAGATTAGAAGTTAGCAAGGCCAAAAATGTTGGAGAAAAATCTCTCCGCATAATTGATGCTTGGCTTAAAGAAAAAAATCTTTCTTGGAAATAATATGAAACACAGAATATTTGGTAAAAAACTAGGTCGAAATTTTAATGAACGAAAAGCTTTGTGGCGATCACAAGTTAGATCCATGTTTATTTATGGCAAAATTAAAACTACTGATGCAAAAGCTAAGTCCGTCCTTTCTCTTATCGAAGATATCTCTGCAAAAATTATGCAAAAAGAAGATTTGGTTGCCAGAAGATATCTTTATCGATACCTTCAAGATAGGACTTGGGTTAACAATGTTTTTACCACTTTCAAAACAATCTTTGTTGACCAAAAGTCAAATTTTACCAAGATAACTAAAATTGGTAGACGCTATGGTGATAACGCTCTTATGGTCGAATTAAGTTTTGTTAAACCAATCGCTTTTTCCAAAGATAAAGCCAAAGAAGAAAAACCAAGCAAAAAAGAAAAAGTTATCAAAAAAGAAAAATTACAAAAAAGCAAACCAGCAAAAAAAGTTAAAAAGGAGATTAAGAAATGAAACCAAAAACAACCGTTACCAAAGGTAAAATAATCAACAGAAAATGGCACTTAATTGACCTAAAGGATCAAAACCTAGGTCGTTCTTGTGTCAAGATTGCCAAATTACTTATTGGCAAGGATAATGTTAATTTTTCTTACAATCGTGATGATGGTGATTATGTTATTGCTATTAATGCCAAAGACATAAAAGTTACTGGTGATAAATTAAAAAGTAAAATATATTATAGACATACTGCTTGGTCTGGACATTTAAAGTCTTTAAGACTTGAAGAATTATTGCAAAGAGATTGTCGTAAGGTAATTATGTTAGGTGTCAAAAATATGTTGCCCAAAAACAAATTAAGAGATGATCGTTTAAAAAGATTAAAAGTTTTCCCCACTTCAGAACACAAATATTCTGAAAAAATAAAAAATAATGACAAAAACTAAATACACTTACTCTCTTGGTCGTCGCAAATCTTCTATTTGCACTGTTAGATTATACAAGGGCAAAGGATCCTCGGAAGTGAATCAACAACCAGTTGATAAATATTTTCCTCTTGAAGCTGAAAAAATTATTTATAACAAACCTTTTGTTTTGACTGAAAACAAAGATAAGTATTATTTTGTAGCCAAAGTAAACGGTGGTGGCAAAAGAGGTCAATTAGAAGCTCTTACTCTCGCTCTAGCTCGTGCTTTCAAGAAGATTGATGATAACTTTACCTCTATTTTGCGAAAAGCTGGTTTATTAACCGTTGATTCTCGTGTTAGAGAAAGGCGTATGGTTGGTACTGGTGGTAAATCTCGCCGACAAAAACAATCTCCACGAAGATAATATTAATCATATATAATTAATATATGAATTATATACTTGCCTTAATCCAAGGGATAAGCGAATTTCTCCCCATTTCCTCTTCTGGTCATCTCAATATTTTTCAATTTATTTTTGGATATACTCCTTCTTTACCACTTGATATTTTTTTTCATTTAGCTACCTTAATTTCTGTCTTATTTTTCTTTAAATCCCAAATAAAAGATTTTTTTTCAAAAATACCTTATATTATCGTTGGTACTATTCCAACTATTTTAGTTGTTCTTTTGTTTAAGTCCAAAATAGATCAAATTTTCCAAGAGGTTAACTTCCTTCCTTATTTTTTCTTGATTACTTCTTTGCTTTTATTTTTAACCAAATTTATCCAACCAAAAAATAAAAAATTAGATTTCAAAACTGCTTTTATTATTGGTATATTTCAATCTTTGGCTATTTTACCGGGTGTTTCTCGTTCAGGAGCTACTATTTTTGCTGGTCTTCTGTTGGGACTTTCCACTCTTGATGCTTTTAGTTTTTCTTTTTATCTTTTTATCCCCGCTATGATAGGGGCTGTTATTTTTGATTATTCAGCCATAAGCTTTACCCCTAATTTCATTTTTCCATTTATTGCTTGCATGTTAATTGGATTATTTGCCCTTAATATTCTCAAAAAATCCCTCATCTCCAAAAATTTTTGGAAGTTCAGTATCTACACCTTTATACTTGCCATAGTTCTTTTTCTTTTTAAATTTTGAATTCTTTATATTTCTCCCGACAAATATTCTTTCCATATCTTATAAACTTCATTTGTCGCTACCACATCCCTGGAAACATAGTCCGCAATTTTGTTATATTTTTTAGCTTTAAACAATTTACCGACATCATCACCATGAACTCCCTCAGCTTTTGGATTTTTAACCCCAAAAGCTTTACAAATAAATTCTAGCTTATAACTTCGACGATTTTGACCCAATTTATTCATCAAGTCTATATGATTACCGTTACCATATTTTTTTACCTCAAAAGGAATTCTTACTCGGTTGATACCTGATCTGATTACTAGATAGGGGAAATCAAAACCCTCGCCGTTATAAGTAACAAATTTTTCATATTTACTAACAATTTGCCAAAATTTAATCAACAAATCTTTTTCTTCCTTAAAGACAAAATATTTAAAATCACTATTTTCGGGAGACAATTCTTTTTTGCCCAAAACCAAGGCAAAACCTTTTTTTGCCCCAGTGTCATAACCACCAATAGCACAAACTTGACCAAAGATAGGGTGTAAACCAGTTCTTTTTTGTGCTTCTTTTTTGTCTTCCATATTTTTTTCAAGATTATTAATCAAATAATCTTGTTCACTTTTATCTAAATCTTTAAAATCTCGACCAACAGTCTCTATGTCAAAAACCAAAGTTGGAACATCAGATTTAAATCCCTCAATTTCAGCATTGTTAACAATTTCACAGTTATTAATTTTTATTTGTAGCTTTCCTAAATAAGATTCTATTAATCCATTTACTTCAATAATTTTACCTATTTCAAATCTACATCTTGCAATAGAATCTTCCCAAATTTTACCTAAAATAACTCCACTATTATCACTTAGCTCCAAGTCATAATAGTCTTTTCCGTTCCTCGCTACTTTTTTATCTACCTTCCTAACTAAAAAATGAGAATCCCTTATTGTATCTTTATCTTTTAAATCTTTGATCATAAGTTATTATAACTTAATTCTTTGCTAATTTTCTTAAAATTTTTAACCAATTCATAATCACTAGTTTCCATAAATTTTTTATCATATTCTTCTGGATTTATTGTTCGCAGTTGATTTTTTACTTTATTTAAAAATTCCTGAACTTTTTCTGGATTTATTTTATGACGATCAATAATCCTTATATCTGGATGATTTCTAGCTATATATAGTAACTCCGCAGTATCTTCTGGATTAGTTAGCGGAGAAAAATCCGTAAATATTTTTGGTAAAACTTCCCTAACTCTTGCCCTAAACTCTCCACTTTTTTTAAATAAATTATCAAAATCTTTATGAGATTTTATTTCCTCAAATATTATTTTTTGTAAATCATTATCCTTAAAAATAAATGCTCTTCTATCGTAGTCTGATACTGTTTTTTTTTCTAGATAATTCTTTAAAATAGTTTTAAAAAGAGGACTCTGAACATCGTCCTTAAAAACTTTATAGATGGTATTCATTTCTATAGGATCTATTTTTTCATGAATATTTAAAAATCCTTCCCCCAAAACCTCGACGAGTTCTTTTGGCAAATTAGATGGAACACCTTTTTTTCTTATTAAATCAAATGCTCTTGTCGAGTAAAAAGCACTCATCTCTTTTGCTGTTGAAAATCTACTTTCAGGTCCAGGATTTTTAATTGCTGTCATATAAAAAGCGAGAACATGCCTCATGATATTTTCTTTTTTTGGATCATCTTCTACAAGATCTTCGCCCATCTTGTAAACAAACGACTCCATGCGTGTTAAGGTGCGATCTAGCCCTTCAATCTCTTTTGTTTCCAAATTCCTTTTCGCCCATGTAGCATCAACTATCGATGCATTAGATGATCCGTCTTTTGAGATACTTACAAAAATATTCCAAGCATGCCCTGCCTCTCCCTCAAAATTTTTTTCCAATGGATACCCCCCTTCTCTTTTTGGAGCATATCTGTCTTGCATTCCACAATCATACAAACAATAAGTATTGCGAAGTCGATTAAATTTTGTTTGATTATCTTTCAGAGACTCAAAGACAGATTTGACCAAACAAGCAAAATTTCTACAAACACCATTACCTTTCCAGTTAGGATTATTTTTATTTGCTTCTCCTTCTCTTAGAAGTTCCAGGGCTGTAAGATTATCAGCTCTAGGATCTTTACTCACATCATATTTAGTCAAATCGATTACAATTTGTGTTGATAGTCCAATAGCTTGTTTTGGACTAAGAGCCTCAATATTTTTAATATGTAATTTTTTTAAAATATCCGCCCCATCTTTCCTAAGATAATTAGATATAAAATAATATATTTTTTCATTACAATCCTTTTCTTTTATTGTTTCATGATAGGTTTTAGCACTAGGACGTATTTTTATTTTTTTTTCCATATCAAGAAGATATTTTTTAGTTAAAGGGGGAATTTCATAGGATTTATCAGAAATAGCAAGTCGTGGATTAAAAGAATCAAAATCAGAAAAAGCAATTTTTTCGTTTTCACTTAATTGAATTTCAAAAATTGGTTTTTCTGACAATTCTTCGCTATTTTCTAAATACTCTAAATAATATTTTTTAGCTTTTTGCCAAGTTGGAAAATCACTATATGTTGTACCAAAATAATAACCAGTTTCAAGGTGAACTAAGCCTGGAGTCGTAACTCTATATTTTCCATCAGAAATCAGTGCAATATTAGAAAAATGGTCAAAGCTTTTTTCAAGAGAATTTTGATCATTTTTTTCATCCCATCCTTCTTGTCCAAAATATTTAACAGCAACACGCTTGGCCGCTTCTGTTTGTTTATAAATTTCGTTTTTATATTTATAAATACGATTATATTCATCACTTCCTTTTTCTTGAGAATTAAGAGCTTGGTGTATATTTAATAAAGCAAATTCTTCTCTTATATTAATAAAATTATTCAAAAAATTAACAGCTTTTTCTTGTTCAACGCTAGTATTGTAATTATTATCTTTAATAATTTCATCCAATACCATTTTTTCCATTTTTTCTTTTTCAAGACTATCTTTTGTATAAGCCATTGTTGATTTGTTAAAAATAAGATCCACCTCTTGATTCATCATTTTTAGAAATGATTCTTTTTTGGAAATTTCTTTACTCATCGCATCAAAAATTTTTACTATGTCGATATTTTTTTTGTTTGGTACTAGCTCAGCTTGACTAGAAGGCACTCCTCCACTTGTTTCATTCATAACTTATTATAACCATTTTTGTGCTAAAATATGAAGGTAATAAACCCGAGCAGACTCAGTCTGTTGTAGTCCTGCCTGCCGGCAGGCAGGTTTAGCGAAGGCGGGGATTGGCGCAATTGGCTAGCGCGCATGGTTTGGGACCATGAGGCTGCAGGTTCGAGTCCTGTATCCCCGACAGAGAAAAAAAGTTCGAGTACTGCCTGCCCGCCTTTGGAGGGTATCCCCGACAGCAAAATATTAATTAATATACCCCATGAAAATAATCAAAAACAAAAAATGGACTAAGGGAGAAAGTTATAAAAAAAGAATTTTATTCGATAAATTAGATGAAAAAATTAATTTAATTGAAGATATAATTATTAAGGCTAAGGGTTGTATTCCGCCTCACAAGCATCAATTTACTCAAGAAATTTTTTATATCACCGATAATTCTGCCACCATGACCATTGATAACAAAAAAATCAAAGTTTCTCCTGGTGATATGATTTATGTTGCTAAGGACGAGACACATTCTTTTCAAAACAATTCTAATAAAGAATTCAAAATGATTGTTTTAAAGATAAATTTTCAAACCGGCGATTCTTTTTTAAAAGAAAATAATTAATTTATCAGTTTAATCTTTTACAATAAAACATATTGATTATTTCCTATTTATGCTATAAATAATCATGTTTTTATTTTTTTTGTTTGGAGCCTCATTAATAGTATTATTGTTAGTAATAAGTCATCATCAGCTAATTTCATCTTTAATTAAAGCAATTGTAAACGGATACAATGTTCAACCTTTTTCTTGTAACGGTGAAAATACAAAAATAGGTATTTTTGGTGACAGTACTGGGGTTGGGGTTGGATTTTCTTGTCCACAAATGAGCTTGGCTGGCATGCTGTCGCGTCATTATCCAAATAGTACAATTTTAAATTATTCTGTAACGGGTAGTACTATCAAAAAAACTATAAAAGTTTTAAAGAAATATCGCGATTTTGACTTAATGATTTTGTGTTGTATTGGCATAGATCTTTTGTGTTTTAAAAAAACAGATGATATAAAAAAAGATATAAAAAAAATGTTTTTACTTGCCAGTAGGCGAGCTGATAATATCTTATATATCACCCCTGTTAATCTTGGTTTATCTCCAATTTTCCCTTGGTATTATAAAAAATCAATCTTTAATCCTGATTTTAATAAAATAAGTTGTTATGACAAAATTCACCCCAATGATTTGGGCTATTTTTGGACTTATAAAACAATTCTTAATAAGTTACCGCATTTTGTTTAAATAAATTAAATTTTATTTTTTAATTTATAGATAAATGCTATAATAGCTTTGTGTATGCTGAATTACAAAAAGACATTCATTTAAGCGATATAAAAAAAGAAAATTTTTTTATTCATGGAAGCAAGGTTAACGGAGGACAAATGAATACAGAGTCAGATATTGATTTTTGTATATTTCAAGAAGATATTTTTGATCCATTAAGAAAAATATATAAAAAAGAAATTGATTTTTCAAACGCTTACCTATCATTTAGTAAAAATTTTCATGGACAAAGACTAAGCTTTCATCTTTCAGAACCCTCTTTTAGGAAAAATTATTCGTCATCATCTATTTCATATGAATTAAGACCAAGAGATAACATCAAAAAAAATAAAAAAAATTCTTATTTACTTCCTTTTACAAATTATCAAAGAGAAGTGTGTCTGACTAACATCATTTGCCCTCAATATTGTCTAAATGAAAACATGTTTGTTAATATTATTCCTCAAACAGGTTTTTATTTTTTAGACAAAGATAAACTAATTAGTGATAATTTTTCTTTTAATGTAACTGATGTTTATAAAAAAAATAAAGACAAAGGAGTAATGGAAAAAATTCCATTTTTTCAGGATAATATTTTTATTCTTGGACTCGAAATCAACAAATGTCTTTCTGAATTGTCTATTGAAAACAAAAAAGAACAAGATATCACTAAAATTTCATTACTAAAAACCTTCTCAATTTTTCATAAAATATTATCTGAAAAAGATAAAAATAAAAACACTAATCATATTTTAGAATTATTATTAAATAATGCAAAAGTTATCAACCAAATATCAAAAAGGAACAAATATCCAGAATCATTTTTAAAATTACAGCATTCACGGATATATAATTGTTTATGAAAAAACAAGATTTATGTCTATTTACTTCTGATATTCACGGGAATATAAGCCAATATGAAGAAATATATGAAATTGTTAAAAAAAACAAAATAAAATATCTTTTTTTGGGAGGAGATTTATTTCCTAAAAATGGTGGCTTATGGCACATAAAAAATACCCAAAGAAATGTAAGTCAACAAAAAATATTTATTAAAAATTATTTCAATAAATATTTAATAAAACTTTCAAAATTATCACACATATACATGATTTTTGGTAATGATGATTTTGCCTCATGTGAAAAAACAATAACAAAAAAAACAAAAAATATTCATCTGATAAACAATAAATACATAAAAATTAACAAAGAAATTTCTATATATGGATATCCCTATATAAAACTAACACCATTTCAAAATAAGGATTGGGAAAAATGGGACAACAATAAAACAACTATTAATGATTCGACAATAAATCTTAAGGGTTATTGGTCTAAAGGAGATAGCTATATACCTGTTGATTATTCAAAATTAAAAAATAAAATTTGTAGTATTGAAGAAGATTTAAATAAAATTTCCCAAAAAGTTAATCCACAAAAAACTATATTTTTATTTCATCAGCCTCCATATGGTGGCAATTTAGATATGATTGAACAAACTAATAAATGGTTTAATGGCGATGTTCATGTTGGTAGCAAATCAGTAAAAAATTTTATAATTAAACAGCAACCGTTATTAACTCTACATGGTCATATTCACGAAACAGTACTTGTCTCAAAACAGTTTATAGAAAAAAACAAAAAAACTTATTCAATTACAGCTGGCAATAATTATTTAAGCAAAAAAGTTTCATACGTAATTTTTAACTTAAATAACTTTTCGCTTTATCTTCGGTTTTGATACATTGACAGGGTTCAAATTAACTGTTATCAATAATGTGTTATGGAAGAATCAAATTCGATTATTCTTTTCAATCA
>CAZSQT010000063.1:0-11079 GCA_964609295.1 uncultured Gammaproteobacteria bacterium | reverse complement strand
AAAAATTTTTTAGCCTCTTTACCTGGCATTATTTTCCTCCAAAACATCAAGAAGAGTGTTTATAATCTGTTGATCATATTTCATTTCCTTATAACCTCTTACACCCACACCTCGAAGTCTTACTTCATTTGGTTTCAAATAAAACTTAAATTTATTTTTTATTATTTTAGAATCGACTTCATTTTTAAAAATAACAGTCAAGTTATATCTCCGACTATCTTCTTTGTCTTTTTTAAACAAAGTAATTTTTAAAAAATCATCGCTTGCATCAGTATGTTCACCAAAACCCAAATTAAAAGACTCACATTTTTCGTAAATTTCTCCTGCTCCTGTTCTCAAATCTTCTCCTCTTTTTATCCCCACTTGTCTATCCCAAATTAAACCTTTAAAAACACCACCTAGTTTATTTGAAATTTCTTTACTCATAAGCCGATTATAGCATAAAAAAACCAACTCATGCTAAAATTATCTATGATCATATTATTTAATTTTTTTACCTTTCTTGCTTTTCTTTTTCTCTCCCTTGAAACTTATTTTTACCCTGGTGTCGTTTATAATAAAATTGGTATTGGAGCAAGTATATTTACTATTTTTTATCTAACTTTAGCTCTTATTTTATCCGCCAAAAATATAAAATTATATTCCTCAACTTTTAAAAAAATAAACAATAAGTTTATTTTTCCAGTATTATCTATTTTCTATATCATAATTCTTTTTTTAGAAAAAACTCAACATCCAAATTTTGTTTTCACTCATTTTCACATTCACCGATTGATGTTTTTTTATCTTACCACCTTAAGCGGTATGATTTTTTACATCACTTATCCTAATTTTAAGGAAAAAAGAAATAGAATAATTTATTATTTACTACCCCTACTTCTCATTTTTCTTTATCTAATTTATACCATTTCTCCAAATTTCTTTTATCAAATTACCAGAGAAGATAATTTACTTGAATGTTTACAATTTATTTTTTATTTTACATCTGCTATTTTTTCTTTTAAACTTTATAAATTATTCAAACAAAAAAATAATAAATTAAATACCTGGATTTTTCTTCTTTTATCAATTGGCTTATTTTTTGTCGCTTTCGAAGAAATATCTTGGGGACAAAGAATATTTGGTATAGATACTCCTGATAGTATTAAAGAAATAAATTTTCAAAATGAATTAAGTATTCACAATCTTGAAATTTTCCAGCATTTTGCTCTTCACACAGCCTATCTATTTATTGCCTTTTATGGAATGTTTTCTCAAATTATCCTAAGAAAATTTTTCTACAAAAAATATAAACATCTCTTAATTTTTACTCCACCATTTTATTTATTTTTTTCTTTTTTTACCCTTGCATCAGTTTATATAATCCATGATTACTTCCAATTCTTATACCTTCTTACCCCAACCATTTATACAAATTTTGTTCTTTCTCAAGAAATCGCCGAAACTTACCTCGCCATTGCTTTTTTAATTTATACTTACACTACTTTTAAAAAAGTAAAACAATATCCACTTATTCATCAAAACTCCCTCCATACAAAGGCGTAGTCCTTTCTAAAATCGTCAAACATTTATTAATATTTTTTATATCTTCCGCTGTTGCGACATCTTTTTTCGAATTAGATAAAATGGTTGCTACCTTGTTTGGCTCCAAAATCGCTGCAAAATGATAAATTCCCTTTTGTTTTTCATTACTCAAATACAAATGATACTGTTCATTTTCATCGCTACCTCTTCTTGCCATAAACAATTTATAATTACCCTCAGTCATATAATAAAAATGTGAAGGTTTCAAATTAAAAGTCTGACATCTATTAAAAACTTTTTGAGAATTAGTGGCAAAATCATTGAAGGGTGGCTTTTCCCTAGTAGGGGGTAAAGACTTATCCTTTAAAGAATCAAAAAAAGGCAGTACTGATATTTTTTCTTTTAGCATATTAGTTAATTATACACCTCAATAAGGCAATTCATCTGCCTCATTCACAGCAACACTATTAGCAGCACTTTGTTCACTAATCAAGTATTGATCAGGTCCTACTGAATCAGAGCCAGGTTTAGTTTTAATCATCTCATTAAAACGAAACTTTAAAAAATATACTTCCCTCCCTAATTCTGTCATCCCTTGTTCCATTCCACCAAGAAAAAACTTCAATTCATCCATTCCATTTTTTATTTTATTAATTTCATCAAGAATAATTGTAGAAATCCTTGTATTATCTTGCTTACTAACTTGAGATTCATTATTCTCACCCTCACCTTGAGAGGTAGAAACTATAGCAGTATTTGGAATAGATTCTTTTGGCATCTTAGTTAATTATACACCTCAATAATTATAAGTCCTCTACTTCTGCATCACTAATTCCATCCTGCAACGATCTAACACCCTTGAGAAAACCTCGCATAGAGATATTACCCCGAGGGTTCTCTCTATATCCCTCAAGATCAAGAATCGAATTCCGGTTCTGACGTATCGACCTGTGTAATCGATTCACAGAGTCCTCTAAACAATCTTGACCTTCTCTAAGGCTCTTTTGACCTTCTCTAAGGCTCTTAAAACCATCCAATAAAGTATCAAATTTCATACTAAGTTTCTTTATCTCATCTTGCACACTAGTTTGCGATTGAACATCTTTACAATCACTACCAGAATGATTAATATTTTCTTTCGTCATCTTAGCTAATTATACCACACCCTGTCTTATTCACTCACTATCTTCTCACCAAAATATTATTTTGCAAAACTGAGTTAAAGACTTTTAAAGCTTTAACTTTGGCTTCAATATCCATTCCTTCTAGTCCAAAAATAACATAAATATTTTTATCCGAAACACTTCTTTTCTTTGCCGTTATTTTACACAAATCCCATTGAGAAGCTGTTGGCAAATTATTTTTTTTCAAACTCATTGACAAAAAATAATCTTGTATCACCACCACCTCTTTTTTGGAATTCAAATATTCATCGAAATAACTTCTCTTTGAACAAAATCTTATTTTAGAATTTTCATAAAGCTCATCAAAAGAAAAATTATTAGCCATCAACGGCACTCTTTTTTCGTTAATTAAAGGTAAAATATTTTGTTGTTCCAAATTAAACCAATTTGTTGTTGCACTATAACCAAATTTTTTTTCACAAGCCCTGCAAGTTTTTAATGATTTTAAAACCACAGTCTTAAAATCATCACTATTTGCCTCACCAATTTCTCTTTTAGTCCCAGTATAAATAAAACACTCTTTTTTAGGCATATTTAGTTATTGAATATAGTAACACATTTATATTTCAAATTCTTCTTTTATCTTCCCACCGAAATATAATTGAATCCCATTTTCTCCATCTTATTTTTATCCAAAAGATTTCTCCCATCAACTACATTAGCTTTTTTCATCAAAGATCTTATTTTTTTCCAATCCAAATCCTTAAATTCTGGCCAATCTGTAGGAATAACTATTGCTTCCTTGCCCTTGACCATCTTATAGACATCACCAAAAAATTTTACTTCACCAATTACCTTTTTGGCTTGTTCTTCCGCTACTGGATCATAAGCAGAAACTTCCGCCCCTCTATCTTGCAATTGTTTAACAATTGTCAAAGAAGGTGCCTCTCTCATATCATCAGTATGAGCCTTAAAAGCTACCCCCAAAAGAGCAATTTTTTTCTTATTTAAATCTTCTCCCAACAATCTTTGAATTTTAGAGATAACTGATTGCTTTTGAGCCTCATTCGTACTCTCTACTGCTTCCAAAATACTAAAACGAACATTATTTTCATGAGCTATCTGAATCAAACCTTTGACATCTTTGGGAAAACAACTACCACCATAACCAACTCCAGCATTCAAAAAAGCATATCGACCAATACGCTTATCCAATCTCATCCCCTCAGCTACCTCAGTTACATCTGCTCCAATTTGTTCACAAATATTAGCAATTGAATTGATAAAAGAAATAGAAGTCGCCAAATAAGCATTGGAGGCATACTTAATCATCTCTGCTGTTTTTATATCAGTTACCAATTTGGGACAATCAAATTCTTCATACAAAGACAACATTATTTTTTCTGCTTTTTTTGAATTTAAACCCAAAACAATTCTATCTGGATTCATAAAATCCCACACCGCCGTCCCTTCTCTCAAAAACTCTGGATTTGACACTACATCAAAAGTACCATTGTAATATTTTTTGATAATTCTAGACACCAAGTCACCGGTTCCAATTGGCACTGTTGACTTGTTAATAATTACTTTGTATCCATTGATAGATATGCCAATATCATCAGCCACCGTCTTTACATAATCCAAATTAACCGAACCATCGGGCAAAGAAGGGGTGCCTACAGCAATAAAAATTATTTCATTTTCTTTTACTGCTTTCTTAGTATCAGTTGTAAAAAATAAAGTTTTCTTTTTGACATTTTTTTTGACTATTTCTTGTAAATCATCTTCAAAAATTGGAATAATCCCTTTTTTTAATCTTTCAATCTTTTTTTCATCCAAATCAACACAAGTAACTTTAAATCCCAAATCAGCCAAACAAGTCCCTGTAACCAAACCAACATAACCTGTTCCTACGACTGCTACTTTTTGATTTTTCATATCAAAATTATAACAAATCTAATTAATAATAAAGACAATAAAAATAAACCAATATATTAATCATATCAAAATCAACCCACAATCATATCAAAATGATATGATTAATAATAAACTATGATATGATTATGATATGAATAAATTAAACAATCGACAAGAAAAAATATTGTCAATTTTAAAAATAGAAAAAACCCTCAGTCCCCAAAAAATACTTGAAAAAATCAAGACAAAAAAAACTATAATTACTATCTCTCGTGACTTATCTAAATTAGTAAAATTAAAATATATCAAAAGAATAGGCAATGGTCGAAATACTGCTTATCTCTTACTACCAAAATCACTTTTTTTTCGCCCAATCAACCAAGAAGAATATTTCAAAACAGAAGTCGACAAAAGAGAAATAATTAAAAATTTTAATTTCAAAGTTTTTGAGCAACTATCAAAAACAAATATCTTTACTCCAAAGGAAGAACAAACACTTAACAATCTTTATCTTCAATTTAGTCAAAATTATTCACAATTATCACCAACCATAATCAACAAAGAAATTGAAAGGGTCACCATTGAATTAAGCTGGAAATCAAGTGTTATCGAAGGTAACACCTATTCATTGTTAGAAACTGAACATTTGTTTAAAGAAGGTAGGGAAGCTAAGGGAAAAAATAAAGAAGAAACAATTATGCTTTTAAATCACAAAAAAGCCTTAAATTTTATTTTTAAAAACAAATCAATCTTTCAAAAAATTAATCGGTCAAAAATTGAAGAAATACACAAAATAATTACCCAAGATCTAAAAGTAACCAATAATTTAAGAAAAACACTTGTCGGTATTACTGGCACCAAATTTAAACCAATTGACAATCAATTTCAAATTATAGAAGCTATTCAAAATTTATGTCAACTAATAAACAATATCCCCAATTTTTTCACTAAATCATTTTTAAGTATTATTCTCTTGAGCTATATTCAACCATTTGAAGATGGTAACAAAAGAACAAGTAGGATATTGGGAAATGCCATACTTTTAGCCAATAATAGTTTTCCACTTCCTCTCAGAAATGTAGATGAAGATCTTTACAAAAAAGCAACACTATTATTTTATGAACAAAACAATCTCAAATTATTTAAAGAAATATTTATAGACCAATGTTTCTTTTCGGTCAATAATTACTTTCAATCCACAATCTAACCACTATCTCCTAATCTCTTTTTTGGTGCCATTTCCAAGCCGTCTTGACTATTTCCTTAATATCAGTAAAAACTGGTTGCCAATTTAATTTATTTTTAATCTTGTCACTACTTGCCAACAAAATCGCTGGATCACCTTCTCTTCTATCTGTTTCTGTCACCTTAAAATCTTTACCTGTCACTTCCTTGACTGCTTCAATCACTTCTTTGACCGAAAAACCAACTCCATTACCCAAATTAAATTCCTCACTCTCTCCACCTTCAAGTAAATATTTTAAAGCCAAAATATGAGCTTGAGCCAAATCATCAACATGGATATAATCTCTCATACAAGTACCATCTGGAGTTTCGTAATCAGTGCCAAATATTTTGATATCTTCTCTCCTGCCCATCGCCGCATCTATAATCAAAGGGATTAAATGAGACTCAGGATAATGTGCTTCACCAATTTCTCCATCTACATCAGCCCCACTAGCATTAAAATATCTCAATTTTACTGATTTAAAATCATAAGCTTTATCATAATCCGCCAAAATTCTTTCCACCATTAATTTGGTCATTCCATAAGGATTAATAGGGAATTGGGGATGTTTTTCATCAATTGGTGTATATTGAGGATTACCAAAAGTCGCTGCTGTCGAAGAAAAAATAAATTTCTTCACCCCGAACTCTAACATAACTCTTAACAAATTTAGAGTATTAACAACATTATTGTCATAATATTTTTGAGGATCTTTGACCGATTCACCAACTTCAATCGAACCAGCAAAATCCATCACCGCTTCGATTTTATTTTCTTTAAAAACTTTTCTAATTTCTTCAATATTAGCCAAATCACCTTTTACAAATTTACCCCACTTTACCGCCCACTCATGACCAGTAACTAAATTGTCAAAAACAATTGTCTCAAAACCTTGATTGTGTAATTGTTTGTTTATATGTGAGCCAATATAGCCCGCCCCACCAACTATTAAAATCATATATTAAGTAAATTAGTAATTATTAATTTTAACATCCATTTTATATTTTTCGAAAGCAGGCATAATATGTTCCAATTGTTGCTGTATAAAATTTGGGTTATGTTTTAATTCTTCAACAGGATGCCAACAATAAAGTCCTTTTTTACTATTTTTTAAAAGTTCTGTATAAAATATTTCCGAAATAGCCGGCCCACGAATACTTTTTGTATAAATACGATCCACAAAAACCGGATCAAATTTAAAAACGTTATTTATTTCACTTGCTTGAATTCTTTTAAAAGCAGATTTCAACGGACTAATATCTTTGTTGTCATAATCAGATCTTCTAATAGCAGTCCCTGGATTATGCCACATCCCCGGCCAAACAATATCATCTTCTGGACGAGGAATAAGCAATGTCTCAATAATTTTATTATTGTTTCTAAAAATTACTACTTCTACTATAGGTTGAGGTATCATTCTGGCAAGTTCAGTAAAAAGAGACGCAGAAAGATTACCACCATCCCATTTTGCAAGTAAATCACACACCTTTTTATCTTCTCGCGCAGTAAGACCACTTGTTGGCACATATTTTTCTTTACCCATATACTATTATTATAACATAAGATAATCAAAATATAGATAAATATTGCAAACTTTTGGCTAAAACAAAGTAGTCAAACCACCAAGCAATGCAGAAATCACCGCCACTATTCCTGAAAATGTTGATACCAATAAAATTTTCTCTGGACCGATTCCTAGCTGTGAGAAGAAAAACAAAAATAATTGCTCTCTAGCACCAAAACCAGCAATTGATATTGGCAAAAGCAAAATTAAAGAAATTATCGGCATAAAAACATAAACCGCTACAATTGGAAAAGGTACCCCCAAAAACCTAGCATTAAACCACACTGGCAAAACTCCCATAAACTGGATTACAATAGAAAACAAAAATAATTTCATTAATAATTTTTTATTTTCATTTTTCAACAAATCCATCACTCTAATCAATTTATTCACATATTTAATCCTGCCAAAATATTTTTCAAAATTAAAAAAATAAATCATCAAATAAAAAGCAAAAACTGCCAAACTCCCAATTCCAAAAACATAAAACAAATAATTAGGAAAGTCATATTTTAAAAATTTAGCCACAAAAACTGCTACCAAAGCTACTGGGAAAAAAGAGCTTGCCCCCACTACTCTATCAATCAAAACCGAACCTGCAATTTTTAATTTACCCATATCCTTGTATTTTTTAGCCAAAGGCAACCATTTAATCATATCCACCGCTACTATTGAAGGAAAAAATAAACCATAAAAAGATCCCAAATAAGTACATTTGGTAAAAAACAAAACATCCTTAAATGTTGGTTTTTTAAGCAACACACTACTCCATCTATAATTGGTCAACAAAGAATTACCAAAAGCATAAATTATATTCCAAATCACCAACCAAATAGGAATTCTAATCAAATCCTTCAACAAAGCAGATGTATCGACCTTAAGAAAAGCCAAATAAATCAACAAAATCGAAAAAGCAAATTTTACAATGTGTTTCCAATATCTCTTCATTTACAATATAATAGCATTATGGATAAAAAAATTATCTCTCTAATTATTTTAAGTTTTCTATTTTTTTTAATTATCTTTTATTTTTATAGTCAAAAAAATAAAAATAAAAATTATCTTCATCTAGAAATAAACAACAAAACTTACAAATTAGAAACAGCCAAAACTATCGTCCAAAGAAGTAGGGGACTCTCCAATCGCCAAGAACTTTGTAACAATTGTGGAATGATTTTTTTTGCCAAAAATGATTCTATCCAACCTTTTTGGATGAAAAATACTCTTATCCCTCTTGATATGATTTGGGTCAACAGCCGTGGTCAAGTAGTTGATATTAAGCAAGCTCAAGTTGAAACTAATCCTACCAAACCTCAAAATATTTATCGCAATTCTACTCCAGCCAAATACGTCATCGAATTAAATTATCAAGAAACCGACAAAATAAAGCTAAAAATTGGTGATATTATAAATGTATCAAAACTCCATGATTAATTTACCTCTCAATCAATCAACACAAAAACCTTCTTTTTCTATCGTGATTCCCAACTACAATGGAGCTCATTTTCTCAAAGATTGTCTTGATTCTCTTGTCAAATCCCTGGCAGAAAGCCAAGCTACTTATGAAATCATTATTATCGACAACGCTTCACAAGATGATTCAATTTTAAAAATTAAAAAATTACAAAATTCCTTAAAATCCGCCAACTGGCGAATAGAAATTAATCAATCTAATAAAGGCTTTGCTCCTGCTGTCAATCAAGGCATAAAATTAGCCAAATATAAATATGTTGTCCTTTGCAACAATGATTTGACTGTCGACAAAAAATATTTTTCTCTCCTCACTAGCGCTATCAACACTCACCCTCGATACACCACCTTTGTTGGCACTGTTCTAAATAAAGAAGGCACAAAATTTGAAAGTCAAGGTCTAAAGTTTTACTATTCAGGTAAATGCGACAATATATTAAACCAACAACCCATTGTCCAAAGATTGATTGATAGAAAACCGACAAAAATTTGGGGAGCCTCCGCTGCTTTAGTCACTTACAATAAAGAAATTATCCAAAAAATTGGTGCCTTTGATGAAGATTTTTTTGCTTACGAAGAAGATGTTGATCTTGCCCTTCGTCTTCACAAATTAAAATATCAAACCCTCTTAATTCCTCAAGCCCTTTGCTATCACCTCGGTGGTGGCACTAGTGGAAAGATGGGTAATTTTAGACACAAGATGGATCTCAAAAACTGGATTTTTCTCATTATCAAAAACTATTCCGTCAAAGAAATAATTTTTAATTTTTTAGGTATTATTGATCAACGATTAAGAAATTTATCTGGTCTTCTTAAAAATACTCCCAATGGCCAAAAAATGTCTTCTCTCATTTGGACCTATAAAGAAATAATTTCAAATATTCCAAAAATGATTAAAAAACGAAAAAACATCCAAAGTTTGTTAAAATAAACCATGATTATAGGTATTGACATTTCTTCTCTCCCTTATGGCACCGGTGTCAGCAACTACACTCTTAACCTAGTCAAAAATTTGATTAAAATCGACAAAAAAAATACTTATAAATTATTTTTTTCTTCTTTTCGCCTCCCTTTCCCCAAAGAACTAAAAAATTATAAATCTTACAAAAATGTCGAAATCTACCACTTCAAATACCCTTTATCTTTTTTAAATTTTTTGTGGAACAAATTACACCTTATCCCTATAGAATGCTTTATTGGCAAATGTGATGTTTTTCACACTTCTGATTGGACTCAACCCCCCGCCCTCAAAGCCAAATTAATCACCACCGTCCACGATCTTGTTCCTTTTTTATTTCCTCAATGGTCTAGTCCCAAAATAATCAAAACCCATCGTCTCAAGATGAAAAAGGCTATCAAAAAATGCCATCAAATTATTTGCGTTTCCCAAAACACCAAAAACGATTTGATTAAAATTTTCCCCAAAGTAAAAACTGAAAAAATAAAGGTTATCTACGAAGCTGCCGAAGATAAATATGGTCAATTTCACAAATTAGACAAAAAAACTCAACAAAAAAAATTAGAAATTATCAAAAAACAATACGGACTTAACCATTTTTTACTCTGTCAAGGCACTCGCGAACCTCGCAAAAATCTCAAAAGAGTCATCAAAGCCTTCTTAATGTTTAAGCAAAAATATCCTACCTCAAAATACGAATTGGCCATTGGTGGTAAATATGGTTGGGGAGAAGACATCAAAAAATATAGAAATGGCTATATCAAACTTTTGGGCTATATCCCAGAGCAACATATGGTTGCTCTTCATGCCAGTGCCTTAGCTCTTATTTATCCTAGTCTCTACGAAGGCTTTGGTCTACCCATAGTCAAATCAATGAAAGTTGGCACTCCTGTAATTACTAGCAAAACTTCATCTATGAAAGAAATTGCTGGTAATGCTGCTATTTTTGTCAATCCAAAATCTACCAAAAGTATTTTTACTGCTATCGAAAAAATGTGTAAATCAAGTAGCACCCGCAACAATCTTGCCAAAAGAGCAGTTAACCTTTCTGAAAAATTTTCTTGGACCCAAACCGCCCAAGAAACCTTAGACTTGTATCAATCATAAAAAAACATACAATAAATATATGAACATTGGAATTGATGGCAATGAAGCCAATACCACAAACAAAGTCGGTGTCAGCCAATATGCCTAGCATGTCCTAAATCAACTTTATCAACTTGATAAAAAAAATAATTATTTCATTTATCTTAAAAATCCACCCAATGCCGACATGCCAAAAGAAAATTCTAAT
>CAZSQT010000062.1:0-6394 GCA_964609295.1 uncultured Gammaproteobacteria bacterium | reverse complement strand
TGGTGCTTGTTTGAGAAACTTGAACACTAATCCTACCACCACTTACTGAAACACGCCATTCATTAGAATTAGCTTTGATTTAAATATCCAATTCTTTGAGTAATTGTCTTTGGCGGAGGGTGAGGCGGCTGGGGATAATCACATTGATACGAATATAAAAATCACCATAACCACGACCATGAATATCTTTTATCCCTTTACCGCGAAGACGAATAAGGGTTTGGGATTGAGTTCCTGGCTTGATTCTAACCTTGAGAGGTTTTTCGTCTAAAGTTTTTACTTCTAAAACATCACCTAAAATAGCTTGCTTGACTGAAATATCAAAATTAACAAAAACATTGTTGCCTTCCCTATTAAAATAGCTATCAGGTAAAACATCAATATAAAGAATAAAATCAGAAAATTGAATTCTTTGACCATCATCAATGCCAGCAGGAATTTTAATTGTTTTCTTACGCCCGTCAAGGTTAACCTCTTTATCACAACCGTGGACAGCTTCCATAAATGAAATTTGGATTTTGTAAGTACTTAAGCGACGAGAGCGACCACCGCCACCAAAGGCGGATCCACCAAAAAATTGTTCAAAAATATCAAAAGGGTTACTAAAACCACCAAAATCAAAATCGGCATTGCCAAAAGGATTTTGACCACCCGAAGACCAAGTATAATTGAAAGGTCCTTCTTGTTGACTATAAGTATGACCACCCATACCTCGACCGGGGTCAAAAGCTGAATGGCCAAATTGATCATAGGCAGAGCGTTTTTCGGTGTTGCTCAAAACTTCATAAGCTTCATTAATCTCTTTAAATTTATCTTCGGCGTCAGGATCTTTGTTTCTATCTGGGTGATATTTTAGTGCCATCTTACGATAGGCCGACTTAATGTCGGCCTGATTTGCTGATTTATTTACTCCTAGAACTTCGTAAAAATCTTTTTTCATAAGTTTTTATGTAGAGACCCCACAGCTGCGGGATCTCTACATATTTATTTATTAGTTTACAACTTCTCCTTCTTCAGCATTTTTGTCGTCTTTGCCATTTTTATTTGTAGTTTGTTTTTGTGCTTCTTCTCCTTTTTCAGTTTCACCTTGAGGGGGAGGAGTTTGCTGTTGACCATAGACAGCTTGACCGACTACTTGCAATATTTGACCTAATTCTTCAGAAACTTTGTCAAATTCGTCTTTTTTGGCATCGGTTTTGGCCAAAAGATCTTTAGCTTCTTTAAGTTTCTCTTCAATCTTGGCTTTGTCGTCATCTTTGATTTTGTCACCAAAATCTTTGAGAGTTTTTTCACCGCTAAAAATAGTACTATCAAGTTTGTTGCGACTTTCGACTAAAGCTTTTTTCTCTTCGTCTTCACGAGCATGAGCTTCAGCTTCTTGTTTCATTTGCTCAACTTCGGCTTCAGATAAATTAGTTGCATTTTGGATGGTAATCTTTTGCTCTTTGTTGGTCCCTTTGTCTTTGGCAGAAACAGATAAGATACCATTACTGTCAATATCAAAAGTGACTTCAATTTGAGGAACACCACGAGGAGCTGGAGGAATACCGTCTAAAATAAAGCGACCGAGAGATTTGTTGTCGGCAGCCATAGGACGTTCACCTTGCAAAACATTGATTTCTACTTGAGGTTGATTGTCAGAATAAGTAGAAAATACTTGAGATTTTTTGGTAGGAACGGTAGTATTTCTCTCAATAAGGGGAGTACGAACACCACCGGCAGTTTCGATACCAAGAGTCAAAGGAGTAACGTCAAGAAGAACAACATCTTTGACTTCACCAGTCAAGACAGCTCCTTGAACAGCGGCGCCAATGGCAACAACTTCGTCAGGATTGACGGTAGAATTGGGCTCTTTGCCAAAAAAGTCTTTGACGGACTGATGAATCTTGGGCATCCTAGTCATGCCACCAACCATGATGACATCAGTGATATCACTTTTGGATATCTTGGCATCTTTAAGACATTTCTCAACTGGATCAATGGTTTTTTGGATAAGATCATCAACCAATTTTTCCAATTCAGAACGAGTAAGATTGGCAGTAAAATGAAGGGCTTGGCCATCTTTTTGGGTAATAAAAGGTAAATTGATTTCCGTCTCTTGAGCACTGGATAATTCAATTTTAGCTTTTTCGGCAGCTTCTCTAATTCTTTGAAGAGCCTGAGAATCAGTGCTAAGATCAAAACCATTGTCTTTTTTGAATTTTTCCAAAATCCAATCAATGATTTTTTGATCAAAATCATCACCACCCAAAAAAGTATCACCATTGGTGGCTTTAACTTCAAAAATACCATCGCCGATTTCTAGGATAGAAATATCAAAAGTACCACCACCCAAATCATAAACGGCAATAAGACCTGATTTCTTTTTGTCTAGACCATAGGCCAAAGCAGCAGCAGTGGGCTCATTGACAATTCTTTTGACTTCGAGGCCGGCGATTTCACCAGCTTGCTTGGTAGCTTGACGCTGAGAATCATCAAAATAAGCGGGGACGGTAACAACAGCTTGAGTGATTTTTTCACCAAGATATTTTTCAGCATCGGTTTTGGCTTTTTGCAAAATCATAGCCGAAATTTCTTGAGGGCTATAAACTTTACCATTGATTTCAACACAAGCAGTCTTGTCTTTACCAGCAACTATTTTGTAAGGAGCTAGTTTTTGAATTTTTTTGGTTTCAGCATCATCGATACGACGACCCATAAGTCTTTTGACCGAATAAACGGTATTTTCAGAATTTAAGACCATTTGGCGTTTGGCTAAATCACCAACTAATTTTTTAACAGGTTCGACTACAGAAGGAATAGTATTTCTTCCTTCGGCAGTAAGAATAACTTTGGCGTTACCGCCTTCCATAACGGCAACACAGGAATTGGTAGTTCCTAGATCGATTCCAATTATTTTGTTTGACATAATATTAGTTTAATTAATAATTAATTTTTATTTTGTCCAACGACAACTTGGACAGGTCGAAGACATTGACCATTTAATAAATAACCTTTTTTGACTATTTTTAAGACTTTATCGTTTGGCCCTTTTTCGGTTTGGACACACTCCATAAAATTGTGATCAAAATCTTTATCTTGAGCTTCAATCTCTTCAAGCCCTTCAGATTTTAACACCGAAACAAAGTTATTGATAGCCATCTTTAAGCCTTCGTCTTTTAAGTGACTATATGCTAAATAAAAATTATCTAAAACATCAATCATTTTGGTCATTAAAGAAGCTGATGCAATAGAATAAAAAGCTTCTTTTTGACTTTCGATTCTTTTACAAAGATTAGAGTAATCAGCTAAAGATCTGGCTAATTTTTCTTCTAATTGATTAATCTTAGCTGTGTTTTCATTTGGTTGTTTTTTTGTTTTTTGTTTTGTCATATTTAAAATTTAACGGCTAATACTGGAAACTAAGTCAGCAAAGTAATCTATCATAGGAACAATAGATTGATATTTGAATCTAGCTGGGCCAATAATTCCTAAAATACCGCAATGTGGGCCTGACTGATAAGTTTGATAAACAAAGCCACAAGGCTCTAAATGTTCTAATCCAAGATCTTCACCTATAAGTAAATGAACAAACTCATGATCTTCTTTAGTACTGACTCCAGCTTTGTTGACAATATCAAACCAAAACTTAGCATTGTCCATTAAAGATAAGACTGTCTTGGTAACATCAATATTAAAAAATTCTGGTTCTTCTAATAAATTAGAGGCACCATAGCAATAAATTGAACCTTGGTCGGTGGTTGATAGGGCCATAGAACGAGTTTTATTGGCTAATTCTTTGGTAACTTCCTTGAGAAGTTTTTCAAATTCGTTGCGATAGTCCCAGACTTTTTCTTTAACCCCAACTTCTTCAGATACTGACATAGTTTTTGGGGTCATAAGATTTCTAACATAATATTTTAACCCCATAGAAGTCGGACTTCTACCAGCCGATAAGTGGCCTTTTTTCAAAAAACCTAATTGAGTTAAAGAAGACATTTCATTTCTGATGGTAGCAGATGAGATACCAAGAGAATATTTTTTCTCTAAAGTTTCAGAACCGACCGGAGAGGCGGTTTCTATAAATTCTTCAGTAACACACTTAAGAATTTTGATTTGACGTTGAGTTAAATCAGTCATATTAGCAATATGATAGACTGACTGCTAACAGTTGTCAAGAGGTAAATAAGAAAAAAAACAAAATTAAAATTATTGATAAAGACAAGAAAAAACAAGTCTTGAGTCTTTGAAAATAAAATTTGGCGGTAAAAAAAGAAAAACTAAAAATTAGAAGAAAAAAAATAAAAATACTAAGAGGTTGGGGTTCAATAAAATTTAAAAAAATAAAAATTAAAATAAACAAAGAAATAGAAAAAATATATTTCCATCTATCAATCATGATTTTATTTGTTTGGTTTGATTGTCCTCGATATTAATTTTGTCCACACATCTAAGTAATTTATGATTGCGAGTAGTATTAACTTGATTGAATTGTTTGGCTGTAGCCTCAATCTTATTACCTAACTTGGCAAACTCTTCATTAAATTTTACGAATTCTTTTTCAAAAATTTTGATTTGCGTAATTATCCCTTGAATATTTTTTTGGTAATGAAAATTGTCATAAGCTTGACGAACCATACGTAAAATCGCAGTAAAACTAAAAGGGCCAGCAAAAACAATTTTTTTACCAAAAGCTTCTTCTAACATATTGGGAAATTTTTCGTAAATAAAACTAAAAACCATTTCGTTGGGAATAAAAACAACGACAAAATCGACAGTATTGTCTTCTGGATTAATATAATCACGACCAGTAACATCGGCAATTTTTTTCTTAATATCTTGTTCAAAGAGTTTTAAATATTGTTTTTTTTGACCATCCTCGTCTGTTTCGCTCATTTTAACTAAATTAGAATAAGGAAATTTTGAATCAATATTGATCTTGGTCTTATCGGGTAAATAAATAGTAAAATCAGGACGAGAGTGACCAGTGGATTCTTGCTTGGTATAATCAGTCCCAATGACAAAACCCGATTGTTTGAGAAGATCTTCGGCTACTTTTTCACCAAAAGCACCACGCATTTGATTGTTGGACAAAACATTTTTTAGTGCATCAGCTGTGCTTTTAAGCTGTTGTGTTAAGCGTTGGTTGTTTTCGATAGCTTCTCTGAGTCCATTAAAACTGCCAACACGATCTTTTTCGGCGCTCTCTAGTTTGTTTTGATTTTTGACCAATTCATCCATGACTTGCTTGACCATTTTTTCGATAGCGTCTTTTTTGTTAGACAAATCAGTACCAATTTTTTGGTCAGCCAGAGTAATTAGTTGTTCGTTGGCTTTTTTGAGAAGGTCTGGAAAAATCTCGTTGAGTTTTTGACTCAATTCTTCTTTGTTTTCCTTTTTGGATTTGAAAATCAAAAAAATTAAAGCCCCGAGAATTAAAACTAGAATAATATAGACTAAGGTCATAATCGATTGTAACTTATTTTTGATTAAATTATCGGCTAGAGTTATAAATTTTCTGTTTTATTTCACCGATAGGACGATTAATATAATCTACGACGGTATCTTTACTATAACTATCACCATCAAAATGGTGAGATATTATTTCATTACCAGTATAAGAATATATTGGAACTTTGGTATCAAGAACTCTTTTTTTGTTGGTGTTTAACTCTATAGTATTAAGAGTACCTTTGCTGCCGCTATTAATATTGTTATTAACTTGAGTAAAAAATTTTTTTTCATCTTGGATTAGACTAATATCATTTTCACCATCATTATAAAAAACTAATTTATAGCGAGCATCTGGATTGGTTTCAGCTGGGGTGGTAACTTGACTGTAAGCCCAAAGTGGACGATCGCCAACACCTTCGTAGTCAAATATACCGTATTGGTTTAAATCATAAAAATCACCAGTTTGAGTATCAACAAAACCCATTTTGATTTTACCTTTAATGAAACCACTTCTGGGTAAAAAGATTTCATTAGGATGAATAGGGTTATCAGAATCGAGTTTTTTGATTTCACTGGGATCAATTTGTCGAGTAGGATCATTGTCTTTGGCGATTTGGATTAAGCGACGACTCAAATCAATGTTACCCGTATCGGCTTCTTGGGTAACCTGTAGGACTTCTAAATCTCTATTTTCGGATTCTTTTTCTTCATTTCTAATTTGTTCAATATAATCATTGTGTCTTATTTGATCTTGTTGAGATTTCACATCACAACCAGACATGGCTCCGACACCGGTACCTAGAGCCACAGCAACCAAACCACTACTAATAAATTTCTTAACTTTATTTTTTTTGGGTTGAGGTTGTTCAGGTTTTATTTCAGTCATATAATTTATTTTATACCAGTTGAGCCGATTCCGCCACGGGTAGGAGATTTAAATTTATTTTTTTCGATAATTTCG
>CAZSQT010000061.1:0-8344 GCA_964609295.1 uncultured Gammaproteobacteria bacterium | reverse complement strand
TTGCGCCAAAACTGGTAGTTGTTTACGCAACCCGTATAAGGTTGCTCTTTTTGTATAAAGATTTTATAGGGCATCTGAATAAGGGATGCCTAATTTTTTTATATTATAAAAATAAGATGAATAATAAAGAAGCAAGTGCAAGAATTAAAATTAATAAACTACTTGAAGAATCGGGATGGCGTTTTTACGATAAAGGAAAAGAAAAGGCAAATATTCAACTTGAGCCAGGCGTTAAATATTCAGATTTAGGAGATGATTTCGAGCATAAAGCTCATGGCTTTATTGATTTTCTATTACTCGACAAAGACGGGCGTGCTTTGGTTGTGGTTGAAGCAAAAAAAGAATCGATTGATCCACTTTCTGCCAAAGAACAAGCACGAAATTATGCGCGCAATGCTGGGGCTCGTTTTGTGATCCTTTCTAATGGTAATATTCATTACTTTTGGGATACTAAACACGGTAATCCCGACACCATTTCTCGTTTTCCATCACAAGATTCAATTACACAATATGAAAAATATATACCTAATCCAGAGGAACTTACCAAAAATGAAGTTGATGAGAATTACATCATTGAAACACAAATGCCTGGGTGTAAAAAAGATCCTGCTTTTCAAGATGAAAACACAAGAGCAGAATTTTTGAAAAATAATAATTTAAAACAACTTCGTCCTTATCAATTGCAAGCAATTAAGAGTTTGCAAGCCTCGGCAAAAGATGGAAAACAAAGATTTTTATTTGAAATGGCAACTGGTACCGGCAAAACTCTCATTTCAGCTGCCGTCATAAAACTTTTTTTGAAATCCGGGAATGCTCGCAGAGTTTTATTTTTAGTTGATCGGCTTGAACTTGAAGATCAGGCGTTTAAAGCATTTAGAAATTATCTCGGGCATGATTATAGAACTGTAATCTATAAAGATGCTCGTGATTCATGGCAAAATGCGCAAATTATAGTTTCAACAATTCAAACATTTCTTGCTGGAGATAGATACAAAAAAGAATTTTCGCCAACTGATTTTGAATTTGTAATTTCCGATGAAGCTCATCGTTCAATTGGCGGAAACAGTCGTGCAGTGTTTGAATATTTTGTTGGTTATAAATTAGGATTAACTGCCACACCAAAAGATTATCTCAAAGGTTTTGATGGCGAAGGCACTGACACACAGAGAGAATATGAACGAAGATTGCTTTTGAATACCTACACTACTTTTGGTTGTGAATCTGGCGAGCCAACTTTTCGTTATGATTTAGTTTCAGGTGTGAATGATGGATTTTTAATTAATCCAATTATCGTTGATGCGCGAACAGAAATCACCACAGAACTGCTCTCAGAAAAAGGTTATGCCGTACATACTACTACTGATGAAGGTGAAACAGTGGATGAAATTTTAAACGAAAGACACTACGAACGCAAATTTTTCAACGAAGAAACCAATATCGCTATGTGTAAGGCATTTATGGATAATGCGCTTTTTGATCCGGTCGTAAAAAAGTTAGGAATAGAACTTTTTGGTAAATCAATCGTTTTCTGTGTTTCACAAAGACATGCCACGAAAATTACCAATATTCTCAATAAACTGGCTTTTGAGAAATGGCCAGATCAATACAACGAATCTGATTTTGCTATTCAAGTTACTTCTATTGTGCAGAACGCCCAACAAATGACAATAAATTTTTCCAATAATATACTGGGCGGAAAAACTAAAAAACCAGAAGGATATGAATCTTGCAAAACTCGTGTAGCAGTAACAGTAGGAATGATGACAACCGGTTATGATTGTCAAGATCTTTTAAACATCGCTCTTATGCGTCCAGTTTTTAGTCCAGCAGATTTTGTGCAAATCAAAGGACGTGGCACCAGAAAATATTTATTTGAATATGAAAATTATGAATCAAATGAAATAATTGCTGAATCAAAAGAATATTTTAAATTTTTCGATTTCTTCGCTACCTGCGAATATTTTGAAAATGAATTTAATTATAACGAAATAATTACTCTACCGGCTATCAAGAAAATAAAAATAACTGAAGAAAAAATAGCAAACCAAGCGGAACAAGAAGAATTTATTGATGAAAACGGAAATAAAATTTTCAAAGGTCCGATTAATTTAGCGGAAAGCGACGAAATAACATCTGTCAACGAAATACTAGTAGGCGCTGAAGGGATGAGAATTGATCGGGAAGGATTTAGGCGAGCAGTGGAAGAAGATGTTCTCGGAAATGAAACTCTTAAAAACCTTTGGGAAAATGGTGATATTGAAGAAGCTGAAGATTTTACTAAAAAACATATTCTTGATAAACCTAAATATTTTCTCAATCTTGATAAAATCCGTAAAATTTTTAATGTGGACCGTCGAATAAGTATAAAAGAGTTTTTGCAAGTTGCTTTTAATGAAAAAGACACTTTTGAAATGAAGGACGATTTACTTGAATCCGAATGGGATAAATTCCAAGAAGTAAATTTTGATAATTATGAAATAGAACCAGAAAAATATCAGGCAATTAAAATGTTTTTTAAAGCCTACATTGTAGATGAAGAAGTGCGTGACATTATTAAACGCAATCAACCTGCAGATTTTTATAATTGTGCCTCATTTGATTTTTCCGAATATCAAAGGCTAAATAGCTTTAAGGAACTCGTGCCAAGATACATCAAAGATTATGTATCACTTAATACTTTTATGAATTAAAATTATGCTTACATCAGAAACAAAAAGACATATTGATGCGGCTAGGCAAGTCCTTGTGGGCGTAGTGCCAAACCCAACATCACAAATTGATCAGATAACCAATGCGCTCATCTATAAATTTATGGACGACATGGATCAATCTGCTATAAAAGCCTGTGGTGAGCCATCTTTTTTTATTAATGATTTGGAAAGATACGCCTGGACACGTATGATGGATAGCAGACTTGGGAATCAAGAAAGAATGAACTTGTATTCAGAAGCTCTGATTAAATTTTCACAGGCTAAACAATTGCCTGAGCTTTTTAGAAATATTTTTAAATCCGCTTTTTTACCATATCGCTCACCAGAAGTTTTAGGATTATTTTTAAAAGAAATAAACTATTTTGATTATTCTCATCCCGAAGATTTAGGAGATGGGTATGAATATTTGCTTTCTATTATGTCATCACAAGGCGACGCTGGACAATTCCGCACCCCTCGCCATATCATTGATTTTATAGTTGATGCTATCAATCCAACCAAAGACGACAAAGTGCTAGATCCTGCCTGCGGAACAGGTGGATTCTTGGTCAGCTCTTACAAGCATATATTAGAACAACATGACGGTAAAGATGATCCGGAGAAAAAAGAAAAACCACTGACGCCAGATGACAGAAGAAAACTTTTTCAAAATTTTGAGGGTTATGATATTGATCCAAGTATGGTACGAATCGCGCAGGTTAATATGTATCTACACCAATTCAAAAACCCAAAAATTTTCCAATACGATACTTTGGGTATGGATGAACGCTGGAATGACAAGTTTGACGTAATTCTTGCCAATCCGCCGTTTATGTCTCCGAAAGGTGGCGTGCGCCCGCACAGAAAATTTAGCGTGCAATCCAGTCGGTCGGAGGTTTTGTTTGTGGACTACATCATGAATCATTTGAAACCAAAAGGCAGAGCCGGCGTAATCGTACCGGAGGGAATTATTTTTCAATCAGGAAGCGCGCACAAGCAACTGCGAAAAAATCTCGTCAATGACGGACTTTATGCCGTGGTTAGTTTGCCAAGTGGAGTATTTCAGCCATATAGCGGAGTAAAAACCAGTATTTTACTATTCGATAATGAACAAGCAAAACAAAACAACGAAATTTTGTTTGTAAAAGTAGAGCAAGACGGCTTTGATCTTGGTGCTACCAAACGACCAATCAGTAAAAACGATTTGCCGACCGCTTTGGAGATTTTAGACAAGTGGAAAACAGGCGAAAAAGTAGAAAGTAAACTGGCGGTGTATGTCGAAAAAACCAAAATTGCTGAAAATAGTGATTATAATCTTTCAGGGGATCGCTATCGTGTAGCAACTGATTACAGTAATGCCAAATGGCCGATGGTAGAACTAAGAGAGCTTTGTGAAATTACAACAGGAAGAAAAGACGTAAATGAAGGAAATCCGGACGGAGAATATCCATTTTTTACTTGTGCCAAAGAAAACACATTCATTGATACATTTTCATTCGACACAGAAGCATTACTTATTGCTGGAAACGGTGATGTTGGAGCAGTGAAATATTACAAGGGAAAATTTGATGCTTATCAACGAACCTATGTTTTGAGTAATTTCAAAAATGTGAATGTAAAATATCTTTTTCAAATTTTGAATAATTCCTTGAAAGAGGTCATGCAATTGCAAAAATTGGGAAATACAATGCCGTATATTAAGCTAGGAATGTTGCAGTCATTTCTTTTTCCTCTGCCACCTCTCGAAATCCAAGAGCAGATTGTGACGGAGTTGGACGGATACGTAAGCATCATTGCTGGCGCCAAACAAATTGCTCAAAACTGGAAACCGAAAATTGATATTGATCCGGAGTGGGAGAAGGTGAAGCTAGGAGAAATCGCAGAATATTTTATTGGCTTAACATATTCGCCAGAAGATGTTAGTAGTGAGGGAACTATTGTTTTAAGGTCGTCAAATATACAAGATGATAAGTTAGATTTTTCAGATATTGTTCGAGTAAACAAGAAAGTTAAGGAAAATTTAATAGTAAAAGACGGAGATATCTTGATGTGTAGTAGAAACGGAAGTAAAAGATTGGTCGGGAAAATTGCAGTAATAAATAATCTTTCAGAAAAAATGACTTTCGGAACATTTATGACGATTATTAGAAGCAAATATAGTCAATTTCTTTCTTATTTTTTCTTGTCTGATTTGTTTCGTGATCAATTGACTAGTAGTGAGACTTCGTCAATAAATCAAATTACAAAGTCTATGCTAAATGACATAGTTGTTTCTCTTCCACCTTTTGTTATCCAAAAACAAATCGTAGAAAAAATTGAAGCCGAGCGCGCCCTCGTAGAATCCGCCAAAAAACTGATTGATATTTACGAGGAGAAAACGAAAGAAACGATTTTTAAATTGTGGAATGAATAATTTTAAATTATGAACGACGAAAACAAGTACCAACTTCTTATAAAAACCTTAGATTCTTTAATAGCTGAAGCACCTGAAGAATTGAGAAGGTATGACACATCTGACGAGGAAAAAACAAATCAAGCCAGAGCCAGAGCCTTGATTCATCTATTCCTGAGAACAAGATTTGGTTTGATAAATTTTAGTGATGCAGAAAAATTAATTACCGACGACGGCAATGATGGCGGACTAGACGCTTATTACATAGATAAGGAATCAAAATATATTTATCTTATTCAATCAAAATTTAGAACCAAAGAAGAAAATTTTGAGATCAGATCAGTCGACGGCTATGAGTTATTTAAAATGGATCTTGGTCCAATCACAAAAGGAGAGGAGAAAAATTCTTCTGGCGAAAACTACAATGGAAAAATCTTAGGATTCCAAAGAGAAATCAGAGAAATATCCGATATTGGCAAATATAAGTACCAACTGATTTTTTTGGGTAATATCCCTACTAATTTAGATTCTCAAAAATTAAAAGAGGTGTCTGGTAATGTTTGTGATGGAGTTGAAATAATCAATGGAAAAGATACATACAACAGTTTACTATTACCTTATTTACAATCCGATTTCTACAATAAACGTGATTTTGTATTAAAAATAAAATTAAATCAAAATCAATCAAACAGAATAAATTATGGAGTGAAAATTAACGGACAAACAGTAAATATCAATTTATCTTTTATCCCTACCATTGAGATAGCAAAAATGATGAGGGAATATAAAAATTCTTTGTTAAAATATAATCCTCGTTGTTACGTTGGAATTAAAAAGGGTGGAGTCAATCAGCAAATAAGGAATTCAATATCAGAAACTGAATCGAATGAATTTTCGCTTTTAAATAATGGAATAACAATAATTTGTACTGATTTTGAATATACAGAAAGAAACGCAGAACCAAATAGCGTGACATTGTTGGTTTCTAATCCGCAAATAGTAAATGGCGGTCAAACTGCTTTTACTCTAGCCAAGATTTTTGACGATGGAGAAAATGAAGTTTTTGAAAATAAAGAAGTTCTGGTTAAATTTATATCTCTCAATCAAGAACAAACACCCGAACAAATCGAATTGATTGAAAAGATATCGGAAGCAACAAACAATCAGACCCCTGTATACCTTTCTGATAGAAAATCGAACGATGATAAATTGGTTGAATTACAAAAATATTTGTTTGAAAATCATGGTTTATTGCTAGAAAGGAAAAAGGGTGAGTTTTATGAGGCAACTGATAAAAATATCATTTGCAAAGATAAAATTATAACCAAAGAGCAAATAATGAGATTAATTTTTTGCATAAATAGAAAACCATCAGAAGCAAGAAGTTATTCTAATGAGAAACTTTTTGAAGCATACCCTATCAAAAAAATTGAGTCTGACAATTTTCACCAAATTTATAAAATCATAAAAATCTACAAAGCAGTTGAAAATTTACAACAAAACACGAGGAATCAAGAAGAAAAATACAGAAAAAAAGAACTTGGATCGGGTTTAAGTTATGGAAAATATGCGATGGTATCAGTTATCTTTAAGAAATTAGAGGACCAAATTATTGATGAAATTTCACAATCATTAAACGAGGTAAAAGAAAAATGGAAAGATTTTGAAACAACAATAACAAATCATGAGCATAATTCAGATTATTATGATGATGGGTTTAATTTTGATAATTATTATAAAGGGAAAACCATCAATAAAGATTTAATAGTTTATTTTGAGTTAGAAACAGTTGAAGAGGTAGAGTAAAGAAATTTTCAATCAGGGAAATTCATTCCTTTAATTCACTTTCTTATTCCTCTCTTGATTAAAAAATAAATTTATATTTTTTAAATAAAAAGTTTATTAAAATATAATTAAATAAAATTTATAAAATAATTAACTAAATTTTTATTGTAAATAGAATATGAATAGTTCTAAAAAATATAATTATATAATATATCTTGCTTGTTTTGGATTAATAATTATTAATTTTTTAAAATTTAAAGGAGTTCATATTAATTATGAAAATATAGAGATTTTTATTAGTTCTTTTACTTTATATTTTCTTATAATTTATACAAAAGAAACTACAAAACTTAGAGAAGAAGCTCAAAATCAAAACAAATTATCGAAAGCCCCATTTTTAAAAATAAATACAAGAAATCAAGAAATAAAATTTAAGGATGAAACTTTACAAATATTAGAAATTGAAAATGTAAATTCAAATCCAGCTATTAATTCAGTGATTATATTTAAAAGTAAAGAAAATAAATTTTATCTAAATAAAATAGGAACAGATGGAATTGATTGCATTGTAAAAGGAGATAAATTATTTTTTACTTTTTATGAATATAATATTAAATTAAAACCAAAAGAAATTTTTGATTTAAGAAATAATATAAAACAAAATATAATAGGACACTTAAAAATAAACGAAGATTTTGATCTTATTATTTTAAATCCTATAGAAAAAGAAAAAATTGAAGAAGAAATAAATAAAATAAATAAAAATTTTGATTATAATATCAAAGATATATTAGAAAAAATGGAACAATTAGAATCAATAATTATTTATAAAGATCAATTTAATAATTTTTTGTATTCTAGTTATAATATAAATAAAGAATATTTTAATTTTCTAGATTATGGATATTTATCAGATAAAAGATAGTGAAAAAATTAAACTTATTTGTTTTCATGTTTGGATGATGAATGAAAGTCTTTTAAATATTATTAAAACAGAAGATGAAAAAACTAAAATTATTTTACAAAATATACTACTATCTTCATTTTTAATGTATTCTAGATCAATTATAGACTTCTTATTTAAAGAAAATCCAAAAGAGGATGATATATCTTGTAAAGAATTTTTAGAAAATGAAGAAATTAAAGAATTACAAAAAGATAAAAAAGAATTTTATGAGATAAAGAAGAAAATAGAAAAACAAATTATACATTTGACAACTGAAAAAATAGATAAAAATTTCCCAAGATCAGAAATAAAAAATAAAATAAATAAAAAATTTAAATATTTTTTAGAAAAACAAAAAAATAATGATTTTAATAAATTTTTTGAGATACATAGAGAAGATTATTTCAAATAACAAACTTAATAAATAATTAAATGTCCTTTAAACAATCTGCTATTACAATTTTAAAAAAATACGATAAAGAAAACAAAGGTATTCATTCCAAAGAAATAACAAAATTAGCATTAGAAGAA
>CAZSQT010000060.1:0-2605 GCA_964609295.1 uncultured Gammaproteobacteria bacterium | reverse complement strand
AGGAATAATTTCAATCTGTTTTTTTTGGCTTAAATCAGCACAAAGTTTTGCTAATTCTAAAGATTTTTTTCCAAAGGTTTCTTTATAATT
The DNA here is from genome assembly GCA_964609295.1 of uncultured Gammaproteobacteria bacterium. Taxonomy (GTDB): domain Bacteria; phylum Patescibacteriota; class Microgenomatia; order UBA12405; family UBA12405; genus CAZSQT01. The sequence goes on along the minus strand of CAZSQT010000060.1, from coordinate 2,515 downwards.
TTTAAAATTAAGTAAAATCATTGTATTTGATACTTGACCACCAACTGATGGATACCATTAGCCAGGGTGCTAATTACTTCATCTGCTGGTTTATTGAGCAAAGACAAACTATTAATAGCATCAGCAAAATACTTTATCATTTCATCATTTAGACCGCTATCAAAAGTATTTGATGAAAGATACCAATTATAAGCATTGTCAGCCGCCATTACAAAAGGTTTAACTTTGCTATTAGTCATCATTTTTTCTTGGTCGCTTTTTCTTGGTGATATTTGTCCGAAATTTCTAATTTGGGATCCTGTTGCAAATAATTTATCACTAGTTTCTTTACTCGCCAAAAATTCAATAAATTTCCAAATTTCCTTTTGTTTTTCACTTTTTGCATTCACTCCTTCCACCCAATAATTTCCCCAATGTATATTGGTCAACTCTCCTTCTTTTTCGGATACAGGTAACTGGGGGACAGTAATAATTCCGTAATTTAAGTTTGGATTTAAATTTTCTATATCAAATACTCTCCATGAAGGTGCAAAATAAAAACCTAGTTTACCGGTTGCAAAATAATCAGTTGAATTTGGCAAACTTTCATCCCACAAATGATATTTTGTCCTAAAAATAGAATAATAAGTCAAAACTGATTTTAAATTATCCAAATTTTTTTGATTTGACAACAACAATGGGTTCACTCCACTTTGTTGCATCATTAGTCCCACAATATCACTAAAATGGTCCACATTATCAGCCAAGCCCATGGCGACACCAGCAATTTTACTTGTTTTATCTTCATTCAAATCTTGTATTTTTTCAGCTGCAGTTTGCAATTCTACCCAAGTTTCAGGTAATTTAGCTCCAGATTTTTCTACCAAATCTTTATTGTAAAACAAAGCTAAACCATCGTACATGATTGGTATGGCTTTATAATTTCCATTGATTTTTAAATCTCTTTTGTAACAATCATACAAATCATCATCTAGTTTTAAATTATTCACTGTATTTTGTGGCACACTGGCTAATTCTGTTTGAAACATCGGCAACCAACTAGTATGAATTCTAAATATATCGGGAATATCTTCCGCATCAGTCCTTGAAAGTCTGGATTTTAATCTAGTTCGATAATCATTGATTTGGTTTCTTCTATAGTTAACTTTAATATTAGGGTTTTTAGTCTCAAATTCAGAAATAATAGTATTCATCACATTTTCATCTTCCCACAATCCCCAATAAATGATATTTGTTTTGTCAGTTATTGGTAGTTCCGTTTTTTTACTGATTTTTTTAAAAAGCAAAACACCTCCAATTAACAATATCACTAAAAATAAAATCAAAAACAAAATTGATTTTTTATCTTTTTTCTTTATATTTTGCCCACTCATATGTACAACATTGCTTTCTTTTTGGGGAATTGGTACTTCTATATCAATATTTTTTTCTTTTTCCTCTTCTTTTGGCTCAGGAACTATATTTTCTATATTTCTTGATGGCAATGGTGATTGTATTTCGTCTAAATTCACACTTCTATCATACCCAATTTTTCTGATAAACTCAATTATGATTCTTTCAATCTATACTGATGGTGGTGCTCGTGGTAACCCAGGTCCTTCTGGTGCTGGTGTTGTTGTTTTCAATCAAGACCAAATAATATTCCAACAATCCCAATATTTAGGTATAAAAACTAACAATGAAGCCGAATACACCGCCCTAATTAATGCTCTCGAGTGGCTTTTGGCTCAAAAAGAAATTTTGAATATTACCAAAGTTAATTTTTTTCTTGATTCTCAATTAATTGTGAGACAAGTCCAAGGTCTTTACAAAGTTAAAGCACCTCACCTCAAGACATATTATCAAAAAGTTCAAGATTTAATTAAATTAATAGCTCTTCCTCTTAACTTTCAAGATATTCGAAGAGAGCAAAATACTGTTGCTGACAAATTAGCCAATGAAGCTATGGACAGAAAAATATGAAAATATTATCTAGAAAAAAAATAATTATTATTTCTTCTATCATTTTAGCAATTTTAATTTCTCTTATTTTGCCCCTTTGTCTTTGGTTTGGTAAAACCGGTCAAGATACCAAAATTCTTGGCAAAAATTATTCTCTTTTAAACAAATCTGAAATTCTTCAAAAATTAGACCTTGATTTTCCTCGGCCCCAAAATATTACTCTAGTATATGAAGATCGTACTTTTGATTTAGACACTCAAAGTATCTCCCTCCAGCTTAACAAAGACCAAATCGCTTCCAACTTACTTTATCGACGTCTCAACAAAGGAATTATTGATTATTTCCTTGCCTTTTTTAAACCTAAAAATTTTGAATTAACTTACGACTATAATCAAGAAAAATTAACAGAATTTTTGGATCAAATTAGCAATCAAATAGATAAGCCCTACATTCCCAGTGAGTTAATTATCAATCAACATAAAAATATTGAAGTTAAAATAGGAGAGGTAGGTCAAGAAGTTAATCAAGAATTTTGTCAACGAGAGATAGATGATTTACTCTCTCATTACAATAT
>CAZSQT010000059.1:0-1714 GCA_964609295.1 uncultured Gammaproteobacteria bacterium | reverse complement strand
AGACCAATAAAACAAATATTTTCCTTTTCCAGTCTCTAAATAATTTATAAAAGCCATAAAACCCAACATTATATAAATAGCCAAAAGAGTATAAATTCTACCCGATATCCAAGAAACAACTTCTACATTTATTGGACTAAAAGCAAATAAAATAATCGTAAAAATAGCCGTCTTTTTACCAAAAATCTTGTAAATCACTCCAAAAACCAAAACCAACAAAATCAAAAACAAAATTAAACTAAAAAGATGAAAAGAAAAAGGATTTTCTATACCAAAAAACAAAGCCAACAAATAATTCGAGATAAACATCGAATTCAAGCCTTTTGTCATTACCGAAAAATTTAAAATATCCGGATTTTGAGTAATTGTCGCATAATCATCAGACACAAAATTACCATTTAGGGAATTAAGGTAAATCAAGACCACTCCAATCAACAAAAACAACAAAAACTTCCAATTCTTGGTAATAATATCAAAAAACCCCTCTTTAACTTCTTCCTTCGTCTCCACTTCTACCTTTTTAATTTCTTCTACCTTTTGTAATGCCCTTAATTTTTTTATTTTTTTCTGCGACATAAAATTATTTTACCAAAATCTTGGCAAACAAAGTAGCTAGTTTTTCTTCACTATGTCGCAAACGCATATTATTTTTATCAACTGCTACCACATCACAAATTATCCCTAAGCCATCACAATTATTGTTATTATCAAACAAAATAGAATGTTCTACTTGATAATTAGCCACAATTTCTTTCATTTCTTCACTCCCTATATGAGAAAAATCAGGCATAATTGCCAAATCAAATAATTTACCGTCTCCCAAATATTTACCAAAAATTTTAATATATTCTCCCAAATTTAACTTCTCTGCCTCAATTGGCACAGAAACCAAATTAGTCATCAAAATCTTTTTTGCTTTACTTTGATTATAGGCATCAGACATTCCTTTAGCCAAAAAATTAGAAATTATCGAACCATATAAACTCCCAGTACAAATAACAATATAATCTGCCTGCCTTAAAGCCTCGATTGCCTCAGCATTAGCCTCTACCTCAGGATTAAGCCAAATCTTTTTTATCCTATCCATCGACATTCGCAAATCATCCAAATATTTTTCACCATTATATTTTTTACCACTCAAGGTCTCAAAAGAAATATTGGATGGTTCAAGTGAAACTGGAATAACTTCACCCTTCAAATCAGCTTTTACTAAACTAGCAAACAAAGTATCCACCTTGGAAGGATCACCACATTTTTCAGCCATAAATCTAAAAAAGGAATTTCCAAAATTTCTATCTCTCCCATCTCGATAACGAAGCATTTCTTCCCAAATCTTTTTTTGTTCACCATCCTTCCACAAAGAAATCAAAGAGCGCCAATAATCGGAAAAAGCCATAATTTCACCTCTCTCATCTGTCCTCGTTCTCCCTGTATCGCCACCATTGTCAAAAGTAGTCACGATAGACTTAATCCCCTCAAAACCAGCTCTCACCAGAGCCATATTGACTATAGGCATCCCCGAACCACCACCAATAGTACAAACTTTTATTTTTCTACTCATTGCTAAAATTATAACACTAAGATAATAAAATAAATTAAAATATTTTTTTAAACGTTGATGAGTTCGCAAACGAAACGCAACACCTGAAGTAAAATTGAGGTTATGCAAATACAACCAAATGAACGAGATAAAATTGCTGTTCTAAAAGCAAAA
>CAZSQT010000058.1:0-4432 GCA_964609295.1 uncultured Gammaproteobacteria bacterium | reverse complement strand
GTCCTGATTGAGTCCACGACGGGGAGCATAACAAATTAAATGGAAAGATACGCAATGTATCCTTGTAGGATATGATTCAATAGGGATAGATTATAACTTTTATCTCTAATTTGGTAATATAAACATATGGCAGAATTTAGTCCAACCCCAGATGGTCTAGCAACTAATAATCAAACTATGAAAGGTGGAAATGGCAGTCCAGAAAACAAATCATTTATTAGTAGAATTAAAGATATTCTTGCTGACAATAGTCATTATGGAAAGGAAAAGAGAAAGGAAAAGCTTTTAAATGATTTAAGATTGGTTGGTGAAGAAAAACCACTGGGCTATCTTCCAATCTCAACTTTGAAAAAAATTTGTGGTACTGATCCACAAACAATGCGAGACGAGCTGGAACCAAAAGGAATTATTGTAGTTGAGTTTAAAGAGGATGAATGTAGAGTTCCTGGTGGAGCATTATACGCATACGATAGAAATGCTTTGGGTCGTCTTTTAGATTCAGGTAAAGCGATTCTTGAAAAAAATGGTTGGCCCACTGAACCAGATGGTTTTGTACGTCATTTAAAAGTTTTTGGTGAAGATCCAGACTTATACCGTTTAATTATGCATGCATTTGCGGATCCACGTTTAAAAAAAGAGTAAAGATTTATTTCCCGATTTCATAATAAAAAAAATCAAAAAACTCAAACAAAAAAAGTCCTGATTTGGTCCAGTGCGGGGAGCATCACTTTTCCCAAAACATGCTATGATTATTTATGGATGAAATAATCAATCAAGAAACACCTGTTATAGAAACTCCACCAATTCAAGAACAACAAACAACCAAAAAGAAACCCTCAATCTGGATGTGGACAACTATAATTTTTTTTATTATCATTATTATTCTTTTTTATACTATTTTAAAAAAACAAAAAATAATCAATAATGTTATTCCAACTGAAATTCCAACCTTAACTACTACAGATACTATTCCAATAACCGAGACAATTCCAACAATTATTCCCGAAAAACAAAATGCTATGTCTAATTGGGAAATTTATAATAATGATAAGTATGGAATTACTTTTAAATATCCCAAAAATTGGGGAAAAATAAATATAGGAGAAAGAGATCTTAATTCTTTTAGTTCAGCATATCCAGATTACACCCTTGATTTAGAAGATAGAACATCTAATGAAATAAAAAAAATAATAGAAATTAAATTTTCAAATATTAACAATATAGAAACGGAACAAAAAATGACCCAAACTCCTCTATCTTTTAAAATTTTTCCATATAGCTTAAATAATTATTTAATTTTTAATTGTTATGAGGGAGTATGTAATTACGTGGATATTTTAAAAGAAAAAGAGAACATAATACAAAAAACAAATATTACTACAAAAAATTATAAAGGATATGTGCATGATGGCTACTTTTTTCCTGGAGCCAATTTTTCCAGAATATATGAATTCATTTCTGAAAATAATTATATAGAAGTCCAAGGTGGTTTTTATTCATCTATAATAGATAATTCTTTGCTAAAAGAAATATTGACAGAAATATCAAAGACAAATACTTATAACAATAAGGTTGTTTTTCTCGAAGATATTTTATCTTCATCAAAACAAACTACTGATATCATAGAAACAAAAAAATTATTACTTGATATAAATAATTTTATAAATTCAATAATAATTTCCCCCATAAATTAATTTTAAAATTCTTTCCATTTAGAACTCACCATTATTATAAAAAATTAACTTTTTTATGTTAAAATCAATTTATATGGAAAATAAAAGTGGCAGAAATCTAATAAATGATAGTAAAAATGAAACAGAAATATCAAAACAAAAAATGGCTACTTTATTTAAAAAACACTTAATGTCTCCAGCTGCTAAAACAATAAAATATGATGGAAAAGACAGGGCTGGTTACGAAAAAGTTGTTTGTGGACACTCTCCAGATGGTCAGATTTCTTTTGTTGTAAGGGGTGTTTATCATAGTGATTTTGTTCCCGAAAATCATATTGGTCTCAAAAGAAGAGATTATTTTGAAGTAGTATTTATTGATAGAAAAAATAAAACAGATGGTTCTCTGATGATTCTTAAATCAGATAATGAAAGATCTTTTATTTCTTCTACATTTAAAAAAGATTTAAGTGATTTTCATATTGAATTTTGGGATGAGGGAGGTGGATTGAGATATCATCCTATTGGTCCAGAAATGAAAGCAAGTGATATACAAAAAATATCTGAAATTTTAATTTCAGGAATAGATGATGAAGTTTATACAGTAAAAGCACTTAAAAAATTAAATGAAGAATTTCCCCACACACAAGTAGTCGATAATTTATTACCAAATTAGTCCTAAAATCGTTCACCTATCATAATCACTGACATCTTAAAGCTAAGATTGGTATAATCAATCAAATATGATAAATAATGAAATTTATTCAGAAACATTAGCAAATGGCATCTATGAAAAAGTTAAGAGTATCAATTTCGGGGATGGTTTCAAAATAAAACCAGTAATAACAGAAGAAACAGTCACAGCCTTGAAAGATGTATTGGTCGGAATAGATTATAGAGCTAAAATTAATCCCGAAAATGGTTTTGCCTCTATGTTTGAAGGATTAGCATTTGATCCACAACGCCTACGAAGCCAGTCGTTTGCAATCATTAATGAAGAAACCAATAAACCCGTAGGTACAATCACAGCAATCATTGCGCCAAAACCTTGGATTTCGACTCAGAGATATTTTATGCGTGAAGAAAATGGTGTTAGAGTAAGAGATTTTAAAGCGGTTAGCGGTGATAAATTGCCTGAATTTGTAATAATCCCTGCGTGGACTAAAGTTGTATCTGAATATCTTGGACACTTTGCTATACCAGGATTCCATGCTTTTAAAAAAATGATGGAATTTATTCAACAAGGTGCACCAAAAAACACATGGATGGAATCAATTGCTCAGGGTGAGTGGCCTGTTGATAGAAGAGATGAACTAACTAAGTTAACAGATCAAGGAGTTGGAACTTTTATAGCAACATCAGAATTACCATTCACACTTGATTTAATAGGTAAAAACAGTAGGGGGTCTTCTTCGTCCGCAAAGATGGCTCCTATTATGGGACTTAGTAAAATTAATAATTTAGGGTCTTCGGTCTCGTTAGGACCTTCGTTTGCGAAGCGAGTAGGGTAATTTCAAAAAGTTATAAAATCCTTTCACCAAGCGAGCCAGCAATTTTTAAACCTAAATCTAACATATCCCACCATAGACACTAGAACTTTTTGATAAAATATCGTTATGGTTGAAATAATATTTGAAGCACATGGAACTACTTTTGACAATGAAGACCATTTATCCTCAGGTTTTTATGACATAGAGTTATCTCCATTAGGTAAACAACAATCAAAAGAATTAGGAGAACGTTATAAAAAGGAAAAATTTGATGTAATATTTTGCTCAGACTTACAGCGTTCATATAAATCAGCCCAAATAGCTTTTGGCAACAAATATCCAATAATTAAAGATTCAAGATTAAGAGAATGTGATTATGGAGATTTAACAAGAAGTCCTAGTGAAAAAGTAGAAGTAGAAAAAATAAATAGAATTAATAAACCTTTTCCAAATGGTGAGAGCTACACGCAAACCAATGAAAGAATAAAAAGTTTTTTAGAAGACCTAATTAAAAACTATAATGGTAACAAAATAATGATTATCGGTCATAGAGCCACTCAATATGGATTAGATTATTGGATTAACAATAAATCCTTAAAAGAATCATTATCTTCAAAGTTTAAATGGCAACCAGGGTGGTTATATAAGCTAAATAGTTTGTAAGCAAGTCCTTATTGGGTTCAGTGCGGGGGCATCATCAAAATCATTGCAAAGACAGTTAATGTCGCAATTACATAAACACTCTATTCTTATACTACTCCAAAAATCATAATTTGGTAAAATATGAACATATGAATGAAGAAGGAGACAATTTTGAGTTTAAAAATCAAAGCCCACAAAAAATAACAATTAAAGAAACAAGGCATTTTGTTAGAGACGGCTTTGAAGGTTTTGATTACGGTGATGGGACAATGTTAATAAAAGTTCACGGAAAACACCCCACTAAAAGAATTGACAGTGGAGAAAGAAAATATACAGTAGCTCATATTAAAGGAAGTGGGGAATTTTATATAAACGGTCAGGCTAATCAAATCAAGGAGGGAGATAAGTTTATTCTTCCTGTTGGTTCAGAGTACAGCTATAAATCAGAAGAAATGACTTTAATAGAAGAAAATACGCCTGATACAAAGACTACTACCCTAGACAAATAAGTTCTAAAATCGTTCCACCCTGCGAGCATCACTTTTCCCAAAACATGCTATGATTATTTATGGATGAAATAATCAATCAAGAAACACCTATTATAGAAACTCCACCAATTCAAGAACAACA
>CAZSQT010000057.1:0-4578 GCA_964609295.1 uncultured Gammaproteobacteria bacterium | reverse complement strand
ATCTAGACCATAGCGTAAATCATTATTTATAAAGGGAATTTTGGGCTTATTAAAACTAAAATTACCAACAACAACAGAATTAGGACAATTTAAAAAAAGTCCGATAAGACAAATAGCAATGATGATGAAAAAATTTGTTTTAACTTTTTTTTGATTCATTTTTTTTATTGCCATTAATAAGTGATAATTGGCGAGGATGACCAGAAAAAATATAATTAATAATCGTTTTCGGTTTATTAATTTTTATTCTGACAATATCACCTTCTTTTATATCAAACTCTTTGATAGTTTTGGAAGGGATAGTTAGGGCAAGACTATTGCCTGTTTTAATTACCTTCCTAATTTTTGTCATTTTATGAATTTAAAATATCTTGAGCTTGACCAATTATAACAAGAGGGTTTTCTAAGAAAAAACTGACAATAAATTGATCTCTTTTTTGCTTGCGAAGAGAAAACTCAGTTTTGTCCATAACCATGTAATTTATCTCTCTACCAATAGCACTTTCTTCTTTTTTGATTAAATTATTTAATTCATTAAGAGATACATGGCCGACCAAAACTAAATCGATTGAATCATCTTTTTGATGCTTCATAGCATATCGATAACTAAAAAATAGCATTTTTATGCTACCTAATTTTTCTTTTTTGTTGATAATGGCACCACCCAAACCGGCATTTTTGTGAGCTAAAAGAAGAAGATCGTTGAAAATAATTGACTTGGAATTGGAGCAATAAAAAAGGCGGTGACCTCGCTTTTCGTCATTAATAATACCAGCTGATTTTAAATTTTGAAGTTCTCTTCTGACAGAATTTATCTCTTCGCCAGTTTCACGAACTAATTGACGAACAAAATATAATTCTCCGGGAGAATAAAATAAAATACTAATTAATTTTAATCGAGTTTGGGAGATAAGTATTTTTTTGAAAATCGATTCAGTTTTCATAGTTAATTTTAGTGTTGAGAGGTAAAATTTCTATCCAAATTTGACCAGGAACAAAATTAACTTCTTTACCATCTTTGGTAGTAAAAATAGTTCTACTGGTTCTATTTAATTTGGACCAAGTAATATCTATTTTTTCACCATTTTGAAGCAAAACTCCTTGACCTGAACCAATCACAGTGTATATATTGTGAAGATGTTGATCAACAGAGCGTTGTTCTTTTACAAATTGCAAAATGATATTTTTGGTACTTAATTGCTCTTTGGTATTAAAATCTATATGGTCTACCCCACCAGTCTGACGAAAATAAAGGTTTTTGTTGTGATCATAATGCCAACCTACACCGTATGAAGGATAACCACTCCAAAAACTGAAAGAAATTGTATTTGATAATTGACTGGAAGATGTATCCTCTGCTTTGTATTTCCAAGCTCGGAAATTTTTATCCCAAGCAGTTTTTTTGGCTTCAGTAATAGCACCTAAACCTCTTTGCTCAGCAACATTCCATAATTCTTTACTGGAACAATACATAGTATGCTCCATGGCAGTGTTTTCACCAATTCTTTCTGGTTCACGACGGCAAGCTTTGTAAGAAAGAGAAAATTGGCTCAAATCAGACCAGGTACCTTGATTATTCCAACCGTATTTAGCAATTTGCTCAAGGGCTTGGGTATCTTTGTGACTAGTACAAGGGCCAGCTTGGCGACCAGTAACCGGATCTTTGGGGGCAGAACAATTGGCTCCACCAACATGGGTATAAAGAGGATAGTCAGCATACTCTGAGGCTAACTCGACAAAATAAGAACGAGCTGATCTGACAGGACCAATATCATATTTGTTGTCAACTTTCATTAATCGAGCAGCACCACAATAAAAAACACCCATAAATCTAGTAATACCACCTTCGGCAACAGCTTCATAAACAATATCAGCATGCTGCAAGCCTGATTGAGGTCGAGAATCAACATGGTTTTCTATCATAACAGTAAGAGGTCTTTTGGTTTCCCATGTTTCGCGTTCTTCTTGAGTATACAAGGCGCCATTGAGAGGACAAACTTCAGTTTTTGGGCCCTCAAACATAATATCGCCTGTAACTTTTTCTTGATCTTGTTTCACTGTGCCAGAAGGTGAAATAATGCCTTTTTGGACAGGAAAAAAAGTTTTAAAAACAAAAAAAGATGACAAGAAAAAAATGATAAAAATAATAGAATAAGTAATTATTTGAAAGGTTTTTGGTTTCATTTTGTCTCTAATTTTTAATTATTTTGGAAAGAATTTCTTTTTCTTTCTTGGAAAAAATATTAGGATCAATATTTCCTTCCTTTATTTCTTTGGCATAAATACGTGTCTGGTCACGACTATGCAATGAAGTAATAATAACACCAGAATTATCCATATCCAAGAGGCATAATATAAAACTTTGATTACTACCAATCTCATCAAAAGGATTAAAACGAACTAATTTAATTTTAAGCTGGCTGTCAAGTGTTTGTTTTGACTTCAAATCTGCCTGCTTAGGTAAGTTTTTTTTGTAAAATAAAAAGATAAGATAGGCAATTCCGATAGAATTTAGGAAGGTAAGTAATTTAAAAATAAACTCCATATATAAATTGTAGCAAAAAAACATGCTATACTGGCTTTATAAATGAAAGAAATTGCTTTGGTAAAAAAAAATTTGTTAAAGAGTTTGTTGGTTGCTTTTTTATTTTTCTTATTAATGATAATCATGTATTATCTTAAATTGGATAGCTTCTCTAAAATTATAAATTTATTTAGGAGGTAATAGTACTATGGCTACTATTAAATTTTACTGCGTTAAAACCAGAAAGTCGGTTGACGTAGATACTAGTAAGGTTAAAAAAGTGATGCTCAAGAACGGTAGACCAGCTGCTGAAGCAGTCGATCCTGAGACAGGTACAAGAATGTTCAAAATTCTATCTGCCGCAGATGCCGCTTTATTGAACTAAGCGTGCTTTTTTGCTAAAATAAAAGCCCAAAGAAATTGAAGGGTTTACCCCGCCGTTGCGGGGAGGAAAGTCCGAACCACAAAAAGCACAGAACCCGAAAATGTAGGGTGTGGTGTAAGTCACAGGCAATGCTACAGAGACGAGTAGTCCGCTTCGGCGGATGAGATGAAACGAGCATCCTTCTGGTGGAAATTTCAAGATGAAACGTTAATATCTAGCTTTTGAGAGTTTCAGGTAGAAAGAATAGATAGATGACCCATAAACAAAATTCGGCTTAACGATTTCTTTGGGTTTTTTTGTTGCCTTTGTTTAAAAAGAAAACTTTAACAACAACTTCTATCGTTAGGTATAAAGGAATAGCTAAAACAGCACCAACTAAACCTCCTACTTTGGCTCCAGTAATCAAAATTAAAATAATTAAAACAGGCTTTAAGCCTGTTGCTCCTTTTAATATTAGAGGGGCAAGGATATTATTTTCTATTTGTTGAATGACAATCCCGACAATCACAACAATCAAAGCAGTAAGAGGAGACATGGTTAAGGCAACAACAGTTGCCAGGGCAACTGCCAAAATAGGACCAATATTGGGAATAATATCAAATAAAAAAGCCATAATTGCTAATGGTAGGGCATAGTTTAGACCAATAATGGCATAAGCAATATAGGAAAGTACTCCAACTGAAAGCATTAAAAGTAATTGACTACGAACCCAAAAGCCCAACCTTTTTTCTAGAGAATTCATAAATTCTATTGTTTTTTCTTCCCCTTTTTTGCCAAAAATTTTGGCAGCATATTTACTAAAATTTTTCCTTTCGATAAGCATATAAAAAGTAATAACCATAACTAAAAGTCCGGTAAAAAAGTTAGAAAAAAAGGAAAAAAGAGTTTTTGTAATATTACTAGGCAAGTTTTCTAGAAGCTTAAATTGACTGGAAATATCAATGGGAGGAAGACCAAAAATCCCAACATTTTGAACATCATTAAGAATGCTAGGTAAAGCTTTGATAAAGCTAATAGTTTGATCAATTAAAATTGGGATAAAGCCAACAATAGCCGAAGAAAAAATAGCAATTATTAAAATATAAATAATAATAATCGACAAAGGACGGGGAATTTTGTATTTTTGTAAAAAATTAATTGAAGGATTTAAGACTTCCATCAAAATAACACAAAGAAAAAACAAACCTAAAATACTTTTGAGTTGCCAAAGAATAAAAATCCCTACAATTGATAAGATACTATAAAGAATTGTTTTATAGGAAATTTCTATTTTTTGTGAATTCATAATTTATTGTAACATTTTAAAACAAAGTCGATAGCATCTTGAGGGTATTTGCTTGAGGTAATATCAAAAAAATGAACATTGGGCATTTTTTTAAACCAAGTTTTTTGGCGATGAACATAACGATGTTCATCATAATGCCATTGGCAAATACTATCTTTGGTAAAACCATGTTCGTGTTCTTTATAGGCATGAGTTCTAAATGCTGGTGATGACCATTTGTATAATTTACGCAAATTCATTATTTCTTGCTCGAGCCCCATCTCAATTCTTTCTTTGACACGCTTGTCGATATTTTTGAAGAGATAGTCATTGGGGGCAGTGAGAGAAATGTGGATACCTGCAAATTTGCATCTTGATTTTTCCTATTACCACCATGTTCCATAT
>CAZSQT010000056.1:0-6590 GCA_964609295.1 uncultured Gammaproteobacteria bacterium | reverse complement strand
CCAAGCAAAGAAACTATTTACCCTAGAGAATTTGCCAGAGATACGCTTTCTCGACCTACCGATACTCCCGAGATTAAAAAAATTAATCAAACAATTTGTAATCTTAGTAATCTGATAACCGTTAATATGGAAAAACCTCAAGATCGTTATAATAGTTTTAATCCTACAAAAATTAGTAATATGTCTATAAATTTGATAAAACACTTAGTTAGCAAAAGACAAATATTAATTAATTTAAACCAACCAAAAGAAGCCGAATTAACCGGTATTTTGGCTAGAGATTTTTATGAAGAAAACACTAGTTTTTTTGTTGGATTAGACAAGCAATCAGCAAAAAATATTTTGATCACCAATGGTATACTCGATAAATGAATCTTTTTTTTATTTCTTTACTATTAATATTAAATTTATTCTGGCTTCACGATGAGAAAAAAAATATTGGTCAAATATCTCAAGATAAAGTTCTCAATCAAATAATTAATTTCAAAAACACCCTACCTCCAATTTCTCTTTCACAAATATCTCCCAATATTAGTGCCCAAAATTACATTCTTATTGATGTTGACACTAACAAAATTTTGTTGAGTAAAAATATTGATAATCTAATTTATCCAGCATCAACGACTAAGTTAATCACCGCCCTAACCGCTTTAAACATTTATCCCTTAGACGAAGTTATTACTGTTAAAGAAAAATATGAAATTGGAAAAGTAATGGACCTTGAAGTTGGTGAAAAAATATCGATTAGGTCTTTGGTAGAAGCTCTTTTGGTTCATTCTGCCAATGATGCTGCTTATAACTTAGCTTATCATCACAATCAAGGTATATCTGGCTTCATAAAACAAATGAATAGTTTGATATCCAAAAATAATATCACCAAAAGTCACTTTACTAATTATGATGGTATTCATCAACCAAATCACTATTCAACCGTTTATGATTTATCTCAAATTGCTCGTTTGGCTATAAAAAATAAAATAGTAACTGATATTAGTCAAAAGAAAGAAATTACTGTTTTTGATGTTTCTGGTAGTAAATCCCATATGTTAAATTCTACCAACGAATTACTCGATGTTTTACCTGAAGTGAAAGGTCTAAAAACTGGCTGGACACCAGAAGCTGGTGGTTGCTTTATTTCCCTTTTAGATTTTAACAATCGTCAATTTATTAGTGTTGTTGCTCGTAGTGAAGATCGTTTTGCTGATACTAAAAAAATAATCAATTGGTTAAAAACCAATGTTATTTGGTAAATTCATCTTCTATTGCTTCAACATAAGCAACAAAACCACCATCACCTTCAAAAACAAAAATAGGTTGCATAAAATTAGTCAAACTTGCTGGCTCAAAATATGCCAACGACATTCGCCTAATAATTATCTTGTCTGCAACAACATCACTGGCGGGCCAATAATTACCCGCTTTTAATTTTGCGATTGCTGTTTCTGCTTTGATAATTGGATAAGTCGCAAATGACTCTCTTTGAATTTCAGCATAGCGATATTTTAAATCCACAATACTTCTCGCTCTCGTTGTCGAACTACTTATTAAGGCTGACACAACTGATTGGTTTGGGTTGATTGACACTATTTTAAACTTGTCATCTATTTTGTGTCTAGCTATATCTACTCTTATGAAATTAGCCTCAGAAATACCACTCACTTCAATTAGATTACTATCTTTATGTTTTAACAAAGTTATTTTTGTAGCCTCAACATCAAAATCATCACGCCATCTTTCCGCTGCCTCCAAAAACGATTTTAAACTGTTAATTGCTTCTTTCTCTCCCTTCATATTAGTTTCACTTAACATTAATTGGTCATTTTGATAAGGATAAGTTAAAATGAAACTTCCATCAAGAATATTTACTTTTAACTTTTGATTGTAATCATTTTCAAATTCATAAATATTATTACTTATTTGTCGTGGCTCTTTGACAAAGCCCATTTTTTTAGCCATTTCCTTTTCTATTTCTAATGCCAAAAAAGATTTATTTGAACGATAAACAGTATAAACTTTTGCTTTATCACTAAAAACAGGAGCTTTGTCTTGAGGAAATTCAAAAGAAAAATTTTTAGTGGTAAATTCTTTTTCAGGAAAAACAATTTTATTCAAAATACCATATTTAACATTTGGTTTTTCTATTATTACTTTTCTGTTTTTGATAAATCCCGAAATGCCTTTAAAAAAAATTAAAAAGATCAAAAAGATAACTAGACCCATACTTCCATTCTTAATAACCTTCCTCGCTGTAAATGCTGTTGTAGTTAAGGACATAATTAATTTTACATTAAATGATAAAATAAAGCATGATTAAAACTCGTTATGCTCCTAGTCCAACCGGGGAAATTCACATTGGTGCCCTAAGGACGCTTCTTTACAACTATGCTTTTGCCAAACATCACCATGGTAATTTTATCCTTAGGATAGAAGATACTGACAGAAAAAGATATGTCCCTGGTGCCGAAAAAAGAATTCTTGAAGATATTAAGGCTTTTGGTATCAATTGGGATGAAGGACCTTTTGTTCAAACAGAAAGATTGGATATTTACAATAAATATATCCAAGAACTTTTAGACAAAGATTACGCCTATTATTGTTTTTGTAGTCCAGAAAGACTAAAAAGTTTAAATTCCAAATACGACAGACATTGTCTCAATTTATCAAAAGAAGAGATACAAAAAAAATTAAAAAACAAAGAACCTTATGTTATTAGACTCAAATTACCTGACAATAAATTAATTACTTTTGATGATGCTATCCGTGGCAAAATTACTTTTAATACCAAAGATCTCGATGATCAAGTTTTGATCAAATCAGATGGTATTCCTACTTATCATTTTGCTGTTGTTGTTGATGACCATCTCATGGGTATTACTCACGTCATGAGGGGGGATGAATGGATATCTTCGACCCCAAAACAAATACTTTTGTATCAATATTTGGGATGGGAACCTCCAATTTTTGCCCATTTAACTGCTCTTTTGGATCCAAGTCATAAAGGTAAAATGAGCAAAAGATCAGGATCAGTTTTTATTAGACAATTTCTTCAAGATGGTTATTTGCCAGAAGCTATTTTAAATTATCTAATGCTTTTAGGCTGGAACCCTGGTGATGAAAGAGAAATATTTTCTTTAGATGAATTTATTAAAGAATTTTCTTTGCAAAGACTTCACAAAAGTCAACCTGTTTTTGATCCTGTCAAATTAAAATACTTTAATGGCCTTTATCTTCGTCAAAAATCAGATGAAGAATTAAATAAACTTTTACCAGAGTATGATATTCGTTTTATGTCTTTGATAAAATCTCGTATTGCTACCTTACAAGAAGCCCATGATTTACTCGAATTTACCAAAAAAGACATCAAGCCACCAATCGAATTAATCAATCAAGACCATCTCCTTGATATAAAAAATATTTTAACCAACACTGATTTTACTTTTGACGCTCTCCAAGAAAAGTTTTTAAATACAATTAAAGAAAAAAAATACAAAACGGGAGATTTTTTTATGACACTTCGAGTGGCTATTTGTGGTAAAAAAATAACCCCACCTGTCGTCGAAAGTATGATTATCTTAGGTAAAGAAACTTGTGTGAGAAAAATAAAACTAGCAGTAGACAAAATATAATATTATCCTATACACTAGGTGATGGCACTGATAATTATCATTTTTCTTTTTCTTTTTTCTCATCCTTCTTTTGCCCAAATTAAAATTAATGATTTTAATTATCTTGAGCCAGAATGGATAGAAATAGTCAATCAGGGTTCAAGCCAAGTCGATATCAGCTCTTGGCAACTAAGAGATGAAAATGCGTTTAGCAAAAATCAAACAGGCCTTATTCTTTCTGGTCTTATTAATCCTAATGAAAATATAAGATACAATAATTTTACTTTTGGACTCAATGATACAGGGGATACTATCTATCTTCATGACCAAAACAATAATTTAATCGATAGTCTTACTTATCCTATTGCCACAAGCACTCCTCAAATTTCACCTGAGATTACACCAATTTTATCCCCAACCGCTACCGATACTCCCACACCCAATCTGTCTCCAGTCGCTACTCCTACCTTAATTGTCTCCACCCCAACTATATCTCCAAATTATTGTGATAATTATAACAATATCATTCTTACTGAAATTATGCCTAATCCTCTAAGTGGTAATGAGTGGATTGAAATTTTAAACAATAATGATTGTTTTGTTTTGCTTGATAATTGGAAAATAGTCGATGATTCAGGTAAGGCTCGTAATATCGGCACAACCCAAATTCCACCTTTTTCTTATTTTGTTTACAAAATTTCTTCGTATTATCTTAATAACGACTCTGATTCTATAAAAATTTTAGACAAAAATAATCTAAGCATTGGTAATACTTTTTCGTATACCCAAACCAAAAAAGGCTACTCTTTTTCATATCAAATTGATGATCTACAATGGTGTTTAACAGAAGAATCTTTGGGTTCTGATAATAATTCTTGTTTTGTAGAAGTTCCTACTCCTACCCCCACTCCCAAGCCAACATCTACTCCCAAGCCAACATCTACTCCCAAACCCACGAGTGTCTCAAAAATAGTTTCTAGTACCAAAAAGATTAATACTAGTCAACAAATTTTGCCAACTCCCACTGAATTTGATTATTTAGAGGAAGATGTTTTGGGTGAGATTACTTTTGGTAATTCTAATCATAATTCTTCTAGTAAAAACTACTTATCTCTCTTTTTTATCTTCATTGGCTCCATCTTTTTACTCTCACCCTTAATTGTTTTATAATAAAATTGTGAAATCAAAAATAACTCGTTTTCTACCAATGATTTTGTGGATGATATTAATTTTTATCCTTTCTTCTCGATCAACTATCGGTATTGGCAAAACTAATTTAGAAAGAGTGTTAATTTTTAAATCGCTACATTTTATTGAATATTTTATTTTGTATATTTTTACTTTTTTGGCTTTCAAAAACCATCCAAAATCAATTCTTATCTCTTACCTATATGCTTTAAGTGACGAATATCATCAAAGTTTTGTTCCTTTTAGACAAGCTTCTTTTATTGATACGATTGTTGATTTTGTTGGCATAATTTCCGCCTATTTTTTTATTTCCTTATTACAAAAAAATAAATTTTCCTCTATACTTAAATTGTGAAAGTCAAAGATTTTTTTTCTTACCTTTTTATACCTCAAGAAAAAAACAACAATCGTGCTGGAATTCTTCATATTAATTCACTGCTTATCTTTGTTGCTTTTTATTTTTTGTCTCAAACTTTAATTCACTCTTTTTCAGTGTCTAGACCAGGAGTTTTAGGATATTCTTCCGAAATTACCATTGAAAAAGTCTTTTGGCACACCAATCTTCAAAGAGAAAAAAATAATCTCGACAAATTACATTACAATTCACAGCTTTCTCAAGCTGCCGAAAAGAAAGCCCTCCATATGTTTAAAGAAAATTATTGGGCACATACTTCCCCAAAAGGTGTTAATCCTTGGCAGTTTTTTAAGCAAGTCAATTATGATTACATTATTGCTGGCGAAAATTTAGCCAAAGACTTTTATGATACTGATACGATGATGTCGGCTTGGATGAAATCTCCTACCCATCGAGATAATATATTAAATACCAAGTATCGTGAGATTGGCATTGCTGTTGTTAATGGAGTATTAAATGGAGTCGAAACCACTCTCGTCGTTCAACATTTTGCTTCACCAGTCAGTGGTGTTATTACCGACAATACTCAAGACGAAGTCCTCCTTAATTCGACCACCAGCGAATCCTTAACCATTCCAGAGCACAATGTCCTCTCTGCTCAAAAAACCGCCACAATTAGCCCTCTTTCACTTAGTAAAACTTTTGCTAGTATTATTTTTGTTATTATAATCGTTGCTCTCTTTGTTGATGGTTTTTTGACCATGAAAAACGGCACCTATCGTTTGCGTGGCTCTTCTTTTGGTCACTTAGGTTTTTTGCTAATTATATTTTTATTAATGATTTTTACCCGACAGGGAACTGTCTTTTAAACTATGAAAATTATCCCAGATGAAATCAAACAAAAGCCCTTAGAATATCTTATCCTAGTTCTATTTTTTATTATTTTTGCCATCTTTTTTATCCTAAATTCTCACAATGTTTATATCCAAAGAAAAATTATTTATTTGGCCACTGCGACTTATTTCTTTTGGAGTCTTTACCATCACTACAAAAGAGGGGATTTGCAAGTTTCTATAATCATTGAATACTTAGTTTTTGCCCTAATTGCCATCCTTTTTATTTCCTATACATTGATTTAATTGCCAATCTCTTATTTTTTTTTGATCACCACAAAGCAAAACTTCCGGAACCTTCCAGCCTTTATAGTTTGCTGGTCTTGTGTATTGTGGATATTCTTTTTGTCTTTTTAGAGCCTTCGAAAAACTTTCTTCTTGACTTGATTCGTCTTTACCCAAGACTCCTGGTAACAATCTGACGATACTATCAATAATCGTCATGGCTGGCAATTCACCTCCGGTAGTTACAAAATCACCGATAGAAATTTCTTCATCTATTAAATTATCCACAATTCTCTGGTCTACTCCTTCATAGTGTCCACAGAC
>CAZSQT010000055.1:0-15800 GCA_964609295.1 uncultured Gammaproteobacteria bacterium | reverse complement strand
ATAATTGGTAAGGTAAAATTGTTGTCAGAACCAGAACCAGAACCAGAACCAGAACCAGAACCAGAACCAGGACCAAAACCAGAAGAAGAACCAGAACCAAAACCAGAACCAAAACCAGAAGAAGAACCAGGACCAAAACCAGAAGAAGAACCAGAACCAAAACCAGAAGAAGAACCAGGGCAAGAGAAAGGAGATGTTGGAGAAATAATTGATAAGCTAGAATCGTTGCCACAATTAGATAATGATGTTAAAAAAAAGATAATTAATGATCTAAAAGAATTTGAAGAATGTCTTAAAAAACAAGAGTCTATAGAGAAAAATGATCCAAAAATTAAAGCTTTGAGAGATTGGTTCAATAAAGGAGATAGGTATGGTTTTGATAAAAAATTAAATCCAGCTAATGATTTTATAAAGTTTTTAAGGGATAAGTTTGAGTTGAATGCTTATCTTTTTGTGGATACCGATAATGATTCTAATGAAGAAAGGACAATAAGATCAGTAAATTTTTTTGATAAACTAGTGGGAAGTATTGAGAATTATGAAGTATTGGTTGAAAGTAAGGGAAAATATTTTAAGATTGATATACCAATACGCCCTTCAATTTCTTATAAGTTGATTAATTTTGCTGAGTATAAGAAAATAGGTAAAAATAAATATCAAAAGATAGGAGATGAAAAGAGAGGAGATGGATATGAAGGGATGCAATTTGTTTTACGTTAATATTTGTTTAAAGGGATGTTTCTTTATTGAAAGTGGTGGGGAAAAAAGATAAAATGTGATATGACTGAAACTAAGGGGCCACCTATTAGTCCTGAATTCGATAAAAGTGTAGATAGAGTTGCTTTGTTGAGAAAGAGTATTAATGATACCGAGAAGGGAAAATTGATTTTTGATGCTCCTGGTAGAATGGAACGACCAGAGGTAAAGAATATTTATGATCAATTTAATGAAGTTTTTAATAAAGATGAAGTGGATGATAAAAATAATGATTTGGCGGAGATTAAGGATGGAGAAGAAAAAAAGAAGGATGTTTTTGTTGATATGTTTCTTAAGGTGGTGTTGGATGAAAAATTGGATAAATATATTGATGTAATTATTGATGGAGATACGAATAAATTGGAAGAGATGATGACTCCAAAATTTGCTTTGGCGGCAGAAGCAGTGATGGATAGAGTGGTGGATAACGAGGGTTTGAAATTGATTAGAAAAAAAATGGTGTCAGAGGGTAAGGATAAAGTCAAGGGAGATTTTGATTTGTTGATTAAAAATAAAGGGTTGGAAAATAATCCGCAAGCAAAATTGTTGAAATATGCTTTGGGGCAGGAAGGGAAAAGTGAAGCAAAACAAACGGAAGAAACGGGGAAAAAGGAAGAAGTAGAAGAGGGTATTTTTGAGAAGATAAAAGATAAGGAGTTGAAAAAAGAGTTGGAAAACTATAAAGAAAATTTTGATTCTTTAAATGAGTTTGTAATGGATGGAGCAATAGAATTTGTGAATTACGAAAGTTCTTATAATGAAAATGTAGCCAATATACTGCGTTTATCACAGGTAGCTTCTAAAGATGATAAGAAAATAATTAAGGATTTTTTGGGTGAAATGGGGAAAAGATTTAGTTTTTTGAAAGGAATAAAACAAAAAATGGACGAGTCTGTGGATGAAAAGAAGTCTAGTAAAGAAAAAAGGGATAATTTTTTGACAAATATTTTTAAGGAAGTAGATGTTTGTTTTGATTCTTTAGAAGAAGTAGAGAAAACTTGGGGGAATTTAGGTTTGAGTAGTGTTGAAGAAAGGGCGAGAATCGTTCGTATTGCTTCTTTAAGATATGGAATTGCAATTAATAAAGTTGAAGCTTATAGATATAGAGATTTGCCTATAAATGATAAAGCAGCTAAATTAAAAATTTTGAAAGATGAAAAAACCAAGATAGATAAGTTGTTTAAGGAGTTAAATTTGAATTATTTGCAAAATAATTCAAAAGATTGGGGTAAGGTATCTGAGGCTGAAAAGGCAGAAAGACTTGAATCTTTTGAAAAAAACATGGAAGAAGCAAAAAATAATGAAAGAATTTATCAAGAATATTTAAGTCAAATTAGAGAAGAAGAAAAAGAATTATTATCAGTAGAAGAGCAAGGGGAAATAGATAAACAAAGAAAAGATGCCGATAAAGTACTTCATGATTTATTTGAGACTAAGAGAAAAAATTATGAAAAATATGGATCTGCAGGTATAGAAATAGGTGGTATTTATTTGGATTCTAATGGTTTTGAAATAGATGGAAGATTGGGAGATGATGAAGAAGAGTCAAAATTTAAAGAATGGTTGCTGGCTAATGGATACTCTGTGTATGAAAAGGGGCAAGAGGAGGGCAATATAATAGTGGAAAAGGCTACTGATGAAAATAGTCATGATGTTAAGGTAAGTGTTAATGAATTGAGGCGACAATTCAGGTTGTGTAATAGTTTATCAGAAGTAGTGAGGACTATGGATGATAGTGATTGGTGGCATAGTATGGAATTTTATGCTCGAGCGATGTTTGATGAGTTAGCTTTTTCGGAAGGATCTTTGTTTACTGTTTTTATGACTGAATTCCCGAAAAGAAAGCCACCAAAGGAAATTTGTGATATTTGTGATGGATATGAAAAAATGTCTAAGGAAAAATGGCAATCGATTGCAACGGTTATGAATGATATTCATAACTGTTGCAAAGCTTGGAGTAGTACTGGTAATCTTGGAAATTCAGAAGAATTTTTGAAAAGGATAGCAACTAGTCTTTTTGCTCGTGATGTAGTGGATATGAATGATTTACCTGGTTGGAAATTGGCTTTGGAATCAATTATTGATTATTCTTTTCAAGAAAGTGATGACGAGCCATCAGTAAATTCAATTTTGGATGAAGTATATGTTGGCCCAGATGCGAAGGATGGGGTGGAGATAAGGGCAAAATCATTAACAAAAGAACATAAATTAAAGATTAAGAAATTAATTAAAAAGAAAACAGGAAAGGAATATGAAGGTGGAAATTCTGATAAGGAATTGTTGAAAGCTGTTAGTCAGTCGTATGGTAGAGAAGATATTACTAAACCTTTTTTGGCAATGTTTACTGAAGAAGGTTATTTGGATTTCCAGCAGAAAGATCGTGGAACTTTAAAGAAAGAAGCTTGGGAAAGATTTCAAAATAAGATTTTGGAAAATAAAGATGGGAGGCATGGTGACTTGAAAGGATTGTTGACTCATAGTGCTAGGTCTAGAATGTTGTTGCATATAACTTTTTTGAGTGCTTGGGAATATAATGTGATTTCGGCAAATCATGCGTTGGCAACGCCACTAAGAATTGAGGAAGGGAATGGAAAAATAGATCCTTTGTTGGGAATTCCTACGATAAAACATCTTGGAGCTGGCGCTCATAAGGGGACATGTCAATATTGTATTTCTCAACTTAGAAATTTTTGGCGACAAAAGAAAAAGTTTTTTCCGTTTGAATTTAGAACGGGGGTTGATGAGAATGGATTTGAACAGGTTAATACTTATGGGGGTGATCAGGAAATGTATGCTGATGCTTTTGGAAAATGGATTCATACTATGTTTTTGTCAGGTAATGTGAGGCAAAAAGCAGCAGCATTAGAAATGATGAGAGACATTTATTATTTTAAATCTAGTTTTATGCCTAATAGAATTGGTTTTGGGCCAATGGAATTTATGATGGTGATGGATGAAACTGATGATGATCCATCAAATTGGAGGAATATATCCCATCTTGAAGCAGTTAAAAATAAGGTTGATAAAATAGCAACACCTAAAAAAATGGATTTGCTAACGAAAGATGATGAAAAAAAGTATGGGGAAGTAGTGTATCGAATACCTAAAGAGGCCAAGATAACTAAATATGAAGAGAATAAAACATATTTTATTTATAACAATGCGTTTTATCTGGAGTATAAAAAGGATGGAGTAAGAAAATGTTTTGCGATTAAAGGTATGGATACAAATATTTATAAGAGATGGTCAACAGCAGAAATTAATTATTGTTTTAAGCTTTTAGATTTATTTTTGGGAAAGATAAAAAGTTCGGAAATTGCTGATGTCTTAGGTATATTAAATGATGCGATGGAAGTTAAATTGCCTGGTTTACCTGATGAATTGAAATTTTTAAATACAATGAAAGGTAAAACTGATTACTTTTTGTTTAGACATATGTCTAAAGATCCTAGAGTTATAGCAACTATAGCTGCTCAGATGCTGGGTTTAGCTAATATTTCTAATCTAACATTAAATGCTCGTGGATATCATCATTTTGATGGGGATACTATTGGATATACTGATGCTTTAAAAACAAATCATTTTTCTTCAATTTCTTTTTTGGGTAAATTGATGAATATGGAAAGAGGGTCAGCTGCTTTTATTCCTTTAAGAAACAAACTTATTAAGATTTTTGGAGGAGGAAGAAATTGGCTGGGACAAGAAAAATCCCGATCCGTGTGGGTTGAAGAAGATCGTTATCGTAATAAAGAGGAAGCTAATGATAGATTTAGGGGAGCGACAGTTGAAGATGCTATACAACATTTGGATGATTTGGCGGCTCAAGGGAAGAGGATAAATTATAAGGGGATTAGTGAGGTTATACGATCTTAGTAAATTTAATAATTATTTTATTTTGTTTTACTAGGTGTATTTGCTACTTCCATTCGTTTGGCTTTTGGTCTGAATTTCATAAATATAGATGCAAAGCCTCGGTTTTCGAAGTCTTCAGCGACACGATATTGGGTATCACTTAATCCAGCTCCCATTGATTCATATTCATAAGCTCGTTTTTTCATTGCAATGTCACGAGATTGCTCTTTGGCGCCTTCGAATCGTTTTAGGGCTTTATTAGTGAGACCACCAGCAAAGGGAGATTTCATCATACTGCCGTAGGCTTGTTCCATAGCTTGACCCCAAGGTGATGGTTTGATATTGAACAGAACTTGAGGTAAGACAGTAGGGATTTTGGCAGCGAGAAAAAATCCGGTTAAAGAAAGAGCTAATTGGATGCCAAAACCTGACCCCCAAGAAATGATACCTGGAGCCCAAAGTTCACCACCGAGATTTTGGGATGCAGCCATAGCAGTGATTTCCGAGCTATTATAACCTTTAGTAACAGTAAAAATTAAAACATTTACGAAAACAAGGAATAAGTAAGTAGCGGGAAAAACTAAGAGATTGGACATAACTTGTTTGAGCCAGGAGGAAAAATCGGTTTTGGAACCAGGAAAAATACCGATAGAGATTAGGATAGGAGCAAAAATGATTTGAAAAATGAGAATGACATAGCATTTAAATAAACCAAAAACTAAAGTGATAAGTTGATAAAAAATAAAAATAAGGAGGAGTAAAATAAAAAATACAGCAGCTAATAAGCCGATTATAGTTACTCCTATTCCTATTGATCCCAAAGCACCTAACCCAGTGAGTCCACTACCAATTCCAGCCCATAATCCACTAAAAATTGCTCCGGTACCAATTAATAATGTATAATCTCCTCTGAATATAAAACGAGCAAGGAGATTCAAATGGCGAGTAAAATTGGCTTGATTGAGGGCTTCGAAGGTGTTGTTGCCTGTAGGAATAAGGTTTTGAGTAAGAGGTGTGCCACGAATTTGGAACATGATGTAAAGGCCGATGCTTTGGATAACATACATAAAATCGATAAGTAAACCAGCGATGGCATAGGAAAAAGTGACCAAAATTAGGGTGGTAAATATACGAGGGATGCTGTTTTGGATGGTGATGGTAGCTTGAGGACTTATCTTAACTTTGAGCATAATCATAATACCAACAATGACAAAATAAACGGAAACAAGTGAATAAACTAGATTTCTAAAATAACGCCACATAGGTAAAATGGGTTGAAGACCACGAAAGCCAATTCCTTGACTTTGGGCGTAGGCTGGTTTGCCTAAAAAATCATCTTTAACTTGGGCGAGGTATTGGACACCGCTGGCGGGAGGGGTACTAAGAACACTGGCAATTAGATTATTGCTTATACCAATAAGTCCACCAGGGACCCAAGTTGAAGAAGTAGTGTTGGATTGGGCAGAATCTGAGTTTTCGAGGAGTTGATAATTGTTGTTTTCGAGCATGTCTTGAGGTATTTCACCGGCTAATATATTGATACCAGTTACCATATTAGTACTGACAGCGTTGTTGAGCCAGGCTTCTTGATTGTTGCCTTGTTTGAAAGCATCTTGTTTTTCTTGAATTATATTTAGTTGGGCAGAGACATTTTTGATAAAATAGGCGGAAAAGAGAAGAGTAAGAGTGAAAATAATTACTTTGGTGTATCGAGGGAATTTGAAGGGGAGAAGGGGAATATCGCGACGATTGAGACGGTGTAAAAATTTTTTAAGAGACATTAAATAATTCTAGCATATAAATTTTAATATTTTTTAGTTTTGCCATGAATTGGGTTGAAGCCAAGAATCAAACTGTTGTTTGAGTTCTTTGTAACCAGAACCTTGATTGTTGTGGGGAATGATTTGTTTGTACATAGTCTCGGTCTGTTGGGCGGTGTCTTCTTTAATGTCTTTGATGGTGGAAAGATTGGTGTCTTGATATTGTTCGGGGATGATATAGCGGGTGGTTTCGTTGAGGACATAGGTTTCTGCCCCTTCTTTTCTTTCTTTTGGTGGAACGATATGTAATTCATCAAAAAGTTTTTCATAACAAGCATAATTAAAAATACCAGGAGAGGGGTATTTGTTGAGCTTATCTTGGATATCTGTACTAAGATTAATGAGATTTCTTGAATTTAGGTAATGAGCTAGGTCAAGAACAGTAACAGGGTTGTCTGAGCCAGGGCATTTTCCTAATTTTTGGTTGTCATATTTGTCGTCAATAACACCAATAATATAATTAAATTTTTTTTGAGTACGAGCGCTTTCGGGAACGACGCGAGTGGTAATGTCGCCAGAATTATTGGAGTTGTCAGAATAAGTACTGGCGATTTTATCTCTTTGAAGGTCAATTGGTTTGTTGGAGATAAAACTAGTGAGAAAAATTTCTATTTTTCTCCAAATACTCAACGAATCAGGTGATGTTTCGGCATATATAGGAGAGGCAAAAGAAAATAAAAATAGGGTTAAAAAAGTAAAAATGAGCAGTTTTTGTTTCATAAATTAACCAGGGATATTGAGAGTTTTAATATCATTGATGCCGGTAAAATGGGCGATGAGCTGAATAATAAAATAGGAGGCAATTACACCGATAATACCGACAATTGAAAGAGAAAGGGTAGAAGAAGCAGAGGCCATTTTTTTGGGGTCACCAGAAGCAAAAATATATTTGAAGCCACCGTTGATAAGCATGGCAAAAAAAACAAGACCGGCAATATACATAATGATCTGGAGGATGTTATAAAAAACACATTCAAAACCTTGGATAGTGGCGACATCGCCTTCGTAGACACATTTTGAATTGATACTGGACCAACTTTTTATTTGAGCAAAAGCGGGTTTAACTAAATTGAAAGGTCTCATTATTGTTAATTATAACAAAAATCCCCTTTATGTTTTAGATAAAGGGGATTTAAGATTTTAAATTAGTTTTAAAATTTAGGGAAGTTTAAGTTTAAAATATCAATGTTAAACATTTGATTGATTAGGCTTATAATAGCCCAGGCACCAAAGATAACAGCTAGACCAATAAGGGCATTGGTCAATTGGGCTTTGGCAGCACCGACTTTCTTTTCGTCACCTTCGGAGGTAATCCACTTGATACCAGCTATTAGGAGAACAAAAAAGAAGACAATAGCGGCGATGATTAAAACATATTGAATTAATCCGGCAATCATGTTTCCAAATTTAATATTTCCCAGCTCTTTGAATTGACCTGGTGCGTTTAAATTAATCCCTTCTTCTGCGAATATTTTGTTTATCATAATTTTTGTTTTTTAATTTTTAATTAATAATGTTGATTAAATTATAAAGGTTTTTAAAAATAATACAATAATTAGAGTAAATTGGGTAAATTGATGTTTAAAATATCAGGAATACCAAAAAATGAACCGACAAGACGGAGAACAACAAAAACAAGGAAAATAATAGCAAGACCAATGAGAGAGTTGGTGAGTTGGGATTTGGCCATTTGAACCTTTTTTTCGTCACTACCGGCACTAATATAAGTGAAGGCACCAGTAAAAAAGAAAAATAAAAAATAAAGAACGGCTAAAATGAGAAAGACATTGATAACTCCAGAAATTAATTTGGGAAAACTAGCTTCGTTGGTTTCAGGTAAAACAGGGTTGGTGATCATTGTGTTAGTGTTGGAGCAATCTTGTTGAAGGTGTCGGTAAAGTTGAGGATATTATCGAGACCAAAAAGACGGCCGATTAAATTGGTAATAATAAGAGCGATAAGCACGATAACAAGTCCGAGAATGTTTTGAGTGAGATGGGCTTTGGATTGTTCCATTTTTTTGGGATCGCCATTGGAACCCATAAAGGAATAACCAGCGAAAATAATTTGGATAGTAAAATAAATGATGGCAATAATAGTTAAAATACCGATGAATTGGCTGATAAATTTTTCGAAAGTGCCAGTGGCAGTCTCAGCAGTTAAATCTGGACCTGGGCCACTGATGTTGTATTTGGTTTGAGCAATGATTTTATTGATTAGGGCCATAGATGGTGGGGTTGAGGATGTCTATACCAACTAATCTACCAATGAGACTAGAGAGCAAGACAGCTCCTGCAATAATAATTAAACCAAGTAAGCTTTGCCAGATTTTGGCCCAAGATTGTTCCATTTTTTTGGGATCACCGTTGCCAGAAAGGTAATTGTAACCAGCGAAAATAAGTTGAAAAATAAAGTAAATACCGGCGATAGTACCGAGTAATTTGAGAAGATTGCTGATAAGAAGGAAAAAACCGGCATTATTGCTGGTGTTGAAGTATTGGTTGCTGACTGGGGGCTTGATAGTGCCAAATTCCATAATTAAGATGTAATTTTAAAATTTAAAATAGAGAAACCGGTTAAAGTTTCAATTAATTTTACTATTAAATAGGAGGCAATTACAATAAGGAAGCCTATAAGAGCTTGGGTGATGAGTTGTTGGCCTTGAGCTTGTTTTTTGGGGTCTTCACCGGCGCTGGAGATAATTATGAAACCACCATAAATAAGCATGGCAATTAAAATAAGTCCAACTAAGGCATAGACGTTTCTTAGAATAAGGTTGATAAGAGTGCTGGGGGTGGTATAAACAGCAGAAGCGTTTGTAGTATGGTTGAGCCTGGGGTCAATAGGAACTTGGGCTAAAAGTGACTTCATAACTGATTATATTATAGAATAATATAATTGGCAAAAGATAAGTGATATAATACGCCACTTTCATTAATTGTTAATGACTTTAAAATTATGAAAAAAAATATTTTTTTAATCTTAACTCTAGCTTTTTTTTGTTTACCAGCTAAAGTGTTGGCAGTAGAAAATTGGAATGGTTTTAATACTATTAGGACTATAGAAAATTTGGTAGTTGAAAGAGGAGTTAGTCAAGAAACAATTGCTTTATTATTGTTACTGCCTTTGGTGGCTACTTTGGTATCAGTTTTTCATTATGTTTTGGGTTGGTCTGGCTATGGTATTTTTATGCCGACAATGATTGCTGTTAGTTTGTTGGCAACGGGAATATCGGGAGGTTTGTTTTTGTTTGGAGTGATTTTGTTGGTTTCTCTTTTGTGTAACAAAATTTTAAAAAAGTTTAAACTTCATTTTTGGCCGGCAAGATCGATTAATTTGATGTTTATTTCGATTACTGTTTTTGTATTGATGGCAGTCTCTTCTTATTTGAATTTGTTTGATGTAAGAAGAATTACGATTTTTCCAGTTTTGTTTATGATTTTGCTAGTAGAAGAATTTGTGAGAACTCAACTGGTTAGAAGTAGAACAGAGGCAAATAAATTGACTTTGGGGACTTTGTTTTTGGCAATTTTGGGGGCTGTAGTGATGAGTTTTGGTCAGATTAAAGAGTGGGTATTTTTGAATCCTGATTTGACTATACTATTAGTAATAGTAATCAATATTGTAGTAGGTAATTATAAAGGGATTAGATTGACAGAGATAAAGAGATTCAAAAAAGCTATAAGAAAATAGATAATAGCTCGTAGATTTATAGATTATAAAAAAAATGATAGATTTAAAAAAATACAATCAGTTTTTGACAAAAAATGAGAGAAATGCTGTGTATTTGCGTAAAAATAAATTGGAATCAAGAATAATTGCTGATAATAAATTGAAGACTAAAAGGGTGTTGGGGATAAATGGGATAAATGTGCCTAAATTGATTAAGATTTTTCGAAACAGGCGCTCTTTGGAAAAATTTAGATGGGAAAAATTGGAGGGTAATTTTGTGATTAAGCCAGCTTCTGGTTTTGGTGGAGATGGGATATTGATTGTGAGAAAAAGGGGGAAGTATGCTGGTGATTTTATTAAAATGGATGGTGGCTTGATTACTTCGATGGATTTGAAATTACATTGTCAGGAAATTTTGGCAGGAAAATATAGTTTGCATGGGACATCAGATAGTGTGATAATCGAAGAGAGAATTAAAATTCACCCGATGTTTTTGTCAATTACCAAAGCGGGAACACCTGATATTAGGGTAATTGTCTACAACAAGGTGCCGGTGATGGCGATGTTTAGAATACCAACGGATAAGAGTGGAGGTAAGTCGAATTTACAACAAGGAGCGATTGGTTTGGGTTTGGATTTGGCGACAGGAATTACGACTTTTGGAATTGAAGGAAAAGGCGAAGTAATTCACAAAATTTATGATTATGGTAAAAAAAAGATTAGAAAAGTCAATGGGATTAAGATTCCATTTTGGCAGGAAATATTGGAAACAACTATAAATTGTCAAAAAGCGATGCCTGGTTTGGGTTTTATGGGAGTGGATATTGTTTTGGACAAAGAAAAAGGTCCAATGGTTTTGGAGTTGAACGCTAGACCAGGATTGTCGATTCAAATATGCAATAAGGCTGGTTTGAGAAAGAGAATGGAAAGAGTGGAAGATATTGAAGTAAGAAGTGTATCTCATGCAGTAACTTTGTCTAAATATTTATTTGGAGAGAAGTTTTTTGAAAAAGTGGCGGAAAAGGAAAAAACAAAAACAATAAATCCTTTGGAGGTAATTAAAATTAAATTAGGGAAAGGTAAAAAAAATTATAAAGAAGTGAGGGCAAAAGTTGATACGGGAGCATTTAGGAGCTCTATAGACAAAGCTCTAGCTGAAGAATTGGGTTTATTATCTCCTGAAAAAATTTTGTATTATAGGCATTATCGGTCAGCTTTGGGTAAAAATAAGGATAGACCAGTAATTGGTTTGACTTTTTGGCTTAAAGATAGGAAGATTACTACAGCAGTTAATGTGGCTAATCGCAAGAAATTACGAACTAAATTTTTGTTGGGTAGACGTGATTTAGAAGGTTTTTTGATAGTAGCAAAATAAAATTATGAAAAATAAAAAAATAGCGATATTTTATGGAGGGAAAAGGAGTAAGCATTTGAGGATGCTTAAAGAAGCAGGAGAGAAATTGGGGGTGAAGGTGGATTTGGTGTCGTATAACAAGGTGTATTTTGATACAAAATTTCCTCTTGACCCGCCAATAGCTGATTCAATTAGGCGGGCAGGTGTGATATTTTTTAGAACTACGGGGAAACATTGGGAAGAGGTTAACCTGGTCTTGGATTGGGTGAAAAAATATAATCCGAGATGTAAAATTGTTGATCCTTTGGTAAAAAAAGCTAGACCGAGTGATGCTTGTAAGGCTTGGCAAATGGTGGAATTGACTAAAAATAATATCGAAGTGCCGAGGACTATTTATGGTAGTTTGTGGACTTTGTATGAAAAAATGAGTCTTTTTCATTCAAATCTCCTTGTCCGCCGAAGCGGACATCCCTCTTTGACAAAAGAGGGAAGAGGGCAGATTAATTTTCCTGTAATTTTGAAAGGGAGTGGTGGAGATAGGGGGACTAATGTTTTTAAAATAAACAATTTGGAAGAAATGGAAAAGAAGGTTAGAGAATTGAGAAAGTTGGAAGTTGAAGGAGGTAAAAGGTATATGTTGCAAGAATTTATCCCCAATGATGGTGATTATCGAATTTTGGTTTTGGGTAATAAAGTATTGGGGGCAATGAAAAGAATTTCGGGTGATTTTGAAAAAGAATTTAGAAATAATTTTAGTGTTGGAGGTAAAGTAGAAATTGTTGATATCCCTAAGTCGATTAAAAAAATAGCGATAAAAGCGGCTAAAACTTGTGGTTTGTTGGTAGCAGGAGTCGATGTTGTTTATCGAGATGGTGATGTTAAAAAACCGGTAATTTGGGAGGTAAATAAGGGGCCGCAATTTTGGGGTTTTATGGAGGCGACGGGAATAGATGTACCGAGAGAGATTATTAAATTCTTGGTAGATTTATGATAAATAAATTTTCTCATTATATTTTTTTATCGCTGATGAATCTGCGACGCAGGTTCAAGGCGACAAAAAAACACAATTTCGAAAATTTTAAGTATAAATCTATTCTGATTTTTACAATGTCGGAGAGTCAAAGTTGGTATGAGGTGAAGAGAATTGTAAAAGAGGCAGAAAATGTGGGGATTGAAGCTAAAAGGGTTTTATATAAAGATTTGATTTTTAGAAATGATAAAGTTTTTGTTGGGGATCAAGAGGTCAACAAAGATAATAGTATGGGGATAATATTTAGGGTGGCAGGAACAAAAAGTGGTAAATATATTGAAGCGAGGAATCTGTTGATTAAATTGCTGGGTGATCAGATAAAGTGTGTTAATGAAAAATCTTATTTAGATTGGCCAAGAATGGGGAAGATACCGCAATTAGGAGTTTTTTTGAAAAATAAAATTCCTGTAATTTCAACTAAGATTTTTTATAAAAAAGAAGATATTTTAAGAGAAAAATGGGATTTTCCGATAATCGCAAAAGATAGTATGGGATTTCAGGGAAAAAGTGTTTGTAAGATTGATAATCAAAAGGAATTAATAAATTTTTTGAATGATATCAATGAAATTGATTTGGGTATGTGGTTATGGCAAAGGTGTTTGTCGACCAATTGGGATTTGCGGATTATTGTAATTGGGGGAAAAGTGATTGGGGCGATGAAGAGGACAGCTGTGGGTGATGAATTTAGAAGTAATTTTAGCTTGGGTGGTGAGGTGGAAAAATGGGATTTGTCGAAAACTGATAAAATTATTGCTGAAAATGTGGCTAAATCGTGTGGATTGGATTATTGTGGGGTAGATATCATGAAGGATTGTGATGGTACATCCTATGTTCTTGAAGTGAATCGGCAATGTCA
Organism: uncultured Gammaproteobacteria bacterium; assembly: GCA_964609295.1. Lineage (GTDB taxonomy): Bacteria > Patescibacteriota > Microgenomatia > UBA12405 > UBA12405 > CAZSQT01. Next base: position 2,460 of record CAZSQT010000055.1, on the reverse strand, counting down.
ATTTAGGGGGTTTGAGAAGGCGACGGGGATAAATGTGGCTAAGGAGATAATAAAGTATTGTTGTAAGTTTATTTAAAGTGTAGTTAATGTTGGATTAGTTTGTGATTAGTATTGTGACTAGATATTATTATGATTGTGATATATAATACTAAGTATGAATAATAAAGAAGTGGATAGTAATACAGATTTTGTTATTGTTGAAAAAATAAAAAATGATGAGGATGGTCGGGTAGTAAAGACATTTGAAGTTGATTATGATGGTCAACATTATCTTTTTCAAGGAACTGAGAAAGATACAAAAAAAGATTTTGAAGAATATTTTGAAAAGGTAAAATGGGGGCCAAAGTGTGGATGTTGTAATAGAATTATTTTTCCGGGTGAGCCTGTAGCTACGGGTGGTGATAATGAATTGTTACATATGAGTCCAATTTGTGGTGCGGATCCTGCTTGTTTTGTAGGTCATATGGGAGAAGATGGAGAGATTGTACCTTTTAATTTTAATCTTAATAGTGAAAGGGTATCTTTTTTACCTAGAATTAGGCGAGTTATAAGTAAAATTTTTGGAAAAAAATAGACTAATTTTGTTGTGTTTTTGATTGAGTTATAATGATTTATGAAGAATCCGTGGAGGAAATTGAAAGGGAAGACTATTTATAGTGGTTTTTTGGGTCATAAAGTTTATATTGATGAAGTGGTTGGGCCTAGTGGTAAAAAAAGTGAGTATTTTGTAGTGGAATTGAAAGATAATGTCGTTATTTTGGGTTTAACTAAAGATAACAAAGTGGTAATAGAAAAAACTTGGAGATATCCGATAAATCAAGAAATTTTGGAATTGCCGGTGGGTGGAATTGAGGCAGGAGAAGAGCCTTTGGAGACAGCAAAGAGAGAATTTGAAGAAGAAACTGGAGGAAGGAGTAATGATTGGGTGTTTTTGGGAAGTCATTTTGAAAATGATGGTTTTTGTACGGCAAAAAGTTATATTTTTTTGGCAAAGGATGTGGTGTTGGGAAAAGCAGAAAATAGTGATGAAAATGAAAAAATAGAGGTAGAATTGATTGATTTTGATAAATTAAAAGAAATGGTATTGAATAATGAGATTGAAGAAGTGAGGACAAAAGTGGCAGTGTTGTTGTATTCAAATTGTGGGTGATGGAGGACTCGAACCTCCGACCCCCGTCTTATCAGGACGGTGCTCTAACCAACTGAGCTAATCACCCCTAGGTTCGTCAAATTATATCATAAAATTTGATTTGATAATGAAAATAGTAATTAGTAATTTATAATTAAATTATGAAGAAGTGGTTTGGAATTGGTCTTGGGGTGTTGTTGGTAGTAATGGCTATTTTTTATTTTACAAAAAACAGTGAAGTACTTAATCCTTTGGCAGGGTGGTTTGATGATGATGGTGATGATAATGCGATGGAAATTACTGGTTTTTTGCCGACATGGATGATTGGTAAAACTGATATTTATGGGCAGGAAATCAATAGGTTAATATTTTTGGGTATAGAAGTTGGGGCAAATGGTAGTTTGATTTGGGATAGCCAAGGGAAAAAGATTAATCATAATGATTACTTGAAAATTAGAGGGAATATAAGTAAATATGGTGGTAAAAATATAGTGGGATTTAAACTGTTTGATGATGAGAAATTAAATAAATTGTTGAATGATAAGATGGCCATGGAAAGATTGATTGATGAAATAAAGGCAGTGGTGGTGACGGGGGCAATGAATGGGGTTAATATAGATTTTGAATTTCAAAATAATGCTTATGGAGTATATAGTGATAATTTTTTGATTTTTTTAAAAAAATTAAAAGAAAAAGAAGTGGGAGAGATAAGTGTTGATGTTTTTGCTAACGCAATTATTAAGGCAAAAAAAGATGATATTAAAAAATTGGCTGAAGTTAGCGATAAAATTATAGTGATGGCTTATGATTTTTATAGACCGGGGACTAGATATGTTGGTCCAGTGGCACCTATTAAATCGCCAATTGGGGAAAGAAATATTTTGGAAATATATGAAAAAATCTCCCAAATTGATGATTTGAGTGGTGATAATTTTATAATTGCTTATCCTTTGTATGGATACGAATGGAAAACGGAGACAGCAGAACATGGATCAAAAACTATAGGTAAGTGGTATCAGATGGCCAGTATGAATAGGATAAGTAAGATGAAAGATAAAGAGGAAAGATGGGGTGAATTATCTATGAGTCCTTGGATGGTTTTTGAGGAAGAAGGTGAAATTAGACAAATTTATTATGAAAATGAGAGAAGTTTAAAAATCAAAGTTGATTTGGCGAGACAAAACAAAATAAAAGGGGTTGGTTTTTGGGCTTTGGGATATGAAGATAAGTCGTGTCTAGGTCCAAACACATAGTGAACACTTGAATTAATGAAAGATGGTATTATCGGAACCACTATGGTGGCTCACAAAATATTACCTGGAGCAAAAACA
>CAZSQT010000054.1:0-6206 GCA_964609295.1 uncultured Gammaproteobacteria bacterium | reverse complement strand
GTTTCTCTTTATCGTCTTTTGTCAATCACCCTTACTTTTCCTGGCATAGTTGGTCTTATTCTTTCTATTGGTATGGCTGTTGATAGCAATATCTTAATTTTTGAAAGAATCAAAGAAGAAAGGCTTAGAGGTAAAGATTGGTCATCAGCAATAGACATCGGTTTTGACAGAGCTTGGGGGTCCATCAAAGATGCAAATACTTGTACTATTATTACTGGCTTGATCCTTATCAACCCTCTCAAATGGAATTTTCTTAATTCCTCTGGTATGGTCAGAGGTTTTGCCATCACTCTTTTGTTGGGTATTTTTGTTGGTATTTTTAGCAGTATTTTTATTACTAAAAACATTTTATTAACTTTTATCCCAGAAGATAAGGAGCAAAAATGAATGTAATGAAATTAAGACCTTTATTTTTTATTATTTCTTTTTCTCTTTTAATTACCTCTACTTTGGCTATTATTTTTTGGAATTTTAAAATTTCTATTGATTTTACTGGTGGAACTGTTTGGGAAATTCAATTCTCTGATTACAAAGATAAAAGTGAGGTAGAAAACATTTTTCAAGAAAACAATCTTCAATTAAAATCAATCGTCACTATTGATCAAAATTCGTATCAGCTAAAATTTAAAGATATTGATCAAGATACAAAATTAAAATTAGAAACATCTCTTTTAACTTTAGATCAAGAGATGAAAGAATTGAGATTTGAAAGTCTTGGTCCAATTTTGGGTAAAGAATTATTGCGTAAAACAATTTATGCCATCATTCTTTCTTCATTCGCCTTAGTTTGGTTTATCGCTTCAAAATTTAAAGATTGGACTTTTGGTGTTTCTGCCCTTTTGGCTAATTTTCATGATGTCATTATTATGATTGGTAGTTTTTCTATTTTGGGAAGATTTTTTGGGGCCGAGATCGACTCTCTTTTTGTGACTGCACTTCTGACTATCTTATCTCTATCTGTTTATGACACCGTTGTCACTTTTGACAGAATTAGAGATCTAAAAAGACAAAATTTTACCATTGATTGGGTGTCTCTCTCCAACAAAGCAGTTACAGAAACTCTTAATAGATCAATCAATACCTCTCTGACCAGTATGTTTACTCTAGCTGCCTTAATTATACTAGGTGGTCCCGCTACTCGCTGGTTTGCTACCGCTCTTTTGATTGGTTTTGTCTCAGGTACTTATTCTTCCATCGGTGTCGCCATCCCCTTAGTTCTCTTCTTTAAGAAATTTCAAAAGCGTTAATCTTTTATTCAGTTTTGGATTTTCTTCTACTTTTTTAAATATTTTTTTCAAAATAATTCCTACTTCTCGCCCTGGTTTAATTTTTTTGATTTTCATCACATCTTCACCATTTATCTTTAAGTCTTTAATTGAAAAAGGTTGTTTTTGCACTTCAACTAATCTTTTTTTAAACAATTCCCATCTCCAACTAGTTTCCTTAGCTCCGCTACCTATCCTATCAGCCCTTCTAAGCGATATCATTTCGTCTAAGTACTCTGGAGTTACATTTTTAATAAATCGTCGCACTGCCTTGTCTGTCACCATTTCTGAAGTAGTAAACATGTGCCATCTTACCAATTTAAATAATTGATCTAATTCTTGATTTGACAACTTAAGTCTCCTTCCTATTTTAACTGCAATTCTAGAACCAATTACCTCATGATTATGAAAAGTTCTTTCACCATCCTTAACATATAGAGATTTTGGTTTGCCCACATCGTGTAATAAACAAGCTAGTTTTGTAATTACATTTTTACTTTTACAATTTCGCAAAGCCTCCAGGTTATGTTTAAAAACATCAAAAATATGATGACCTTTTTGTTCCATTTCTACCCCTTCCAATAATTCCGGAATAATTTCTTTCAAAAGACCAGAATTTTTAAGCAAAATAATCCCTTCAACAGGGGATTCTGATTTTAAAATTAAAAATAATTCATCCCTAACTCTTTCCATCGATATATTTTTGATTAAAGAAGCATTTCTCTCAATTGCCTCAAAAGTTTGTTTTTCTATCAAAAATTTTAATTGACAAGCAATTCTTATAGCTCTCATCATTCTTAAGGCATCTTCTTTAAATCTAGTATCAGCATTACCGACAGTTTTTATTATTTTATTTTTTAAATCACTTTCTCCATCAAAAAAATCATAAATTTTGCCTTTAATATCCATCGCTATCGCATTAATAGTAAAATCCCTTCTTTCTACATCTTCTCTTAAAGTTTTCCCCCATTTCACCTTGTCGGGATGTCGGCTATCACTATAACCCACATCAGTTCTAAATGTAGTAATTTCATAAATTACTTTATTTTTTCCAATTACTCCGACTGTCCCAAATTCGTTATTATAAAAACTATTTTTGGAAAATATTTTTAATATTTTTTCTGGTTCTAAATTTGTCGTAAAGTCCCAGTCTTTTATCTCTCTTTTTAATAAGATATCTCTCACTGCTCCACCAACAAGATATATTTCACCTCCGGCATCAACTATCTTTTGCATTAAATTTTTAATTTCTTTATTCATATCCTATTTTACACTAACAAATCAAAATCTCCCCCTTATCCTTTTTAGCCCCCCGTGCCTACCCCGCAACGGCTGTGGGGGGTTTAAAACAGGAACTACAAAACAAAACCCCACCGTAGCGGGGTTTTGCACAAAAATTCACAATTTATTAATTTGTTGTATTTTCTGGTCTAGGTATGGCTTCTTTAACTGAAATATTGCGACCTGCTTGTTCGCTTCCATCAAGTGATTGAAGTGCTTTTTGAGCGCTTTCCTCATTGTCATATTCGACAAAGGCAAAGCCTTTACTTCTACCACTGAATTTATCCATTACGATATTAAGAGAAACAATATTTCCAAAAGGAGCAAAAATTTCTCTCAACTGATCTTCAGTTAATGAAAATGCCAAATTACCTATAAAAAGTTTTTTAGCCATTTTTTTTATTCATAAATGATAACAGTTAATTATAGCAGTTTATTGTAAGTTTGACTATTCACGACCAAAAAAGACAACAAAATCCCTCTTACCTGCCCGCTTCTTGGAGGGATAAAGAGGGTCATCCCGCAACGGCGGGATAGAGGGGATTTATCTTAATTACAGGAGTCAACTCCTGTAATTTGACTTAATTACAGGAGAGTAGTATACTGATATTATGTTAATCAAGAGATATTTAGAACCACAATTACAAAAAGCTTTAAAATCAAAATTATACCCAGCGATAATTTTGTTTGGTCCACGACAAGTTGGTAAAACTACCCTTATTAAAGAGATAATCGCTAAAACAAAATTAAAATATAAATTTATTACCTGTGACGATCCGGATGTGATCAGAACTTTTAAAGATATTGGCATAGCGGGATTAAAAAGAATAATTGGTGATAATCGATTATTAGTTCTAGATGAAGCTCAAAAAATTGAAAACATTGGCCAAATATTAAAACTAATTATCGACAATATTCCCAAAGTAAAACTATTAGTCAGCGGTTCTTCTAGTTTTGAATTAGCTAATAAATTAAGCGAGCCTTTAACCGGTCGTAAAATTACATTTTTAATGTATCCCATCGCCATATTTGAACTAAACAAAAAAGATGAAATGATCGAAATAAAAAGTAATCTTGATCGTTATTTGAGATTTGGCATGTATCCTAAAATTTTTCAATTTAAAGACGATATTGAATTACAAAATTATTTAACGGAATTAAGTGGTGATTATCTATATAAAGATATATTGGATTTTCAAAAAATAAAAAATAACGAACAAATGCGCCGACTTTTAGTATCGTTGGCTTTACAAATTGGTCAAGAAGTATCATATACCGAATTATCAAACTCGGTTGGTGTCGATCAAAAAACCGTTATGCGTTATGTCGATTTGTTGGAAAAAAGCTTTATTGTTTTTAAATTACCTGCTTTTAGCCGAAATCAAAGAAATGAAATTAATAAAAGCCGAAAAATATATTTTTACGACTTAGGTATACGAAACGCTATTATTAATAATTTTAATAACTTAGAGTTGAGAAATGATATTGGCCAACTTTGGGAGAATTTCTTAATGTTGGAAAGAATTAAAAGAGATAAATCCGACAAAATAAAAAAGAATTATTATTTTTGGCGCAACTACAATCAACAAGAAATTGACTTAATCGAGGAAGCTGGTGGCCAGCTAAATGCCTTTGAATTTAAATGGAAAAATGGCAAATTCAAAGCCTCTGATTTTTTAAAAACTTATCAAAACAGTAAAATCGAAATCATAAACCAAAATAATTTTATTGATTTTCTCTTTACCTCCCCAAAAACCTCGGACAAGAAGTAAACAATAGGAACCAAACTACAATTTAGCACTAATTTGTTTATCAAACATCTTTGCTTCAAGTGTCCCTTAAATGATTGTCTGCATTCTTTTAGTTTTTTTTCTTCCATTAATCCTCTTTTTACTTTTTTAATTTTTTACAAGATTAATCTAATTATTTTTTAAAGATATGATTAAAATTAAAAATTCTTCTGTTATTATTTATAATAGCCTATGTACCAAACCCTTTCTCCAAAAATAATAGATAAAAATTTATCGCCAGAAGAAATTTTGGATATCTTACTTGATAATCGTCACATCAAAGATAAAGAAAATTTTTTAAACCCTAAATTAGGGGATATCAAATTACCAAATATAAAAAAAGCAATAAATTTAATTAAAGAAAACATAAAAAATGATAAAAATATCCTTATTTATGGTGATTATGATGTCGATGGTATCACTGCCACTGCCATTCTTTGGCGATCTTTACGAAAGCTGGGTGCCAAAGTTTTACCTTTTATCCCTCATCGAGAAAAAGATGGGTATGGTTTCAATGCTAAATCTTTTTTGCGTTTTCAAGAAGAAAAAAAGATAAAATTTGATCTCTTAATTACTGTTGATAATGGTATTTTAGCCAATCAAGAATTCAAAAAAATTGACTGTAAAATTATTGTTACCGATCATCATTTGGCTGGGGACAGCCAACCACAAGTTGATGCTTTAATCCACAATACTGAACTTTCTGGTAGCGGTATTGCCTATTTTTTAGCCAAATCTATAGACAAAAATGCTGATATTTTTCTTTCTGCCCTAGGAACAGTAGCTGATTGTTTACCTTTAGTAGGGGATAATCGCAACCTTGTTTTTGAAGGTCTTAGAGCTGTCAACAAATTTATGCCTACTTCTCTTTGTCAACTTTTTAAAGAAGCAAAAATTAACAAAAAAGAATTAAGTAGTTATGATTTGGGCTTTATCATTGGTCCTCGCATCAATGCTAGTGGTCGACTATCTGATCCAACTGATTCACTTCGGTTGCTCTGTTCTGACAATCAAGAAATATGTTCCCGTTATGCCAAAATACTTAATGATTACAACTCAAAAAGAAAAAATTTACAAAATATCGCCTTAGAAAAATGTCTCCAAAAAATAAATAACAAAGACAAATTACTGTTTTTTGCTGATGATAGTTACTTACCTGGAATTATTGGTCTTATCGCTGGAAAATTATGTGATAAATATTACAAACCTTCCATTGTTATTGCTAAACAAAAAAAATATTCCAAAGGGTCTTGTCGTTCTATTCCCGAGATTAATATCACCCAAACTTTAAGAAAATTTTCTGATCTTTTTGAAGATATTGGTGGCCATGCTCAAGCAGCGGGTTTTACTATCAAGACTTCCAATATCAACAAATTAAAAAAACAAATTATTCCATATATAAACCAGAAATTATCTCACAAAAAATTACAACCAACTCTTACTGTTGAATCTCAAATGGACATTAGTGCTGTAAAATTAGCCAATATTAAGTCTATTTCTAAATTAGAACCATTTGGAATGGGTAATCCTAGGCCTCTTTTTATTTTTAAAGATATTAAAATAACTGATTTGCGACTTATTGGTGGCCAAAAAGAACATTTAAAATTTAAATTTGGCAATATAGATGCTTTAGCGTTTTATCAATCTGAGTTGTTTGACAAATTTAAAATTGGACAAAGTATTACCTTTATTGCTTATTTAGATATCAATATTTGGCAAAATATTAGTAAACCCCAAATTATTATCACTAGTGTTATAATCTAAACAAATGCCAAGCAAAGAAACTATTTACCCTAGAGAATTTGCCAGAGATACGCTTTCTCGACCTACCGATACTCCCGAGATTAAAAAAATTAATCAAACAATTTGT
>CAZSQT010000053.1:0-1616 GCA_964609295.1 uncultured Gammaproteobacteria bacterium | reverse complement strand
AATCATCATCCCAGATAGGAAAGACCTCTACCGGATTATTCTCTTTTTCAGCATAGATATTATTTAATTTGTATTTAGCAGTATAATCTTTATCGTCTGAAATAATGCCAAAAAGGCCTAAGACAAAATTAATATAGGTTTCTTTGTTTTTACGTAAATCAATGATTTTGGAAAAATCATAAGCACCGGCGGAGACAATTGCAAAAGGTTTGGGAGGCAAAACAAATTTTTCATTCTTCTTAGCATCAGGTCCCAATTTTTTGGATTCGCCAATCTGCCAAATTCTTTTTTGCATAGTATAGATAGAGTGCTTGCCAAAATCACACATAATCCAGCGGCGTCCTAATTTCTCAGCCACCGCCCCCGTGGTTCCTGAGCCTGCAAAACAGTCTAAAATTAAATCATTTTCTTGTGATGACGCTTCTATAACTCTTTCCAATATTTTTTCTGGTTTTTGAGTAGGGTATCCCAAAAATTCCTCATTACTAGGAACAACCACTGTTCTTTGAGGAATAACCCAAATATCATCAATATATTTTTCATCATATTCTTTATACATTGGTTTACCATTATGGTCTCTTTGAATTTTAAGTTTACCAGTTTCTTTGTCCCAAATGCGAGTTGGCCTTTTAATGGTTTCTTTGAGTTTTTGTTTAATTCTTTTAAAAAAATAATTATTCTCTTTTGTATAAAACAATATATTATTGTGATTGATTGCAAATCTATTAATATTACCTTGAAAATTATCTGGATAATACCATATAATTTCATTTTTAAAATTTTCTTTACCAAATATTTCATCCATAATTATTTTTATATAATGACTTGTTTTCCAATCTAAATGAACATAAATACAACCATTGTTCGCTAATATTTCTTTTAAGTAAATTAATCTTTCTCTTAATATTTCAATAAACTCGGCGTTTTCAATTTTATCAGAATAACTATATTCTCCATTATTGCCAGTAAAATCGCTTTTTGTTCCAAACGGAGGATCAATATAAATCAGTTTCACTTTCCCTTTGACTTTATCTTTGATTAATGGGTCCTTATTCAAATAACAGGTTTTCAAAAATTGCAGGTTATCTCCCTGGACAATCAGGTTTCTCCAATGGTTATCATTGTCTTTATTCCCAAATTTTCTGATGACTTGTAAAGGAGCAGCTCCTGTGGTAAGGTTGGCTTGTGCCAGGATGACAGATTCTGGTCTTTTACCGGCATATTCCAGAGTTGGAATTTTAAACTTATGCAATTTCTCAAAATCAAACTGACCTTCCTGATTCAGCTTATCAAAAAAACTGGGAGCCAGTTTCATTAAAAGTTCCTGTGGTATTTCTGTCTCATTATTAATGGATTCGGATAATATTTTTAAATCTTCTTCAGATAAATTAATTTTTGCCATATCTTACCCCTCTAAAATAAACTTTTCTTTAAGCATTCGATTGAGCACATCTACCTGTGATTCAGATTCATTTTCCGGAATTAAATTAAATTTATTGATTCTCAAAAAATGATAGCCATAACTTTCCAGCTCTAATTGACGCTGAAGGTCGTATTCTAAGTACTGCTGGGAAAAATTATGTTTTGTTACGATATCAGGATCTTTGGTATGGAAT
>CAZSQT010000052.1:0-3315 GCA_964609295.1 uncultured Gammaproteobacteria bacterium | reverse complement strand
ATATGAAAATTAAAAAATTTGTTGAGGATTTTGTGTGTGATAATTGTGGTCAAAGAGTGGAGGGTGATGGTTATACTGATCATTGTCCTTTTTGTCTTTGGGGAAAGCATATGGATGAAGAATTACCAGGGGATAGGGCAAGTGGATGTCAAGGGATGATGAAGCCAATTTGCTTGTTAATTAAAAATGGAGAGCAAAAGATAAAATATAAATGTCAGAAGTGTAATCATGAATTTATTGTAAAGATAGCGGAAAATGATAATAAAGATAAACTTTTGGAATTGTCGTGCGGAATAAATTCGGAGTAAATGCGGAGAAAAGTTGGTGAATGTGTTACCACGTTCAAGGCTTGATAAAAACGATTTTCAAATTTGTTTAACGCATTTTTTTGATGAAGTTGGGTTGAAGAATTTTTGGTGGATTTTGATGATATAATAGAGGATATGAAATTTTGGGAAAAAATATTTAAAAAAACAAAGAAAAAGCCGGAAGTGGAGAATAAGAAAAAGAAAAATATTAAAAGTAATGCAAAAAAAGGATCTAAAAATGATGATTTTTTGAAAAATTTACCTCCAGGGGTTAAGGTTACAAAAATTGAATTAGGACCAAAACAGTTTTTTAAATTGATTATTTATGTAATTTTAATTTATTGGATAGTTTCGTTATACAAAGATGTTTTTGCTCCAGTTAATATCGAAAGAGTGCCTTTGTCTCAATCAATTGAAGCAGTGAAAAAAGGGGAAGTGGAAGAGATTATAGTGACTGATAATGAAATAATGTTTGCCTTAAAAGACGAGACAAAAACATTGTCTTCTTCAAAAGAACAAACAAGCTCAATGGTGGAAATTTTACAAAAAGAAGAGATAAATATAGATTCGATAAAGTTTAGGGTTGAAAACCGAACTGGATGGAAAATGTTGGGTGAATTTGCTGGTTTATTATTGTCGGTAGGGATTCCAATCTTGTTTATCCTTTGGTTTTTTAGAAAACAAGCTGGTGGTGGTGGAATAATGGGTGGTTTTTCAAAATCAGGAGCAAAATTGTTTATTAAGGGTAAACAAAATACAAAGTTTAAAGATGTGGCGGGAGTAGAAGAGGCTAAAAGAGATTTGGAGGAAGTAGTTGATTTTTTGAAACATCCTGATAAATATAAAAAAGTTGGAGCAAGACCGCCAAAAGGAGTTTTGCTTGTTGGTCCAAGTGGAGTAGGAAAGACTTTGTTGGCTAAAGCGGTGGCTGGTGAAGCCAATGTGCCATTTTATTCAATGGCTGGATCAGAATTTATGGAAATGTTGGTGGGAGTGGGAGCATCAAGAGTAAGAGATTTGTTTGGAACGGCCAAAAAAGCGGGTAAGGCGATTATTTTTATAGATGAAATTGATGCGATTGGAAGAGCGAGAGGTGGACTTGAAGGTGGTCATGGAGAAAGAGAACAAACTTTAAATCAAATTTTGGTAGAAATGGATGGTTTTGAGCCAACAACAGCGGTGGTAGTTTTGGCAGCAACTAATAGAGGTGATTTGTTAGATCAAGCGTTGATGAGGCCAGGGAGATTTGATAGAAGAGTGGTTTTGGAGATGCCTGATTTGGAAGCTAGAAAGGGAATTATTCAGATTCATTCTAAAGGAAAACCTTTTGTAGAAGATATTAATTGGGAAGCAGTAGCCAAAAGAACGGTGGGTTTTTCGGGAGCTGATTTGGAAAACATGATGAATGAGGCAGCGATTGCTATTGCTCGTGACAATAGAAATCAAATTACTATGGACGATATTGAAGAGGCGGCTTTGAAGGCAAAACTAGGAGCAGCTAAGAAGAGAGCACAGACGAATGAAGATAAATTGATGACTGCTTATCATGAGGCGGGACATGCGATAGTAAATTATTTTGAGAAATTAGACCCAGTAACAAGAATTTCGATTGTTTCAAGAGGAATGGCGTTGGGATTTACCCTAATTCCACCAGAGAGAGATATTATTCATCAAACAAAATCAAAATTGATTAAAAAAATGGCCATGGCGATGGGGGGTAGAGCGGCAGAAAGTATTCAATTTGGCGATATTTCAACTGGAGCTTCAAGCGATATTAATCATGCGACAGAGATTGCTCGAAATATGGTGATAGAGTGGGGAATGAGTGATTTGGGTCCAGTTAATTTGGGACCAATGGCGAGTAGTAATTCTTGGAATAAGTATATGGAAGTGGCTAAAATTTCTGATCAAATGCAATCAAAAGTTGATGGTGCAATCCATAAATTGGTAAATACAGCCTATGAGAGGGCAGTGGAAATTTTGAAGAAAAATAAGAAAAAATTAGATGATTTGGCTAAAGTATTGGTAGAAAAAGAAACTTTGGGTCAAGAAGATTTTGAGAAGATAATGCAGAAAAAGTAAATTGTTGCTAGAATTATTTATGGCAGAAGTAAAAGAGTTTATTCAAAAAAATGCTGAAAAGACTAAATTGGGCAGGGAAGCAATTGATTCGGGAGAAAGATTGTCGTTGATGATTAAGGAGGTAGGTGAAATTTTTAAGGAAGAAGATAAAGAATTACAATATGAAAAGGTAAACTCTTTATTGGATCGTGAAGGTTTGATTAGTTTAAAGGTAGATGATAAAGGGGAAATAGTAAAACATAAAGCAAGTAAAGAAGTTTATGACAATCAAGACAGAAGAGAAAATATTGTAGCAGGGGTGGTTTATTTGGCAATAGTAGAAAGTGATAATGTTGAACTTCAGTCTTCTTTAGGTATGGGGAGTGTTACACAGGTGGAAAAAACTTTGCCTGATGGATTGGAATTTTTGGCTGAAAAAATAATAAAACATGTAATTGATAATGAAGATTTGTTGAAAATAACAGATGTTTTTGATAAAGAAGAGGATTTGTCTTTAGCATCATATGAGATTTTTTATCGTCAAGTTGAAGAAATGGATATACCACCTGAACAAGAAAATCAAAGAAAAATGATTTTGGCTTCAATAACGGAAAAAATGACAGATGGAGAAGTTGAGTGGAAAGAGAGAGCTTTGCCTGTAGAATCGGATGATAGTAATATTGCGGAAGTTGATGTTGAAGTGGCCGAGGAAGCTATTAAAATGTCTGATGATGCTGAGGTGGTTGAAGGGACTGAAGGGGATATTGAAGAAGATACCGATGAAGATTTACAACAAATAGTTGATGATTTTGATGCAAAATATGAAGAAATAGGAAAAGAACCTTCCAAAGAGGATTATAGATTGCTTTTGGAGAAGATAGAGGGATTGGAAGTGCCAAAAGAAAAAGAAGACCAAAAGATAATGGTCATGGCTTCTTTGATAGAA
>CAZSQT010000051.1:0-12300 GCA_964609295.1 uncultured Gammaproteobacteria bacterium | reverse complement strand
AAAGAATGGATAGAACAACGAATGAGAGGGCAAGAAATAAGAAATAAATTGACTGATTATTGGGCAAATCATAAAATTGATGAATCAGACGAATTTGCTATATTAACAAATATAATTCACAGAGAATGGACTGGTTTAACAGTGAGGGAACATAAAAACTTAAAAAATCTTAGAGGCCATAATTTGCGCGATAATATGACTGATGCTGAATTGTTATTTACATCATTGGCTGAATTAACAACCCACAAAATTGCTGAGAATGAAAAAGCAATTGGTTTTCATAAAAATGTAATATCTGCTAAAAAAGGTGGTTCTTATGCTAAAAATGCCAAAGATAAATTTGAGAAATTAACCAAGAGTAAGGTGGTAAGTAAGCAAAATTATTTAGGGCAAAAAAATATTAAGAAAATAAAAAAATAATAGCCAAAAGAGAAACGGAGTTAGGAAGCCTAGAGGAGCCACTAACCCCCAGAGTCTCTCTTTTGACTATTATACCTATATTATATAATATACTGATATGTTTGTCAAGGGGGTAAATTAGAAGAGTTTATTTGACTCTAAGGGCTTTTCTATAATTGATTCAAAGAAGTTTTTTATTAGTTTTTGAGTATCCTTATAATCTTTTTTATTATAGGCAGTGACGATTTCTGGAGGGAGACCAAAGCCTAGTTCTTGAATAAATTGAATTTCATAATAGATGTAGTTTTGAAATTTGTTTTCACTAATGGCTACTATTATTTTTTGACAAATGTCGTATATTTTGGGGATATATTGATCAGGTGCTAGGAGATTATTGATGGTTTCTAAAAAATAATAAAGTAAGTTGTGTTGAATTAAATTATGATTGTAGTTCATGAAAGAATATATAGTTTCAGTTTCGGATAAATAATTATAGTTATCTTTGGTATAAATATGGGCTTTGATAGTGTTGCCAAGTTGAATACTGCCTAATCTTCGACTTTTTATATTTCTAACTCCTTTGGCAAGGGCGGTAATTTTACCTTCATTGGGGGTAAGAAGAGTGAGGAGAATATCATTGTCACGAATAATTTTTTTGTTAATGACTAGACATTGAACATTTTTGTATGATCTCATTTAAAGTGATAGTTTGATTATTTTATCAGCTACCCAACTGAAGGTATCATAAGTTTTACCGTTGACAATTAGTTCATATTCAACCGCTTTGGTGCCTGGTTGTTTTTGAAGTACAAGAGAATAATCTGATGATGGGGGGACACTACTGGTGTATTCGATTGTAGTGCGTAAGCTAGATTTGGCATACAAAGGAAATTTATCACCATAAAAGCCTTCAAAAACTTGCTTGTCTAATTCTTCGTAGACAACAGGTTCGACTTCTGAGCCGGTCATTTTGATTAATTGAGAGCCTTTGGGGGTAAAAAAGCGGAACCAGTTGCGGTATTGGGGTGCATTGAGACACAAATCTCCTTTTTCTAGGTTACAATTAGAGGCGCGGGAAGGATTGATATAAGTGACGGTAATTTTGTGATTGACTTGATTATTTTTGTTGGTAATTTCGTGTTTAATTTTTTGGTGGAGGAAGATATTGGTTTTAGCACTGGACATATTGGCGTCATTTAGATGAAGATAGTCGGTATTGTTGTCAATATCATTAATTTTACCGGCTAAATTGGCTAATTCAGCGGCTTGTTGTAGCTTTTGATCAGGGAAATAAATCATGATGTGTTTTTGATTGAGGTTGTCAAAAAGTTTTTGCATAAGAAGAGGAATTTTGTCTTTGCCACTGTTCATAGCATTACTAAGAAGAGAGTTCATTAGAGGTCCAAGGAAGCCTTTACGGTTGACTTCAATATAATCGCGAGGGCGAGTAGAAATCCATTGAAGCTGATAGATGATTTGAGGGCAACCGTCACATCTTTTGTCTGGTTCGGCGGTAAAATTACCATAGCCAGCGACACCAACTTTGCCTAAAACTTCAACAATGTCAACTAAAACTTGAGTATCAAGAGCAATAATAGCGTCAACTTTAGCATTTTTTCCAATAACTTTGCGATAATTTTCTAAAAATATTTGAGCGCTAGTAGGAAAATCAGGAGAAATGTTCATGTCGCGAAGATGATAATAAGGGACATCGATATGGTAAGCCTTGATTGGTCTAGGGGCGGGAATACGACTATTGAGTTTGGCATCAAGAGAGTAAATGTCACTTGATATTCCTGGAGTAATTTTGCCATCTTTAATTTGAAGAGTGCCATAAGCAGTCCAAAAACCTCCCGTTGGTCGTAGCTCGGCATCGTTTTGAAAAATCATTAAGTAAGTTCTTTCCTCTCCCTTGCCCAAAAGCCAGGGAATTTCTTTGAGGATTGGTTGACCATCACGGACTAATTTGTGAATTTCAGCAACCATTTCTTTAGCTTTTAAAATATTGTTTTTAATTTCGATTGATTGGAATTCTTCGGGGTATTTGTCAACATTAATTTGGTCAAGGTAATTGTTGATATTTTCGACTTTGTTACTAATAGTGTCTAGGTGAGGAATGATGCCTTCTATTGATTCGGTTAGGAAGGTAATTCTGTCTTCGGCGGTTTCGTCTGTTTCGGTCACGCTACCTTGAAGTCCGAGAAAATCTTTGTATGGCTCAATGGCATCAATAATGATTTTGCCAGTCTCAATAGCTTCTTTGCCGATATTGATGGCAATTTTACCGTCTTGGTAAAATTGGTTGATGTAAGGGAAAGAGCCGATTAGGGATAATTTTTGATATCGATTTTCGACAACGATTAATCTTTTTTGGAGTAAATCAATATCTATTTTGACTTTATCAATGTCTTTGTTAGAAATACTTTGATTAAGGGTTTTTAAATCATTTTTGGCATAAGTAATTTGATCATATAGTTTTTTGCCAGGAGCAAAGGCAAAAAAGAAAAGGAAGAGAATAATGAAGGATAAAATTATCCCAAAAATACTGAGAAAATTTATTATTTTCTTTTTGTTTTTGCTTACTTTTGGTTTTGGGGTGTCTTGAGGAGTAATATTTGGTTGTTTATCCTCAATAATTTTTTCCATACTTATTACAGTTTATAGTATTTTTATTTTTTTTACCAGCGAGAAAACATAGCCATGGGAGTTTTAAAAAGGATGACGAGTTCGTTTAAAACAGAGCGGTGACGAATATAATCAGAGTCGAGTTTGGCTCTTTTTTCGAAAGAGATTTCATTGCGACCAGAAGTTTGCCAAACACCAGTGATACCTGGTTTGACGGAGCGAATATCAGTAATGAATTTTTGGGTATGAGGAAATTTTTTGGCATATTCTTGAAGTTCTTCTTCGCGATAAGCTCTAGGGCCAACGAGACTCATTTCACCTTTGATAACATTAATGAGTTGGGGAAATTCATCAATGGTAAGTGAGCGAATAATTTTACCAATGGGAGTAATGCGAGGGTCTTCGGACATGGGTAATTTCCAGCCAGCACTTTTGTATTTTTCCCATAATTCTGGATAATTTTCTTTGAGTCTTTTGTCGTTGTCGCCGGTGTACATTGAGCGAAATTTGTACATTGAAAATTCTTTACTGTCTTGACCGACACGTTTTTGGTAAAAAAAGATTGGTCCTTTTGAAGTTAGCTTGATTAAAATCATCGTAGCCAATAAGATTGGTGAAAAAATAATCAATAGAAAAAGAGAGCCAAAAATATCGACCGTTCTTTTAAAAAATTCAAAAAAATAGTTATTTGTTTTTTGAGTTGCCATATATTTTCTTTTTAAAGTTTAGCATAAATTTTTGTCGGGAAAAATTGAGGGCGTTTTGACGGCAGTCTTTGGAATTAAAGTTTTTGGGATTAAAAGAAGAAACGGCTTTTGTGAGATTTTTGGTGAAAAAAATACCAGTTTTTGGAGTGACAGTTTCTAGGGCACCACCTGCTTTACGAGCGATAACAGGTCGACCACAAGCTTGAGCTTCGAGGGCGGTTAAACCAAAGTCTTCTATCTGAGCTTGGATGAGAGCTTGGCAATTTTGATAAAGTTTTATTAATTGATTTTGGCTAATTTTGCCAGTAAATTTGATATATTGATAATTGGCGATTTGTTTTAAATATTTTTCTTGGCGACCAGTGCCAACGACAACAAGCTTCTTTTTTAATTTTTGACAGGCAAAGATAACGGAGTCAATATTTTTGTATTTAACAAAACGGCTAACAACAAGGAAATAATCAAGGCTAGGCTTGGTTGTGGGTATGAATTTGTTAGTATCAATGCCGGGATAGACAACATTGGCTTTGATATTGAGATGTTGATTAATTCTTTTTTGGACATTTTTGGAATTACATAAAAATATTTTTTTGTTGGAAACTAGGAGTCGGTCGATAAATTTAAAAGGAGTGTTGTAAAGATAGCGGTTGATGTTGTGAAGATAATAAATGTCGGCTGGTAGATAATAACCAAAATATGAGGTAGTGGAGATAACTAAATCATATTTTTTGAGATTGAAAGGAGGAAGGATAACTTTATTTTTTGAGGGAAGCCATTGTTGAGGACGGTAAAATAAAGTGAGAATATCAGCATCTGGAAAAATATTTAAGATATCGAGGAGGACTTGTTCTGCCCCACCCCATTGATTAATCCAATCATAATAAATGGCTATTTTAGGTGAGTATTGTTTCATAAAAAGCAAGAGTTTTTTGAGCGGTTTTGTGCCAAGAGTATTTTTTAATTTGTTGATAGCCTTTTTTGATTAGTTCTTGTCTTTTGGTGGGGGTAAGTGATTTGATTTTTGTGGCTAAATCTTGAGGATTTTTGGCATCAAAATAAAGGACAGAATCTTCGTATATTTCGGGTAAACAAGAATATTTACTGGAGAGTACAGGACAACCAAGAGACATGCTTTCGAGACCAGTGAGACTAAAGCCTTCCATAAAAGAAGGATGAACAAGACAGAGAGCTTGTTGATAAACGGCAAAAAAATCTTTGTCGGGTAAATAACCCAAAAATTCTATTTGAGGATTGTTTTGATATTTTTGTTGATATTTTTTAAGAAAATAATCACGACCGCAGATGATTTTTAATTTAATATTTGGTAGATATTTTAAGGCTTTGATGATTATTTCAACATTTTTGTGGGGATAAAGGTTGCCAGTGTATAAAATATAGTTTTTTAGAGCGTTAGAGCCTTGGAGCTTTAGATTTGTGAAGGTGGGGTCGACGGCTTCGTGGGTAGTGATAATTTTGGTGGGTTTAATATTGAAGTTTTTGATAATTAAATTACGCCAGTAGTTGCTAGGAGTGATGAGGTGATTTTTTTTGATATTGATATTGGTGATGAGTAAATAAAATAAGTATTTAGGCCAATACAAAAAGGGGTTTTTGGTGCTTGTTTGTTTGCCTTTAAAAAAATGTTTGATGAGATCGTGGATAGTGATGATAGATAAACCTCGATAAAAAATTGGTTTATTAAAATGGGTAAAATGGACTAAGTCAGGTCGTAGATGATAGATTATAGATGGTAGAAAAATTTGTTCTTGCCAAGAATAATGAGAGATTTTGCAAATTATTTGTTGATAATCTTTTAATTCTGGTTGATGCTTGTTGACCAAAACAGAAAATTTATATTTTTTAAAATTTTTTTGTTGAGTTAGGGCCAAGAGAAGATTTTTGGTATATCGTCCAATACCGGTGTGTTTGGGGCCATAAAGTCGAGCATCAATTAAAATTTTTTTCATAAATATCTAGCTTTTGTAATTCTATAAATTTCAAGAATTTTTATGCCAAACAAGATTAAATATTTGGTGAAAATATTATAATTTTTGAGCAAATTTTCTTGATAAAAAATCCTCATGGCATTAGTGGAAGCTTTGGCGACAGTTATTTTGGTTTGTTTTGAGGCTTGGGTTATTTTTTGGCTATGTTTGATAATTCCAGAGCTAATTCCTTGATAATGATTGATGGTGCAGTGAGGATAATAATATAAATTGAAATTATTTTCTTTTAGTTTGTAGCACATATCCAAATCTTCTCCATAAAAGAAGTATTTTTCATTCCACCAATTGATTGCTTGACCAACTTCTTTTTTCATCATTATAAAAGCACCAACACAGCATTCTATGGGGTGAGTTTGCTCTAAATCTAATTGGCCAAGGAAGTAGCCATTAAAAAAGGCTGATTTTGGGGCTAGTTTATAGAGGTTAGTAAAATAGCAAAAAGTTCTCCAAGGATAAGGAAAACCACGATGACATTCTGGTTGAATTTGGCCAGTTTTTACGAGAATAATTTTACAAGTGGCGGCATCGACTTGAGGGTTTTTGTCAAAAAAATCCATCATTTTTTGAAATGTATTTTTTTCTACAGTAGTGTCTGGGTTGAGAAAAAGGATATGGGTACTGGAGGCATTTATTTGTTTGACACCTTGATTGTTGCCATGGGCAAAACCTTGATTGGTTTTGAGGAGTATATATTTTGTCTTGATATTTGATTTTTGTTTTTGAGCCAAGATGATACTGTCATCTGGGGAGTGGTTGTCAACAATAATAATTTCTAGATCGAAATTTTTTATTTGTGACTGATAGATACTTTTGAGACATTTGGCCAGATAACTACCAGATTTATAATTTAAAATTATGACAGAAAGAAATGGTTTCATTTTTGAGTAATTTTTTTGTAAATATTGTTTAAACCTTGTGCGCTCTTTTCATAAGAGTAATTATTTTTGATTAATTGATTGGCTTTTTTACCTATTTCTTCTCTCCCCTTTTTGTTTTTGAGTAAGCTAATAGTGTGTTTAATCAAGTCTTTTGGTTGGCAAACAATGGCTTCACTAAAGTTTTTAATTTTTATTCCTCCCATACCTTCGGGGGTAGTGACTATTGGTAATTGGCAGGCCATAGCTTCAAAAAATTTGTTTCGACTACCTCCCCCACTACCAATAGGAGCAACTAGAACCCAACAGTAATTATAGTAGTATTGGGGATCATGTTTTTTGCCATCTACATCAGCTTCATGAATAAAAATATCTTTGGCAGATAAGTGGCCATATTTTTCGGGAGCATTGCGACCAATGATATAAAGTTCACAATTGGGTATTTGTTTTTTTATTTTTGGCCATAGTTCTTCGTGTAAAATTTCGACAGCTTCACGATTTTGCATCCACTTCATATTGGAGACGCCAAAAAGAATGGAAGGGTTTTTACTTTTGGGTGTTTTGGGAACTGAATCATAAAATCTTTTATCAACACCGTTTTGAAATAATTGGATATCTTTTCGGCCAGTAATTTTGCTAATAATTTGTTGATCTTCAGTAGAAAAAGCGGTGACAGTGTGAGTATGTTTCCAATAAAATATTTCCCAAAATTTGAGCTTAAAAACATCAAGCCAAAGGAGAGGGGAAATTATTTTTTTGATACCAGTTAGAGTTTCGACATAATGTTGGTAAACAGCGTATTCGATGGTTTGGTCAACCATAACAATGGGAATTTTAGTTTTGGGAATATTGGGCATAAGATAAAAACATTCACAGTGAATAAGATTATATTGATGGTTTTTTAGTTCTTTGGTAATGGTTTCTTTGAGATCTTTGGAGAGATAGTTGGTGACCAAAAAAGGATAAAGACTAAAACCGGTGTACAGAATTTTTTTGAGATCCCAAGTTTTACCTCTTTTAACAACAATAACTTTTTTGCAAAATTGTTTGATTTCTTCTAGTCCTTCTTTGTCACGGCTAAAACTGATAAGAGTAATATCGTTTTCTTTGGAGAGATACTTGATAGAGTAATAAGAGCTAGTTTGTCCCCCAGATTGACAACGACGAGGTAAATAAGGGGTGATCATTAAAATTTGTCTTTTCTTTTTCATTTTTTATTTTTATAAAATTGTAAACATTGATAATATATACCCATCATAATCCAAAATTGATAGGCAAATTTTGAGGATTCAAAAACATCGATAAATAAGGCATTTGCGAGAGTGGCACCAAGGCAGGCAATGAAAATAAGAGGTAAATAGTGATATATTTTTTTGTTTTGGACAAAAAAGATGGAAATAGTTTTTTTGAAAAAATATAAGAAAATCATCATAAAAGTAATTAGGCCCAGTATACCACTTTCACCCAAAAGTCGAAGATAATCATTGTCAGTGGCTAAGGTGATAGAACCCATGCCGTTGCCAATTATCGGATTTTTGCGAAAAGCATTGATGGCACGAGGCCATTCGACATTGAAGCGAATTTCGCCGGAACGAGCGACACCTTCATCAAAGTTGATTTCGGGGAATATTTCTGTATCGATATCTTCTCGGTTTCTGACAATAGTTGGTTTGGGGGTGGGGATGATTTGCTTGGTTGGTTTTTGGGTGGGAGCAATAGTTGGAGTAATAGTTGGAGTAATAGTTGGAGTAATAGTTGGAAGAGGGGTGGGTGCAGGAGTGTTTTTCTTTTGATTAATTTGAAAATTGATACTAGGAATAGTAGCAATCAATCTTTGACTCAAATCTTTTGATTGGAAAATACTAAATATCATTAAAAGAGAAAAAGGAATAATCCACCAATATTTTTTGATAAGAAGAAGAGCCAAAATCATTCCTCCCCAAAAAGCAAAAGTAGAAATGCGTGATGAAGTTAAATTGAGGACAAAAAAGCCAATAAACCAAAGAATTAAGCTAATGTATTTGGTAAAAAGGTTTTTGGTGATAAGAAAAACTGTACCAACAATAATAAGAACAATAGTTAGATAAGCAGCTAAATCGTAGTGGCCAGCAAAGGTAGAGCTAATACGAGTCCAGATGTTCATTTGCAAAATATGTCCTTTGGAAAATTCTTCATTCATGGTAGAGATTACAGGAAAATTAAAGTATTTTTGACCAAAGCCATAAAGGGAAACAAAAAATAGAGTTATCAAAAGAGTGACATAAGGGAATTTGAGATCTTTTGGTTTTTTGATAGCCAAGAGAGTAATAAAAAAAAGAGATATATATTGAAAGCGACGAAGAGTGTGAAGAAGAAGAATATTGAGAGGTTCGGTCTGAAAAATAAGGTAGTTATTAATAGAACTAAGAGTAATAACTATAAAATAGGCTAAAAATAAATAAGTAATTTTTAATTTTAAAATAGGAAATTTGTGTTTAATTTGATAGATAAGCCAGGCTAAAATAGCTAAGCCAATCAAAATATCGTCTAGTCTAATATGGACGTAAGTATGATTAACGCTCAAGAGAGGAAATTTGGGGTACAAAGGGATAGCGAGAATAAGGATGGCTAAAATAATTCTAAAAATGTTTATATTTTTTGACATGCTTGTTGGTAAAAAGATGCAGTTTCTTTTTTGTTGACCAAATAATAAAAAATGCTTCTAAGGAAGGCATTTATTTTTAAAATATATTTTACTAAAAAAGTTTGATAAAAAGGTTTGTGTTTTTTAAAAAAAGAGATGACTCCTTGATATTCATTAAAAATAGGATTGAAACGACTAACAGCGGAGGCACCACCAAGATGAATTATCTGAGGGCCAATAAGATACCAGATTTGATTATTTTTGGTATTTTTTTTGAGACGATAACAAAGTTCAACTTCTTCCCCATACATAAAATAATTTTCGTCGAAACCTTTGACTTTGTCGTAGAGATTTTTGCGAGTGAGAAAAAAAGCGCCTGTAATCCAATCTTGTTGGTGATCTTTTAGAAAAAAATTGTCTTTGGTATAAAATTCTGGTGTGTGAGGGTGAAAAGGTTTGATAATTTTGTTGACAAAAGGAAGATCGTCTAAGCCTGATGACCAAGCGAAAACATTTAAAAGATTAGGGAAATAACCACCTGAGGCTTGGATAGTTTTGTCTTTGTTGAGAAGTTGAGCGGTGCAGGCACAAGCTTCGGGGTGAGCGCTTAACCAATTAAGAGATTGAGAGATAGCGGAGTGGAGAATAATGGTGTCAGAGTTGAGTAGGAGAATATAATTTCCTTTGGCGATAGCGACGCCTTGATTGTTGGCGGTACCAAAACCAGAATTATGCTTATTGGCAATAATTTTTATCTGCCAGTTGGCGGATTTCAATGAATGTTTAATTTTAAATTCTTTAATTTTTGAGATTGAGTCATCTTTGGAGTCGTTGTCGACGATAATGATTTCGTAAGGGATATCTTTGAGTCCTTTGTCGGCAATAATAGAGCGAAGACAATCAAGAGTTAACTTGGCTGTATTAAAAGAGACAATAATGATGGAGAGAAGAGGATTATTCATGGGTGAAAAATATTTTTTTATAAATCAAAAAAATTATAATAATACTTATTTGAGTTAGATAAAAAGAGATTAATCTTTTGGGAACGGAAGCAGGAAAAGTGCGAATGGTGATTTTTGATTTATACTCTTTGTCTTCATAAATTAGTTTATTTTTTATCCTTTTATCAGGACGAGTAAAAACATCTTTTTCCCATTCGAAACCGTTGACATAAAGTGATTCTTTGAAGGGTAAAATAAATTCTTCTAGGTAATAACTTTGGATGGTATCAACAAAAATTTCTTTGGATTTTTCGGGAGGATGGTTGAGATTAATTCTAAAAGTGCCTCCATAATTAGCTTTATAAAAATTCATCACTTCTGTGCGAGAAAGGTTGGTAAAATAAGCGGAAACATTGGGAATTTGGATAGTATCGCCAGGCAAATTTGATTTGGCACTATTGGGTAAATCGGGAAGTGGCTTGACTGGAGAGAGGAGGTAGGGTAAAAAGGCTAGATTGATAAGTATAATTAAAATTAAGAGAATTTTTTTGATCATGATTATTGGAAGAGCATGGCACGACCAAGTTTGTAACTGGGATTTTTGATTTGCCTATCAGAGATTTTTTGAGCTGGGACTCCTCCCCATATTTCAAAAGGAGGAATATTCTTGGTAACAACTGCACCAGCAGCAATAACAGCACCTTTACCAATTGTAACTCCGGGTAAAATAATGGCTCGAGGGCCGATAAAGACATAATCCCCTATTTCTACTTTGCCAAAAGAATTGCCATAATTGGGAGAATTGATATCGTGTTCATCATTGTAAATTAAAACTTGGGAAGCGATACCGACATGATTACCGATTTTGAGAGGGGCGCGTCCATCAAGAAAACAGTGATCACCTATAATAGTATCGTGACCGATAGTAATATTGTTTGGTTTAAAGAAATTGGTACCAATATGAATAGTACTAGTGAAATAATTCATCTTGATACCAGAAGCAAGATAAAATAATTTTCTAATCATGTGTGAGGGAATATAGCCAACTATTCGTAAAATCAAAAGCCAAAATTCAAGACAAATAGTTTTAAGACGATTGATAATTTTGTCTTTCATAAAAGTATTATATATTAATTAGTATTTGGAAAATACCTCTAATATTGATTTGGCGGTATTGGTCCAAGTGAATTTTTGGGAATTTTTTAATCCCAATTGGGAGTATTTTTGATTGATTGGTGAACTTAGGGTTTTGCTTAAATTATTGGTAAGGATGGCACTATCGCCAAGGATTTCTTTAAAAACAGGAATGGTACTGGCGATGACTGGGGTACCAATACTTTGTGATTCGATGGCGGGAATGCCAAAACCTTCATAGAGTGAAGGAATAACAGTGGCAAGGGCATTTTTGTATAAATACCATTTGTCGTTTTCGGTAATAAATCCAGTAAAGATAACTTTTTTTTGTAATTTTAGTTTTTTGACTTGAGCAAAAATATCGTCATACAGCCAGCCTTTTTTGCCGGCGATTATTAAGAATATTGGAGCGTTAGAGCGTTGGAGCGTTAGAGCTTTAGAAAAGGATTTGATTAGATAGGGAATGTTTTTGTTGGGCTTGAGGGTGCCGACATAAAGAAAATATGGTTTTTTGATAGAAATTTGTGGTGGATTAATTTTAGTAGGAGGGGTGACACCATTGTAAGCAATAGAAATTTTTGAAGCTTTAATGTGGTGTGTTTTGATGATTTCATCTTTGGTAAATTGAGATACAGCGATGATATGATTGGCTTTTGAAATTGATTTTTGAGTCCAATTTTTGAGTTGATAAAAATCTTTTTTGGTAAATTGGTCTTTAAATTGAAGATAGCCGATATCATGAATAGTAACGATACTGGGGCAAGGACAAAAAAGAGGAAGATAATGATGAGGTGAATAAAAAAGATTGAGTTTTGTTTTTTGAGTAAAAAGTTTTAGGGGTAGGGCAAAAAGGGTCCAAAATTTTTGAGGTCCAAAAACGACATAGTGCCAATTAGAATTTTCTTTTGGCATGTCGGCATTGGGTGGATTTTTAAGATAAATGAAATAATTATTTTTTTTATCAAGTTGATAAAGTTGATTTAGGACATG
>CAZSQT010000050.1:0-24007 GCA_964609295.1 uncultured Gammaproteobacteria bacterium | reverse complement strand
CACAAAAATATAATAGAGCAATGAATATTTTGATTTTATTTGTTAGCAAAGAAGAAGAAATTGCTCAAATATTAAATGACGAAAATAATGAAATTTTAAAATCGACTCAAAAGCAATTTTTGAAAAAATTTTTAAGATATTCGTTGGATGCTGATGATTTTCCTAGTGATGAAGAAGTGGCAAAGGCAATTGAAATACCAAAAGAAGAAATGTCTAAAGAAAGAAAAAAAATAATTAATAGATTGTGGAAGTATTTTTATCCTGATAAAAAAATTATTCGTAAGATAAATTAAATCGTAGGGAAATAGATGACATCTTTGATGTCAGGGGTGTTGGCAAAGAGCATAGCGATACGGTCGATACCAATACCAATACCAGCACAGGGAGGTAATTTGGAAACAGCGGTGATTAATTCTTGGTCATAGGGATGAGTGGGGAGATTATTTTTTAGACGAAATTGGTTTTCTTTTTGAAAATTATTTTCCAAGGTTTGACTATCAGTCAATTCGGTATTGCCATTACCAATTTCCATACCGCCGATATAAAATTCAAATCTTTGAGCAAAGATAGGATTGTCGGGACAGGGCTGGCAGAGAGGGGAAATGATGGTCGGGTAGTTGGTGATAACAAATGGTCTGTCTTGGGGTAATTTTGATTCAATTTCATTGATAAAAATTTGAGTGTAAAGTGGCTCCCAGGTAGTGACGCCATTGACATTGTAGCCTTTTTTACTAGCGGTGGCGATAATACTTTTGGTGTCAAGGTTTTGAGAAAGATCGATGTGGGCATATTTTTGAAAAAGTTCACTTAGGGTGGCTTGGGGCCAAGGGGGAGTGAGGTCTATCTGGTGTCCTTGATATATTATGATATTGTTATTGGAAATTTTTTGAAATAAATCTTGACAGCGCTGAATGATATCTTGATAATTTTTGTCCATCTCATACCATTCGAGCATAGAAAATTCGAGATTGTGAGTGGGGCCGATATCTTCTAGGTCGCGAAAAACTTTGGAGACAGCAAAGCAGTTACCAATACCTTGAGCAATGAGTTTTTTGAGTGCACTTTCGGGGGAAATTGCCATATAGAAATCTTTATTTTTTTGTTTCCAAGTGGTTTTGAGAGGGTATAGGTTTGGCTCGAGGGGGACTTGGGGCTGGAGAGTAGGGGTTTCTACTTCATGAAAATTGTGGTCAATAAAGTATTGGCGTAATTTTTGAAGTGTTTTTTCTTTGATAAAGTAGGTGTCAAAATTCATTGGAGTAATTTTACCACTTGTTGACAATTTTTGACGCCAAGTTCTTGGATATAACCGCAGAGAAAATTGGGAGAGGGACAGCCAAGACATTGTTGACATTTAAGACAAGGAGCGAAGAGTTTTTGATATTTTTGGATAACTTGGGGAATAGGGTCAGTAATTTTGGCCAGAGGAGTCATAATTTCACAGCAAGGGGTGATAGTGCCATTGGATTGGAGGCTGAGTTGAAAACAACCGAAATGAAAGGGTTTTTTGATTTTAATAATTTGTTTTGGGGTGAGAGGGGAAAAATTTAATGTTTTGTCAAATGATTTGGTTTTTAAGCTGATATAGTTATTTTTTAGGTTATAGATATTTATTTTTTTACTATAAGATAGGGGAGTGACCAAGTACATAATTTCGACAGGAAAGCCGAGTTTGAGGGCTTTTTTGACAAAATTTTTGGATTTTTGGAAATTGCCTGGACCTCGATTTTGGTCATGAATTGGTTGAGGTCCGTCAAAAGAAACAAGGAGTTGGCAGTTTTTGGGGTCTTTAATTTGGTCTAATTTATCGATGGTGCCGTTGGTAATAATGGTGATAAAAATTTTTTGATCTAATAATTTATTTATTAATTGAGTGAATTTGGGTAAGATAAAGACTTCACCACCGCAAAAGATAATTGATTTTAAATTGATATGTTTTTTGTATCTTTTGATGAAATTGAGAATTTGGGTATTGGAAAGGATATGATTATTTTTGTGGGTATAGCACAATTTACAAGCTAAATTACATTTTTCGAGGGGAGAGATATAGATATTCTCTAATGATGTTCTTATTTTAGCTTGGTTGATTCTTTGTGTTCGGTTTTCTTTTTGCACCAGCGACAGTATTTGATAAATTTTAATTTATCAGGGGTGTTAGTTTTGTTTTTGGTAGTAAGATAATTTTGAGCACCACAAACAGAACAGATGAGGGCTATCAAAATACGTGGTGTTTTTTTGGATTTTGCCATAGCTGATTTTATCAAAAAAATTACAAGAAACAATAACCAAGAAATGAATTATTGATTATTTTAAAGGATTTGGTTGTCAAAGATGGTTTTGGCAATGGAATCACAAAAAAGTTGTTGGCCTAATTGGGATGGGTGGAGGTTGTCTTGAGGATTGATTAGTTCTTTGTGACCTTCTTGGTCGTGATTGAGACTCAGAGTGTAAGCATCGGCTAGGTAAAAATTTTGAGAAGTGGCAAAATTAATGGCATTTTGAAGATAAAGTTTGATAGTTTTGGATTTTTCTATTTTTTCGATACCAGAAAATTCATTGCCTGAGCCTTTGGCAAATTCGACAGAGTTGGGGGCAATAGTGGTGGCAATAATAATATCGGTATTGGGGATTTTGTTTTTGATTTCGGTAGTGATGGCACCAAGATGAAGCCATTGTTTGTCGATACCTTCTTGAGTATTGCCATAGTTATTATAAGCAAAAGACTCTAGGACAATGATGTCAGGTTGCTGATCGATAATTTGGTTGATGGTGGCGCGAGCGTATTCAAGAGTTTTGGCAGGAAAACCATAATTTTTGATATAAAAAATATGGGAAGGAAAATAATTAGTTAAAGATTGTTTGAGGATGGGAATCTCTGGTTTTAAAGTTTCTATCATCGAATCACCAATAACAGCGATATTGATAACCTGGCCAAAACCACCAATATTTTTTGGTTGAGGGGTGGGGGTAATGGTGGGTGGAGAAGGAATTTCTACTTGGGCAGAAAGAACTTGGCCTGGGGTATTGGCTTGAGGTTGAAATTTGAGATCGGTACTTTGATAGGCTTGATAGAGTTGATAGAGGAGAGGAATAAAAGCAAACATATTTAGCCTAAAGAATAGTTAACTAATTCTTGTCGATATTTTTTGATTTGTCTTTCGATCTGTTGAGTTAAGTCAATGATGGCTGATTCAAATATTTTGTGTCTGGTTTCGGAATAGATGTGTTCTTTGCCAGGAAGCTTGATATCAAAATTAACTTTAAAAATATCGTGTTTTTCTTTTTCAATATGAACGGAGGCGGTTTTCATCTCGGGACTAAAATTTTTGAGTAATTGGTCAATTTTGGGAGACATTTTTTCTTCTATAAGATATTTTATACTATCAGTTAATTCAAAGTTGTTGACAGTGATTTGGATATTCATATTAATTAAGATTAGCATAATTTAGTTATAATGAAAAGAAAGGTAAATAATATAGGTGATATAGAAAGTGATAGTTGACGGACATATAGATAATTGGTTATAGGTTTATAAATGGTTTTTACTAAAGAGAATTTTGCAGAGAATCGATGTATGAGTTTTGTCATGGTGAAAAAAAAGAGACAAAATCCAGCTTTGTTTGTGAGTGAGGCAGGTCATTTGACAAGTAGATTGTCTAATTTAATGAAAAACCATGAAATAAATTTTGGTTTGGATAAGGATAAATATGAATATAATGATTTGGGTTATATGCTAGTGAGATTTGGTAGAATAACAGTTTTTAATAATGTAAAATATAATAGATTGGCTAGGGCGGCGACTTTGAATTTTTTAGGAGAGATGGGTAATGGTGTACAAGTTGTTAGTCAAGATATATTAAAAAAGAATGATGAATTAATAAAGTTAGATAAAAAATATAAAAATAGAGGTGATGATAAATATGATGCTTTTTCTTTGAGAAGGTTGAATAAAGTGATTTTGTTTGATTATCAAGATGGTTATTGTTGGGATTGTGGTAAAAAATATAACAAATTGGAATTACACCATAAAATACCTCGTTCTTTGTATGGTTCCGATAATATTGCTAATTTAGTTTTGTTGTGTGGGGAGCAGAGTGGCGATGATGCTTGTGATTGTCATAAAAATTGGGACGATTTGGCTTTGGGAGAGGGGCATATTGTTTTTCCTGGTTTTTCGATGGATATTTTGCCGTCAATTTGTTTTAGAGATAGGATTAAAGAGAAGAAAAAGAAGATTAAACCTGAACCTGGAAATACGAGGAATAGAAAATATCGTCATGTGGGGAGTAGTTTAGCTTTTAATAACAGAATTTCGTGTCGACCAAATGTAAAAAGGTAATGTTGCGGAGGGTAGAGGATTCGAACCTCTGAGGGATTGCTCCCGCTGGTTTTCAAAACCAGTGCCATAACCACTCGGCCAACCCTCCTACGCTGAAGCTTCGGAGGGCGAAGCCCTCCTTGTGATTTTGGAGCTCGGACTGGAATTCGAATCCAGGACCTTTCCCTTACCAAGGGAATGCTCTACCAACTGAGCTATCCGAGCAAGTTTTTAATAATGTTAATGTTTATTTAAAACTATTATTTGTTTTAAACATAATTAGTTTACCAACTGACCTGCCCGCAATGCTTCGCTTCGTTCGCATAGCGATGCAGGCGGGGCTATTCGAGCAGATTGTTAAGAAGCTTTTGGTATTTTATCAAATTATAGGCGATTGGTTAAGAATAAGATATAATTGATTAATGTTGAAAATTAAGGACTTATTTGTATCCATGGATGGATGTGACATACTCAAAGGCGTCAATTTGTCTCTTGATAAGGGAGAATTGATTGTTATTTTGGGTCCTAATGGTTGTGGTAAAACAACTTTATTGAAAGCAATTATGGGAATTGGTGGTTTGAAAATTAATAGAGGGGAAATAATTTTTAAAGGTAAAAAAATCAATAATTTGAGTATTGATAAGAGAGCAACAATGGGGATTGGGATGATGTATCAAAAATCGCCCAAATTAAGTGGAATTAAATTAAAAAAAATAGTTGATTTTTTGGGCAAAAAAGATAATACTCATAAATATAATATTGATAAATTTTTGAACAGAAATGTCAATGATAATTTGTCAGGAGGAGAGATAAAGAGATCGGAGTTGTTTCAATTAAGATTGCAAAATCCTGATTTGTTGTTGTTGGATGAACCTGATTCGGGGGTAGATATAGAA
Source organism: uncultured Gammaproteobacteria bacterium (assembly GCA_964609295.1). Lineage (GTDB taxonomy): Bacteria > Patescibacteriota > Microgenomatia > UBA12405 > UBA12405 > CAZSQT01. The sequence continues at coordinate 18,793 of CAZSQT010000050.1, read as the reverse complement.
AATGTAGCGATGGTAGGTAAAGAGATTGATAAAATGGTGAAAGAAGGTAAGGGGACAATTGTAATTACTCATACTGGTCAGATTTTAAATTATTTGAAGACAAAAATAGCTTATGTAATGATTAACGGACGGATAGTTTGTTGTGATGAAGCCAAAAAGATGTTGGCGACAATTAATGCTAATGGTTATAAGGTTTGTATACATTGTAAAAAACATGAAGAAAGTTGCTGATTTTTTGAAAAAAAATGCTAAAAAATTAAGCTCAGTGGGCTATGGTGATGGTTTTTTGATAGAAAATAATGATTTGTTGTGTAATTTGAGGAGATATGAAGGATTGGAAATAATGGGAATCAATGAGGCTTTGGCAAAGTTTAAAATAAAAGAATATTTTTGGAAATTGATTGCCAAAAATAAAGATGATGAGACTAGAGAGGTGGCAAATGGTGATTTTGAGGGTTATTTTGTAAGATCGGAGAAGGAAAAAAAGGTTGAGGGTTTAATCCAAACCTGTTTATTTATTAGCAAAAACAAGACAAATCAAAAAGTTCACAATTTGATTGTGGCCGAAGAAAATTCAGAAATGAACATAATTACTGGTTGTTTGATGGGTGATGAAGTGAAAGAGGCAAAGCATTTGGGAATTACAGAAATTTATGTCAAAAAAGGAGCAAAATTAACTTATACTATGGTTCATAGTTGGGGAAATGGAGTGGTGGTAAGACCAAAAACCGCGGTGGTGGTCGAGGAAGGGGGGAGTTTTGTCTCTAATTATATTTGTGTCAAGCCGGTGGGTGATATCAAGATGTATCCTCAATGCCATTTGAAAGGAGATTATAGTCAGGCTGATTTTAATTCTTTTGTCTACGCTAGAGAGGGAAGTAAATTTGATATTGGTTCAAAAATTGTTTTTGATGGAGAGAATAGTAGCGGTCAGATTATTTCTAAGATTGTTTGTGATAGGAGTGAAGTGACTAATAGGGGTTGTATGGTAGGTAATGCAAAAAATATTAAGGCTCATTTGGACTGCGGTGGGTTAATTTTGTCTAAAAAAGGAAATATTAGAGCGATTCCTGAGTTAGAGGCTAATTTGGCGGATTTGAATATGACACATGAAGCATCTATTGGCAAAGTATCTGAGGATGCGGTGGAATATTTGATGTCTAGGGGAATGAGTGAAAAACAAGCAGTGTCGATGATAATAAAAGGTTTTTTGGCAGTATCTAAGTTTGCTTTGCCAGAATCAGTGGAAAGGGAATTGGAGAAGTTTAATTTTTAGTTTGGTATAATTTGGAGATTAATGCCTGAATAGCTCAGTTGGTAGAGCAGCTGTTTTGTAAACAGCAGGTCGTCAGTTCGAGTCTGACTTCAGGCTCAAAATATGAAAAAAACAAAGAAAATAATGGTTTTGACTGATTATATGCCTTGGGGGCATCGTTCGATTGCTAAGGCAATTTTTGAAATGATAAAGGATGATTGTGAGGTCAAATATGTATCTTTTAATGCTGGTTTACATTGGTGGAATTTATGGTACACAATTAATTACAGATTTTTTCCTGCTTTGGGTAGGATTAATTTAAAGTTGTCAAATGTTAGATTTATAGCTAAATTGATGGATAAAGGTTGTGAGTATAAAGTGCCAATGTTTGAAAAATTAGTCAATAAAGAAAATCCAAATATAATTATTTGTACTTATAATGTTTTTTGTCAGATTTTGGCTAAGATTAAAAACAGAAAATTCAAATTGATAGTGGTGGTTGCTGATCCTTGGGAATCTTACAAAATTGGTTTTACTAAAGGAGCTGATTATCATTGGGTTTATGATGAAAAGATGGAAAAAATGGGAGTTAAAGAAGGTATACCTAAAAACACTATAATTAAAACAGGGTGGTGGGTAAAGAAGGAAATGTATAAAAAATACAAAAAGGAAAAAAAGGAAAAACCAGTAATTTTTGTAGGTGGAGGGAGTTTGGGAAATAGTGCTTTACCTAAACTTTTGTTGATAATATTAGGCTTAAAAAAGCCAGTTAAATTTATAATTGGAACGGGAACAGATAAATTTTCTTATTTTTTGGCTTTGATGTGTAAAAAAATGATTGCTTGGATGGGGAAGGATAAAATAATAGAAATGGAAATTTATGGTTGGATTGATGATATGGTCAGATATTTATCTCAAAGTGATATTGTTTTGGGTAAAGGGGGACCTAATTTTATATTTGAATGTGTGGCACAAAAAAAACCTTTTGTGATGGTTTCTCACATAGGAGGACAAGAAGATGGCAATGTCGAGTTGATATTGAAGAAAAAGTTGGGTTGGGTTAAGGAAGGTTATGGTGAATTGAAGAAATTTATAAATGAATATTTGGATAATTCGGATAAATACAATAAAATGTACAAAAATAATATCAAAAAAGAAGCTCTAAAAAATAAAAAGCTCCACCAAAAGTTTGCTTCAATAGTGGCTTTTCCACGCTAAGAAACGTGGTGGAAAACTACTTTAAAGGTCAATGACCAGAAAAGACGTGTTTTCCATTAAAGAAATTTAGCTAGAAAAAACACCTTCTTAAAACTGAGCTTAAGGTAGAGCTATAAATATTATATAATGTATAAGTTAATAATTCAATTTTTTATGATTCAAAAAATTACGAAAAAAATGTTTATCGCTGATATTTTGGGGCGTTATCCATTATTAGTTGATATATTAGTTAAAAAATATAACTTTCATTGTGTTGGTTGTATGGCTGCCAAAATGGAAACTTTAGAAGATGGGGCTAAAGTTCACGGAATGAATACTGAGGATATCAATAAAATGGTCAAATACTTAAACCAGCAAATTGGCTTAGATAAAAATGCATAAGAAAATTGACTATTGGGTTCATTATTTTAAAAATAATACTAGTATTGCCAATTGGTAAGAAAATTAAAATAAAAATAAGTACCATGCCATATTTATCAAAGGCCTCTTGCCATTTGATTGATTTTTCGACTGAAAGTAGGTTGAGGAAAATTTTGGAACCGTCAAGTGGGGGAATGGGTAGAAGGTTGAAGACACCAAGCATTAAGTTGATTTGGATAAAATAGAGGAAGATACCAAAAGGAATAAAACGGAGAAGAATAGCGGATATTATGGCAAAAATTAAATTACTTAATGGTCCCGCCAGAGAGACAAGAATTTCGTCTCGGCGGGGGTTTTTGAAATTATAACTATCAATGGGAACTGGTTTGCCCCAACCAAAGCGGATAAAAAATAAGGCTAAAGTACCTAGAGGGTCGAGGTGTACGAAGGGGTTTAAGCTAAGACGCCCCATAGATCGAGGAGTAGGATCGCCTAATTTGTCGGCAACGAGAGCGTGGGAAAATTCGTGGATTGTAATAGCTACTAGAAGAGAGATAGCTAAAAGAAGAAAATCAAAAGTAAATATATTTAACATATTTCAAAAAAATAATAATTCTGGTATAGTATAGCCCATGAGAACATGTCAATTGTGTGGTAGAGGAACAAAAATAGGAAGAATTCGTTCCCATGCCCAAAATAGAACACCACGAACCTTTATGGCTAATATACAGAAGGTTAGCATATCTGTTGGTAAAGAAAAAGTATCTGGTAATTTTTGTACTAAATGTATAAAAAAAATTAAAAGTGAGTTGACTAAAAAAGTTGAGAGTCCTAAGAAGTAATCAGTCGATAGTATTTTTTAATTTCAGACCAATTATTTTTGTTTTTACCTTCAATTTGTATTTGCTGTGGAATTAATTCGTTATTTTGAATAGTAGCAGAGAATATTTTCATTTTCATTGTTTTGTTTTGTTGGTTACGAATATAGGTCCAGGCAATAGGCCAATCACTAAGAGCGTTAATAAAACGGTATATTTTGATAGGTGGCCAGCTCCAATTTATGAGAGCAGAATCTTTGGTAAATCTTGGAAAATATGTTTTTTCTTGATGATTTTGAATTTGAAGATTGGTGGGATTTTTAATGTAATTGCTAATAATGATGTTTAGGTTTTTGGCGGCAAGATTAAAAGCTTTGTTATAAAAAGACGAAGCAGTTTCATCTTGGTCTATTGCAAATGGAATTTGGTGAATAATAGGGCCGTGATCAGGAAGGGCATCTATTTTGAAAAAGGTAACACTGGAATTGGTTTCGCCATTAATAATTTGCCAGGGGCCGGGAGTAGCACCGCGGTATTTGGGTAGAGGAGAAGGGTGAATATTGACTATTTTGAATCTGGGAATATCTATAATTTCTTGGGTGAAATATGGGGGGCCAAAGGCAACAACAATAATTAAATCCGGTTTTATTTTTTTGAGAGTGGAAATAAATTTGGTGTCAAAAGTATCAGTTTGGAGTAGAGGAAGATGTTTATCTTGACAAAATTTTACAACTGGATTGGGAGTGATGATTTTTTGGCGTCCTTGAGCTTTGTCTATTTTGCTAACAACAGTTTGCAAATCAAAAAGAGGGGATTTGATTATTTGTTTTAAGATGATGAGAGAATAAGCTGATGAGCCAAAAAATATGAGTTTAATTTTATTCATAACTGTTATTATTATAATATTTTTTGGTAAAATAAGGCAATATGAAAAAAAATGTCTTAATTTATCCTGACAAAAGATTGAGAGAAAAAGGTCAGTGGGTAAATAAAATTGATAAAAAGATATTATCTATGGCTAGTGATCTCCAAGATACTTTAAGGGAAGATGACTATGGGGTTGGTCTGGCGGCTTTACAAATTGGTTATTCTCAAAGGATTTTGGCTATTAAGAAGGATAAAAAAGTTAGACTTTTGTTTAATCCTAAAATAATTAAGGTTTATGGTAATAAACAGTTTCCTATGATGCAGTCAAAGGATGGTAAAGAAGAAGATTTTTTGGAAGGATGTTTATCTTTTCCTAATATATACGGGACTATCAAGAGGTTTTTTGCTTTTGATTTGGAATGGGAAGAATTAAATAAAAAAAAGAAAATATTAGAAAAAAAAGAAGGTAGGTGGGAGGGCTATGAAGCGATTGTAATTCAACATGAGATGGATCATTTGGATGGGATTTTGATGATTGATAGAATTATGGAATCAAATGGAAAGATATACAAATTTGTTGGAGAAAAAATGATTGATTGGAGTGTGGAAAAGGTATTAAAGTTGATTTAAGTATTGTTGGGCTTCTAAATTTTTTGGTGCAATTTTGGTGGTGATTTCTAGATATTTTTTGGCTTCTGAATAATCTTTCTTCTCAAGATAAATAAGAGCAAGAGCATAACTAGCATCGTCATAATTTGGTTTTAATTCGAGAGATTTTTTGTAAAAAATAATTGATTCGTTGATAAAGTCGGCTGATTGAAGAAATTGAGCTGTAGTAAGATAGGCTTTGGCATCAGTGGGGGCTAATTTTATAATTTTGTCGAGGATTTCTAGGGATTTGGAAAAATATTGACCATCAATAGTACTAAGCATATAAAATGTTTGAGCAGTTTCTTTGAGAATATTGAGGTTGAAAGGGGAGATTGAAATAGCTTTTTGGGAGCTGTCAAGGGCGATTTGAACTTGGGAATTTTTGGCTGATATATGAGCTAGTTTGCTATAGTAAATTGGTTCGTATGGGTTTAATTTGATACTTTTAGATATATATATATTAGCTTTTGAATAATTTTTTACACTTTCATATTTTTGGGCGAGGGCATAAGATTTGTCGGCTTGATAAAAAGAAATAATTTTAATTAAGGCAATAATAATAAAGGGGATTATCAAAATAAAAATAGGGTTGTTTTTGGTGTTGTGTGGTAGGGGTGATGACTCTTGTGGTTGATGATTTAGGGTGGGTAAACTATAAAATAAAAGTGAGATGATAACAGTGGAAAAACCAAAGAAATTAGTGATTAAAATAGAGATATATGAAGCAAAAATAAAATAGTTTTTTTGTCGCAGTAGGTAGTAAAGAGTAAAAATTATAAGAATTATATAAGCAGTAAAACCAATAAAACCAGTGGTGGCGAGATAGTTAATATATTCGTTGTGGGCTTTGTTGTAGAGATGATTCCATTCAGAAGTGAGATTGTGTTCAATGGGTCGTGTCCAATAATAAGAATAAGCAAAAGTTTCGACGCCAGTGCCAAAAAAAGGAAATTTTTTAAAGAGGTCTATGGCGCCTTGCCAAACTATTTTTCGTATATTACCAGAGTCAGTGATATTGTATTCAGTCTGGAGTGTTTGATTACTTGTTTTTGGTGGAAAAAATTGATCTTTGATAGGATTGGGTATGAGTAAAGTAAAAAAGATAAAAATAGTGATAACAAAAAGGGCTTTTTTCCAGATGTTTTTTTGAGTGATAAAGGTTAGGCCATAATAAATAGCAATAGATATTAAACTGGCAATTAATCCAGATTTTGACTTGGTATAGAGTAGGCAAACAAAAAATATAATTGAAAATAAAGTATAAATTGGTTTTTTTTGATGGAGAGATAGCGGAATTAAAATACAGAGAAAAGCAGCGAGCCAATTTGGTTGACCAAAAGTGGAAAAAACTCTTTGTTGAACTTCTTGAACCCAGATATGTTTATCGATACCAAAATGTTGGAGAATACCATAAATAGAGACAAGGAGTCCGGAAATAATTAGACTATTAATGAGATATTTTTTTTGTTTTTCATTAAAATAAAGGAGAATTAGTTGAAAAATAATATAATAGGAAATTAACGAAAAAAGACCACCATTTAATCTAGAATAATAACCAAAAAGTGAAGTATGTGGATCAATGGAATTAAAGGTGGCGATTGCTTGAGTAATGATAAAAATTAAAAGGAAGGGGTTTAGAGGGTGTTTGATTAAAAAAGGTTTTTTTGACTGGTAAACATTGAATAGGTGCAAGATCAAGGCAAGGCAAGTAATAAAATAAGTGAAGAACATTTTGGGGATTTCAAAAAGTTCGGAGTTTTTGAAACAAAAGAGGATGGGGGTAAAAAAGAAAAGAATAATAATCAAAAAATTGATAATAGAATTTGTTTTGCGCATTAACATAGTATATCGGTATTTTGTTATACTTTTAAAGTGAGTATTTTTAATTTTTTATCAAATAAAGTAAAAAAAATTGCGTCACGTTTTAGTGTTGAGGCAGGAGTTGATTTTGGGACGAGTAATATTTTAATTTATGTTCGTGATAGGGGAATTGTAGTAAATGATCCAACAATGATTGCTCGGATAAGAAAAAAGAAATATACTGGTTTGTCGGCACCTAGGGTAAAAAATTTAAAACCAGTAGCTTATGGGGCGAGAGCCAAAGAAATGTTGGATAGGGAGCCAGCTCAGATTGAAGTAATTAGTCCTGTCAAAAATGGAATAGTTTCTGATTTAGATGCAGCTGAAAAGTTAGTTGCTTATTATCTAAAACTTATTGATGATATTCCGATGGGTTATCCAAAGTTTTTTAAACCAAGGATGTTAATAGGAGTACCAACTAATATTAACAGTGTTCAAAAAAGAGCTATTAAATCAATTTTTTTGTCTTTTGGTTTGAAAAATGTGGTATTAGTAGAACAGGCGGTTTTGGTTTCCTTGGCTTTGGGGTTAGATCTGGATCAGCCTTCAGGGTTGGTGATAGTAGATATTGGAGGAGGTAAGACAGAGGTGAGTGTGGTATCTATGGGTGGAGTTGTGGTAAGTGAAATTATTAATTTGGGGGGAAAAGATTTTGATCAAGATATAATTAATTTTTTGAAAATGAAATATGGTGTATTGATAGGTCAAAATACTGCTGAGAATATAAAAGAAAAAATGTATGAAACAACAATTGTCAGAGGTAGGGATTTGGAACAAGGTTTACCAAAAACAATAAAGGTAACAAAGGAGGAAATTATGGAAGCAACTAACTTAAGTTTGAATAAAATAATCAGTTTGACTAATAAAGTTTTGTCGGAAACACCACCGGAGTTGATGCAGGATATTTTAAAAAAAGGAATATTTTTGACTGGTAGAATGGCTAATTTTTATGGTTTGAAAGAGATGGTAGAGAAGAGTATTAAGATGCCGGTGTCTTTGGATAAAGATGCTGGATTATCAGTAACTATTGGATTGGGAGAATTGATAGAAAATAAGGATAATTTAGCTAAAGTTAAATTAGTATCAAAATTTAATTAATTATGTTGGATTTTAAACCAGTTAAATATTTTTTTGTGAAATTTTGTTTGATAATTAGCTTATTGATTTTGTGGTCTTATTCTTTTAATTTATCTTTGATTAAGGGTAAATATTATCATAATTTATCGGTTAACAATAGGGTAGTAGAAAAAATAATTCCTGCTGGTAGAGGTAAAATTTTGGATAGAAATGGCAGGGTGATTGCTCAGAGTTGGTACCAATATTTTAAAATTGAAGGGGAGAGTAAATTACCTAAGGAAAGAGGGGAATTTAATGGTGAGTTGTTGGAAAGTGAGGATTATACTTATGAAATATTGAGAGAATATCCCTATGGAGAGGCACTGGCTTTTGTTAGTGGTTATGTAAGTAAAGTTAATGTTGAAGATTTGAAGGAAGAAAAATGTGGTAAAAAATTACAACTAGAGAGTATATTTGGGAGGGGTGGGGTAGAAGAATCTTTTGATTGTGAATTGTCGGGAGTAGATGGAAAAAGGTTGGTGGAAGTAGATGCTTTGGGGAAGTATTTGAGGGAATTGGGTAGGCATAATCCGGAAGAAGGAAAGGATGTAATTTTGTCAGTGGATGCTTATTGGCAAAATAAAATCTTTGAGTTTGTTAAAGATAAAAAAGCAGTAGTGATTATGAGTAATCCTAGCAATGGGGAGGTTTTGGCAATGGTATCTTCACCTGCTTTTAACCCCAATGTTTTTTCTTTTGAAAGAAATAATGAAAAAATTAAAGATTATTTGGTTGATGATGTAAATTTTCCTCTTTTGAATAGAGCGATAGCGACTCGTTATCATCCTGGCTCGGTATTTAAAATAGTTATGGCAACGGCGGGATTGGAGGAGGGAGTAATTGATGAAGAAACCTTAATTGAAGATACGGGCTTTATAGAAGTTGGTGATTATACTTATAGAAATTGGGCTTGGACAAAAAGTGGCAAAACTGATGGGATGATAAATGTAGTCGATGCTCTAAAACGATCCAATGATATTTTCTTTTATAAATTGGGTGAAAGATTGGGTCCAAATAATATTAAATCTTGGGCAGATAAATTTGGTTATAGCCAAAAAAGTGGTATTGATTTGGCAGGAGAGATAGATAATGTGGTCCCTAATCCAGAATGGAAAAAAGAAGTTAAAAATGAGGTTTGGTTTTTGGGTAATACTTATCATTTGTCCATAGGGCAGGGTGATTTGAATGTAACACCTTTGAGTGTTAATTTGATGACTAATGTATTGGCCAATGATGGAGTGAAGTGTGATTTGACTTTATTGAAAGGGGAGAAAGCAGAGTGTAAAGATTTAAAAATTAGTGGTAAAAATTTAGCTTTGGTTAAAAAGGGTTTGGTGGAGGCTTGCAATCAAGGAGGAACTGCTTGGCCTTTGTTTAATTTTGAGACAGAGATTGCTTGTAAGACAGGAACAGCAGAGGTGGGTGATGGTAGTGATGACACTCATGCTTGGTTGACGGCTTATGCGCCGGCTGAAAATCCAGAAATTTCGATTACGGTATTTGTGGAAAGAGGTGGAGAAGGGAGTGATGAGGCGGCGCCAATCGTGGGAGATATATTAAAAGAGTGGTTTGGGGAAGAGGAGACGGTGGTGCCAAGAAAAAATTGATGTGTGACCACGTTGAAGGCTTGATAAAAACAATTTTCGATTTTGTCTGTTAACATTCTCAATTATTTAGTTAATTATGATTTATAATTTTAGTAATTATATGAAGACGAAATTGGATTTTTTGGGAAATAGGGAATTGTTGCAAGAAAATAAGTTAATTGCGGTGGTCGGGAGTAGGGAGATGAGTGTTTATGGTCAAAGAATGATAGAAATTTTGATACCTCAATTAGTAAAAAAAGGTTGGGTTATTGTTTCTGGGATGGCTTTTGGAGTAGATGCTTGGTCTCACAAGATAGCTTTAGACAATAAGGGAGGAGTGATAGCAGTTTTGGCTAGTGGAGTAGATATGCCGACACCTAAGGGTAATTATTGGTTGTATGAAAGGATTTTAAAAGAAAATGGACTGATTGTATCTTTACAAAAAAAGGGTCAAATGCCAAAACCGATTGATTTTTTGAAACGAAATGAAATTATTGCTGATCTTTGTCAAAAGGTTTTGGTGATTGAGGGTGACAATCATAGTGGTGTATTGGTAACGGCGCGAATGGCAGTAGAAAAAAATAAAGAGGTTTATTGTTTGCCTGGTCGAGTAGGAGATAAAAATAGTTTTGCTCCTAATTTTTTGATTAAAAATGGAGCAAACTTGGTGATGGAAGTAGATGATATTATCTGATTCTTGACAGGTGTAGTAGAATAATTGACAATGACTGTTATGCATAAAAAATTATTGATAGTGGAGTCGCCAACCAAAGCGAGGACTATCTCGAAGTATCTTGGTAATGATTTTGAAGTGGTGGCAACTATTGGTCATTTGCGTGATTTACCGATGAATAAGATGGGGGTGGATTTGAAGAGTTTTGACGTTGATTATGTTGTCGATAGTAGAAAGAAAAAAGTAGTTGATGAAATCAAAAAGAAAGCAAAAAAAATAAAAGATATTTATTTGGCGTCTGACCCTGATCGTGAAGGAGAAGCAATTGCATGGCATGTTTCTAATATAATTGAGGAGTGTAAATTGAAAGATAAAAAAATTCAGAGAGTAGTTTTTAATGAAATTACCAAAGAAGCAGTATTGGAAGCAATTAAGAAGCCACGGGAAATTGATTTAAATTTGGTAGATGCTCAACAAGGAAGAAGGATTTTGGATAGGGTGGTTGGTTATAGTTTATCACCTATTTTGTGGAGAAAAGTTAGAAGAGGTTTGTCGGCTGGTAGAGTACAATCTGTGGCTTTGAGGTTGATAGTGGAGAGGGAAAAAGAGATAGAAAATTTTAAAAAAGAAAAATATTTTAGGATATTGGCTCAGTTTAAAAAAGGTTTTGGGGCTGATTTGATAAAAATTGACGGTAAAAAAATTACAATAACAGAAAAACTCAATTTGTTTGACGGTGATTATAAATATAGTAAAACTATTTTGGACAAAAAGGCAGCTGATAATTTTTTGAAAAAATTAGATAGTGATTTTTTGATTAGTAAAGTAGAAGGAAGAGAGTCTAGAAGAAGTCCTTTGCCAGCTTTTACAACTTCAAAGTTACAACAAGCAGCTTCAAGAAGATTTGGTTGGAGTGGTAAGCAAACAATGAGTGTAGCCCAAAAGCTTTATGAAAGAGGTCTAATTTCTTATCATAGGACGGATTCGGTTTATTTGTCAGATAAAGCCATAAGTCAATTTAGAAAATTTATAGAAAAAGAATATGGTCATAATTATTTGTCTGATAAGGTAAGAGTTTACAAGAACAATTCAAAAAATGCTCAGGAGGCGCATGAGGCAATTCGTCCAACCAATGCAGGAGTTAAAACGATAGAGGGTGATGCCCGAGAAGTGAAATTATATGAAATGATTTGGAAGAGAGCGGTAGCGACTCAAGGAGCTTTGGCTAAATTTCAAAATACAAAAGTAGAGTTGTCTAATCAAAACAGTTTATTTTTAGCTAAAGGAGTCAAAATTTTATTTGATGGATTTTTGAAAATTAGCGGTGATAAATATGAAGATCAGATTTTGCCTAATTTGACAGAAGGGGAAAAGATAAAAGCTAAAAAAGTTGAAAAGATAGAGAGCGAAACGATGTCGCCACCAAGATATAGTGATGCGAGCTTAGTTTCTAGTTTGGAGAAGCAAGGGATTGGACGACCATCAACTTATGCGCCAATTATTTCGACAATTATCATGAGGCAATATGTAGAAAAAGAAGAGGGTAGATTTAAACCAACAGTTTTGGGGAAGGCGGTTAATGAGTATTTGGTAACTAATTTTGCTAGAGTAGTTTCTTTGCCCTTTACGGCAGAGATGGAAGAGGATTTGGATGAAATTGCTTTGGGTCAGGTTAATTGGAAAAAAATGATGAAGGATTTTTATAAAATTTTTAGTGAAGAATTAAAAAAAGCGGGAAAGGATTCGGAGAGAGTTAAAATAGAAACGGAAAAATTAGGTAAAAAGTGCCCTGAGTGTGGTAAAGGTGAATTGGTGATTAGATTGGGTCGATTTGGTAAATTTATTTCTTGTTCTCGTTTTCCAGAGTGTAAATATACTGAAAGGTTTTCTGAAGAAGCAGGTTTTGATTGTCCTGAATGTGGGGCACCAGGAGTAGTAAGGAGAACAAAAACTGGAAGAAAATTTTATGGTTGTAGTAAATATCCTAAATGTAAGTGGGCTGGATGGAAAAAACCATAAATTAGGTCGTAGAACTAAGATCTATTATCTTTTTTCCGTAGCGTTCACGAGAAACTTGAATTAGTTTGTCGCGTTGTTGATTTTTGCAAGATAAAGGTGGTAGGGTGGTAGCATAAAATGGTTCTTTGGTTTCAGAATCGATGGATAATTTGCAAATAATTTGATAACGACCAATTTTAACAAGGTCTTCTGGGGGGAAATTTGGTCCAAATTCTTTACCAAGAATGTAGGCATCTTGATTACCAATGACAAAGGAGGCAATAGAACCAATATTACCCAAAATAGCGTCTTGGATAGAACGATCAAGTTGGGCCATGTATTGGTTGGCAATGATAAGATTTAATTTGTATTTGCGGGCTTCAGAAAGGATTTTGATGAAAGATTCGGTGGCAAAATTTTGGAATTCGTCGACATATAAGTAAAAATCAGATCGGTCATCAGATGATTGAAAAGCCCGATTCATGGCTGATAATTGAATTTGAGTGATAAGCATGGCACCAAGTAGGGCAGAATTGTCTTCTCCCAATTTGCCAGAAGATAAGTCGGCAATTAAAATTTTCTTTTTGTCCATAATTTCTTGGATATTGATTTTTGATTTGGGGTGATTGATGGTATTGCGGATTTTGGTGGAAGATAAAAATTGACCAACTTTGTTTAAAATAGGAGCGATGGCTTCTTGCTGGAATTTTTTGTCCATACGATTAAATTCGTTGTTCCAAAAATTGAGTAAAGTTTGATTTTTAAGTTGAGCTATGACTTTGTCGCGATAGTTTTGATTGGTTAAGATTTCAACGATATGAGTCATGTTGGAATTGGGCGTGTTGACTAAGGTAAGGACGGTGTTGCGTAAAATGTGTTCTAGTCGAGGTCCCCAAGAGATATTGCCATATAGTTTTTTGAAAATTGAGATAACACCAGAGGCAACAAGTTCTTTTTGGGATTCGTTTTGAGTCTCCAAAACATTGAGAGGGTAAGCGTATTCTGGGTCAGAAGGATTAAAATAGCAACAATCATTGATGCGATTTGAGGGAATATAATCAAGGATGGTGTTACACAAATCACCGTGAGGATCAATAATAGCTACCCCTCTACCTTTGCGAATATCATCAATGGCCATATTGGAAATAAGAGTAGTTTTACCTGTGCCTGATTTACCGATAATATAATTGTGACGACGTCTATCTTCGCCTTCTTGGATACCAAAAATGGTTTCTTTGTTATGAAATTCGGTTTTGGCAAAAAAGGTGATTTTATTTTTTTCTTCGGGGGATAAGTTGTCGGCAATAGGTAGATTTTCGGGAGGATCGGCAAATAATTTTTTACCCCAAGCGATATTGGGAAGCTTGGTCAAGTGATTGGGAAAATGACAGAGAGCAGACATTTCTTCAGTATTGAGAATTTGAGTTTTTAGAGATTTGTTAAATTGACGATTGGTGATTGATTTTAAAATTTTGTTTTTGGTAAAAAGTCCTGGTGAAAAAGTTTTGATATAGTTGCCACGAGGAGAAGTATAAACGCCAAAAGATGAAGAAACTTGAGAAATTAAAGATTGGTTGTTGGAAATCAGGTTGATTTGAGTGAGAAAGCCAGGATATTGAATCTTGGTTTCAAAAATTGATTTGTCGGGATGGGCAGTGCGAATATTTTTTTCTTTATCGACGATAATACCGTTTTGAATAATAGAGGAAATGTTGCTTTGCCAATTTTTGGGAGCTTGAGAGATTAAGATTTGATAGATAAAGAAGTTTTTGTTGTCGCTAGATCGAGAAAGAGAAGAAAGGACAGAGTTGAGAGGATCAGTGTCGCGAAAGTCTTTGGCGGTTTTGAGAGGGTAAGTGTGGGAACGAGAGATACCAAGTTGGGTAAAATGGCAATTTTCTTGCAATGATGTGTCAAGATAATCTTTGCTTTGAGTGATAATAGCGGTATTGTATTGAGCGAGAACTTGAGAGCGGAAAAATTCTAAATCACTAGTAGGAACAATGAGATAAAAACGGACTTGGCCATCTTTGAGGACTATTTCTAAGGAAGCAATGGTTTTTTTGACCCCCAAAATTTTTTGGATAAAGGAGGTGTTGGAAAATTGGGTAAAGTTGGAAAGAAGGGCCGACATTGATTCGAGAGTGTATTCGTTATCCTGGGGAATGCGAATTTCGAGGATAGTAAGTGGATTTGTATTTTCGGGCATAGTGTATTTTATCATTAAACTAAATTACAAGAAACAAGTATTAAAGGGTATATGTAGTTGATATGTAGTTGAAAAATAAGTTAAGGAGGTTTACAATAGCCCTTAATATGAACAAAGAAGTAAATCCCACAAACCAAGTTATTACTGATCCAAATTCAAAAAAAGTAGAGATTTCTTATAAAATTGCCGATATAACGGCTTTAGCAAATGAGAAATATCAAAATTTTAGAGCACAAATGCTTGCCAATAAATTACAACAAAAGTAATTTTGTGTTATAATCCTTAAGTTAAATTATTAATTTCACCAAAAAGGTGGAGGCGTAACCTTGGACGAGAGTCTGCCAGGTATAAAAAGGTTTTAAAATATGGCAAAAAAAATATTAAAAAAGGTTTTAAAAAACCACAAAAAAGAATCTGTTTCCAAAAAAGAAGAAAAAAAGGAAACAATAAAGGAAGTTAAAGACGCTAAAGGTAAAGTAAAACAAGATAAGAAATATTCTTTGACAGTTGGTCTAAAAGAATTGTTTGAAGCTGGTTGTCATTTGGGTCATAAGGTTTCCAAAACTCATCCTAAAGCAAGAAAAAATATCTATATTGCCAAAGATGGGATGGAGATTGTTGATTTGGCCAAAACATTGGAAGGTTTGCAAAAAGCTTGTGATCTTATTTACAATGCTAAGAGAAATGGTAAGAAGATTTTGATGGTTGGAACTAAGAGGCAGGCCAGAGAGGTGGTAAGAAGAATAGCAGTGGAATGTTCTATACCTTATGTAACTGAGAGATGGCTTGGAGGAACGATTACCAATTGGGATCAAATTAGGAAAAATATCAAAAAGTTAAACAAATTAAAAGAAGATATGGAGAAGGGAAAGTTTGCCGAATTGACCAAAAAAGAATTATCTTTGACAAATAAAGAGATAGTTAGACTGGATAGAATTGTTGGTGGTTTAACTAATTTGGATAAATTATTTGATATTTTGTTTGTAGTTGATGCTGGTTTTGAAAAAACGGCTATTAGGGAAGCTAAAATGAGAAAAATAAAAGTAGTGGCAATTACTGACACTGACACTAATCCAGACAAGGTTGATATTGTTATTCCGGCCAATGAAGATGGAGTAAAATCTATCTCGATATTGGTTGAAGAGATAGGGAAGGCTATCAAATCTGCCTAAGTTAGTAACTAGTAATTGGTAACTAGTAATTAGTAATTAATTTTAAATTTATGGATAATAAAAAAATAATTGAATTAGTTAAAAAATTAAGAGTGGAATTAGGTTTGGGGATGATGGAAATTAAAGCAGCCATTGAGGAAGCTTCGGGAGATGAAAAAAAGGCTAAGGAAATTTTAAAAGCGAAAGGTTTTAAAAAAGCCGAAAAAAGAGCCGAAAGAGAAACTGGACAAGGAAGGGTATCCACTTATACTCATTCTACTGGAAAGATTGGAGTAATGGTTGAATTACTTTGTGAGACTGATTTTGTAGCTAAAAATGAAGAATTTGTGGCGGTAGCCAATGATATTTGTCTTCAAGTAGCGGCGATGGAACCAAAAGATACAAAAGAATTATTAAAACAAGAATTTGTTAAAGATGGCAGTCGAACAATTGATGATTTGATTAAAGAATTAATAGCCAAATTTGGAGAAAATATCAAATTGGGTCGATTTGAAAGATTTGAGATTTAAGCGTGTTATAATTTTAATATGCTAGATTTTAACCAAATAAAAGGAAGAATGGATAAGATTGTATCCATTTTTGTTGAAGATATTGCTTCATTGCGAACAGGTAGAGCTACGAGTGCTTTGATAGAAAATGTAGTAGTGACGGTTTATGGTGATCAAAAGATGAAATTGATAGAGATAGGGAGTATTGGTGTGCCTGATGTCAGGACTTTGACTTTTGAGCCATGGGATACGACAATTTTGAAGGAAGTTGCCAATGGAATCGCAGCAGCCAATATTGGCTTAAATCCAGCTGTAGATGGTTCTTTGATTCGTATGTCTTTGCCAATGATGACTGTAGAGCAAAGAGAGGATTACATTAAATTGCTTGGAAGAAAATTGGAAGGAGCGAGAGTAATGATTCGAGAGGCGAGAGCTGATTTTAGGAAGATTTTGATGAATGCCAAAAATGAAAAAACTATTTCTGAGGATGAATTTAAACAAGACGAAAATGAGTTGCAAAAAACAACGGATGAATATATCAAAAAAATTGAAGAAATATCCAAAAAGAAAGAATTGGAGATAAGGGGTTAATATGGATTTATTGATTTTCGTTTTAGCTTTGTCAATTTTGGTTTTGGTGCATGAGTTTGGTCATTTTATTTTTGCAATTAAGTCGGGGATAAAAGTTGAAGAATTTGGATTAGGTTTACCACCACGAATTTGGGGTAAAAAAATTAAAGGGACTATATATAGTATAAATTGGTTACCTTTGGGTGGTTTTTGTAAATTATACGGAGAAGATGGTGAAGGAAAGGGAAATAATGCTTTTAATAACAAAAAGCCTTGGCAGAAATTTATTGTAGTAATTGGAGGGGTTTTGATGAATTTGTTGTTGGCAATTTTGATTTTTACTATAGTTTATTTGATTATTGGAGTCCCAATGGAAACAGATAAAGTTAAAATTGTGGCGGTAGCGGAAAATTCGCCAGCGATGGAGGCAGGTATTAAGGAAGGTGATTGGATTAAGTCAGTTGAGGGAACAGAAATTAGCAAAGGTCATGAATTAATAAAATTAGTAGACAACAAAAAAGGTGAAAAAATTAATCTTTTAGTTGGAAGAGAAGGGGCTGAAGAGACTATTATCTTGGATGTTAGGGAAAATCCGCCAGAAAATGAGGGGAGATTGGGGGTGGCTATTTCCAATATGGAGATGGAAAAGATTAAATGGTATGAATTTTATAAAGGAATTGGGGCTGGTTTTAGAGAAGCTTATTATTGGGGTAGGATTATTGTGAGTGGAGTGGTAGGGATGTTGAGTCAATTGTTTTCGGGTAGTGTTCCCAAGGATGTTTCTGGTCCTTTGGGTATTTATGAAGCGACAAGTAGTATAAAAAATAATCAGGGTATGTTGGCGGTAATTCATTTTTTTGGTGTGGTTTCGGTGAATTTGGCGGTGGTTAATATTTTACCTTTGCCGGCTTTGGATGGAGGAAGGCTTTTGTTTATAATCTACGAAATGATTACTAAGAAAAAAGCTAAACAAAGTTTTGAGATAATTGTTAATAATATTGGAATGATTTTTTTGCTTGGTTTGATATTTTTAGTTACATTTGGTGATATAGTAAGAATGATTACTCGATGAGATTGTTGAGTTGAATTTATTTTGAGAAAGTGCTTTACTTAATTTAATGAAAAAGAGAGGGTTGGCTCAAATTCCAGTTTTGATAGGTTTATTGTTATTGGTAGTGGCTTTACCTGTTAGTGTAAAAATTGTTCAAGACAGTCAAGATACAAGAAATCAGGCTCAACAATTGGTTGAACCAGATGGTGCTTTGGAAACATATTATATTAAAATTGATGGTAAGTGTGTTGGTCAGTTGTGGGAGAGTCAAGAGAAGTGTGAAGAAATAAATGAATCAACTTGTTATCTTGATTTTGATTCATGTCAAGTAGGGGAGACTAGTCCGTTGCCAGAGCCAGGAGATGGTCCTTATTATATTTGTAATAATTCACCTGTGAGTCAGAGGACTTGTGATACAAAGGAAGCTTTTAATAGTGAGATTGAGTGTCAAACAGCGATTGGTGATGATCCTAATCGTTTTTGTGTAACTCATTGTATTACTGAGTGCCTGAGTACTTATTCAGTATGTTTGCCTAAAGTAATTTGGGATAAGTGCCCTAATGGTATAAAAACAGGGACTGAAGAGTGTAGCGAAATTTTTAGTAATGTAGGTAATCAGAGGGCTTATTGGTATGGGGATAGGGAATACAATTTTGAAGCGAGGTGTTTTAGTGTTGATGTGGGGAGTATGGATGATCCAAGTGGTTTGTTGTCTTGTCAAAAGAAGTTTGGGATTAATAATTGTTTTGAATCAAATGATAGTTGTATGAGTCATTGTCCTATTTATGATGAGGATGAGGATTTGATTGAAAAAAATCTTTATCAGTGTGGTGAAAATCAAAGTTGTCGTATGGTGCCTTGGGCAACTTTTGAAGATTGTTATCGGGAAAATGGTAAATTG
>CAZSQT010000049.1:0-10388 GCA_964609295.1 uncultured Gammaproteobacteria bacterium | reverse complement strand
CAAATTTTAAGTAAGGAGTTGGATTGGACTTCTAATTATGTAATAAAAGATGAAATAAAATCTTACAAGGATTTACCAGAAACTCCTAGCGATAGAGAGATAGAAGCTATTGAGATAGGCTTTAAAAATCTTAAAAATGAAAAAGAACATTATAAAGGTGTTCCTCAACTCCAAATTGATTTTGATAAGAAACAAATACGATTATTGTCGTGGCTTTTGTTTAAAGAATTGAATAATGTTAGATCAGATATTTTAACCCCAACAGGTATATCAATAGGATTAGTCTCGGCAGACCAACAAGTAATTTCTTTACAAAGGTCAAAGGATAATGATTTTTGTGCAGGTTTTTTGGGAACACCAGCTCGT
The DNA here is from genome assembly GCA_964609295.1 of uncultured Gammaproteobacteria bacterium. Classification (GTDB taxonomy): domain Bacteria; phylum Patescibacteriota; class Microgenomatia; order UBA12405; family UBA12405; genus CAZSQT01. The sequence continues at coordinate 10,022 of CAZSQT010000049.1, read as the reverse complement.
TATATGAGAATTCCTAGAAAAGAATTAGGAAAAGAAATGACTTTATCAGATTTGGTTGATTTTAATGTAAGAGCAACACTGCAAAGTGAAATTGGTCTCCAGGGTGATGATTATAATTTTGATACTTATTCTCTTTGTGAGGTAAATTATCCTTACAAACAAAAAGAGATAATTGTTTTAGCTCAATCACAATTAAGCGCTGACGAAATTACAAAAAAAGCCCAAAATAATAATGATCTTTATTATGTTAATGAAAAAAATATTTTTATTTTAAATCAAGAAAAAATTAATAAATTATTTTATGAAAAAAGAGTTCCTGTAGCAGAACAACATGCGATAGCCTTACAATTGGCGGCTAAGGTAGCTGATTTGGCAATAAAAAAACAAGAAAAAACAAAAAAAATTTTTGATATCCAAAATCCTCAGGCTTAAAGTCAGTCAAACATTATTTTGTCTTGTTTAAAAATTTCTGGATTTTGTTCCATAGTTTTTTTATCAACGTATTTTACAGTGGCAATAATACTAGTATCAGCACTTGGGTTTTTGATAGTATGATATTTTTCTTTAGCGTCGAAACCTTCTTGATAAGGCAACTCCCCTCCGCTAATTTCTCCTGTTTTTTTATCTTCCAAAACAAAAAGTAAGGTACCATCAAGAGCAGCCTTAATACCTTTAAAATAATGTGTTTCTTGCAATTTATCATACAAAGACATAATTTTGATAGGATGTTCTACTTCTTGACCATTTTCTTCTTTGGTAACGCCGACAGCTTCACCTTGCAAAACTATAGTAATTTCATTAATAGTTTGATGTCGATGAAAAGGTTGATCATGATAAGGAGGAACCTCAGTAAGGATAACTTCAAGAGGAAAATTAGGATCATCCTCATGAAAAATAAGGTATTGGCGGATTTCTTGACTAAGACGATCTGTTTTTTTGGTAGCATAAGATAATCCGATATTTGATTCTTGACGATTTTTTTCTATGATTGTCATATTTAAATTATTGTTTAATTAATAACTTTCTACTATGAGAAAGAAGATTTTTAATACGATTGTCAAAAGGAGGATATAAAGTAGTAAGGGAGTGATTTAGAAAAACGAGATTTAAGTCTGATTCTTTTATTTCCATATAAAGATTGCCCGAGCTATGTAATATTTTGTCTTTATCGGCAAAATCAAAGTATTCTCCCTCATTGTATAATACTTGATAAGACATTTTTCTTTTCTTTGTTATATCAATAAATAATTCTCTTTCTCCTTCTGTAATCGAAGTCAAAATAAATTCATTTAAATTACCTTGAGCATCATTGTTTACAAAAAATATTCTTCTTTGCTTGTCAGGTCTTGTCTGGGGTATCAAAAGACAACCCTCATGATCTTGACCTTGGTTAAATTCTATACCGTAAGGACTAATATTATGACCATCAACCAAACGAGAGTTGATTTGTGTAACAGGATAGCCTTTTTCTCGTAGTTGGCAAAGGGGCTCTATATAAGATTTTTGAAAATCGGCAGTGTGTTTTCTATATTCTTTGGATGACATGTTATTGTGATTATTATAACACAATAATTTTATAAAATAACTTATTTTATAAAACCACCTAAGTATACAGATGAATACACGGGAAAACCTCTAGAAGTAATTGTTTCTTCACCCGAAAAATTATCAAGATCACCTTTCCAGTTGTGTGTATAAACTATTTGATTTTCTTCATATTTTTTTGGCCCTCTTATGGGAAACTCGGGGGGCATTTGTTTTAAAACATTATTTAAAAAAGGATAAATAAAAACAGGTGATATTTCCTTGTTGGCCAGATCACCCCGATAAGACATAAACCAATAAGGTTTATCTTTATTAGAAATAATTATTTGTTGACACTGTGATTGTTCGCCATAAATACGAGAGCTTAAGCGCCAATCGTCTTTTGTAAAAGAATTAGCGAGTGAACCATCAGGATTACGATAACAAGGAATATCCTCTTCTTGTTGAAGCTTAGAAAAATGCCGATTGGCTTCTAATAAAAATTCAGATAAATTTTCTTTTAACATAAAAAATAATTAGTCAAAATTTTATTTTTCCCATTGACCTGTTGCTTGATTGTAGGACCCGGCTTGCTGAGTAGCATAGTAAAAGCAGGAATTATCAACCAAGGCTGGAGGAATATTTTCTGAAATAACTACTTCGCATTCCCATTGATCTTGAGTACTTAAAATTTGTTGCCAAAGATTGTTGTCTTTTTTCCAGATGGATACATAGCCACCTTGTTTTTCGCCAATAGTAATTAGGGCAAAATCACCTTCGGCTTTTTTGACTTCAACGGTAATTTCTGGATCATTGTCGGGATTAATAGCAGCTAGCAGCTCTTGCTTAATAGTGTCGGTTGAAATTGGGGTCTCTTGGCTATAATCTGATTTGCTAAAATCACTGTTAAAGTAGAAAAAGAAAAAGATAATCAAAAGGAAAATAACGAAGACAGTGATGAGTTTATTGTTTTTTTTCTTCATAAAAAAGGATAGCATAATTAGAAAAAAATATCTATTTTTTTCTAACAATAGTCATAGCAATTGTCCCTGGACCACCATGACTAGCTGTAACCGGACCTAATTCACCTAGATAAACTAAATCTTCTGATAAATGTGTCATTTTGATAATTTTTTGTTTGAGTTCATAGCCTGTAGCATAATTATCAAAATGATTAATGATGACATTTTCTAGGGGAGAATTTTGTTTGGCATATTTGGCCAACCACACAATACCTTTATTAAGATGACGTGGGGTAGCAATTTTTTCAACTTTATGATTGTCTATTTGCAAGATAGGATTGAGATGAAATCTTTCGGCTAAAATTCCTTTAAGATGACTAACTCGACCACTGGCCCTAAGATAAGGGATATTGGGAGCTAAAGCTCTGAGACTAACCCTAGTTTTGAGTGAAGTAATTTCATTTTTGATTTCATCAATATTTTTACCTTGTTGAGCTAACTCTTCGGCTTTGATAGCCATAATTCCTTGAGCCATAGAGGCAGTACCAGTATCAAAAAGATCTATTTGTTTATTTCCTTTATAAACAGAAATAGCTTGTTTTGCATGCTCAAAAGTACTACTAAGATTACTGCCCAAGTGAATAGATAAAACATCTTTGTTACTTTTATCATACTCATCCCAAAAGAAAATAAAAGAAACGGCACTAGTCTTGGGTATATTGGGTGTATCATGACTCTCAAGAACTATTCTTCTAAAAGAATCATTGTCTATATCTTTACCGATAACAAAATGCTCTTGACCAAAAGTAACAGATAGGGGTATTTGGGTAATATCTGCCAGAGAAAGGTTGCCAAAATTGCCTTGAGGTAAATCACTACCAGCATCGGTTATGATTTTTACTTTTTTTTCAATCACTATATAGTGATTATAATATAAGTTTTGTTGAGAGTAAAATAAAAGTGCTTTATGGCTGTACTTTACTTTTTAAATTTTGCTATACTTATTTTTAGATATAAATTTTAAATTATTAATTTATTTCTTTAAATATAAAGTGGTAAAAAAATTTGGATTTGTAGTCTGGATAGCAATAATTATTTTGATTGTCTTAAGAGTCCCCTCTCTTTTTGAAAGTTTTTGGTATGGTGATGAGGGTATTTATGCTGCAGTCGCCGATGAAATGAGTCAAGGTAAATTACTTTATAGTCAGATTTGGGACCATAAGCCACCATTACTTTTTTGGGTATTTTTACCGGCAGCGCTTGTCGGCTGGGGAAAAGGTTTTGTGCTATTAAGAATGTTTAATATTTTACTCGGAGTGCTATCCCTTGTTTTTGTAAATCAAATTTTAAAAAGAAAAGTTAGTGATTGGCCTAGATTGATTTCACTTGTTTTTTTGTCTTTTTTGTTAGGCTCAACTATTCTTGAGGGAAATATATTAAATGCGGAAGTTATTTTTATGGCTTTTAATCTAGGGGCTATTTTGCTTTTTCTTTTAAAAAAGAATTTTTATTTGGCCGGTGCTTTAGCCTTTTTGTCTTTGATTACTAAGGTACCAGGCTTTGTAGAATTGGCAATGGTTTTTGTGGCTTTTGGTTTTATCTATCTTAAAGAAAAAGGCTTTAAATTTGTTTTTCAATCAGTTGCAAAGATGGCGGTTGGTTTTTTGATTCCAACAATCGCTATGTTGGTCTACTTTTTTGCTAAAGGAACTATCCCTGATTTTGTTTATGCCAATGCTACTTTTAATCAAATTTATTCTTTGCATCAAAATAATTATTTTGAAATTGTTGGACTCCAATTGCCAAACACTTATTTACAATTGTTTAGTTTTGTTTCAATTTTTATATTGGGGACAAGTCTATATTGGAAAAAGAAAATTTCTGGTTTTGCTTATTTTTCATTAACGCTTTTGGCAGCAGAAATTTTTGCTAGTTTACTTTCGGCCAAAAATTATGGACATTACTTTTTGCAAATTCTTCCTGGTCTTACTTTATTGTTAGCTATATTTATTCAAAATTTTAAAAATATTTTTAAAGTAAAAAATATCCTATTAATTTTGACGATTATTGTCTTTTTGATTCCTAGCTTTTTGGTATTTCAAAAAGGTGGAAAAGTGGCAGTTCACGCTAATTTGACAGAATATTATGAATCATTTTTTGAGGGATATATATTGAATAGACAACCAGCTAAAGAAAAATTTTGGTGGGGACGACAAGAAGAGGTGGTAAATATATCAAAATATCTTGATGAAAATTATGGGGACAAGTTGGCTTATATCTATACTAGTAAACCGTGGGTTATTGCCTTAACTGATTTAAATTTAACCAATAAATACACTGTTTGGTTTCATCTAGAGTATAGAGATGTGCATCGAGATGAAGACATGGAAAATATGAAAAAAGCTGAAATTTTTATACTTGATAGAGACAACCAATTACTTGAAGCAGTGGCTGATTTAGTCAATAATAAATTTACAAAGATAGATGAATTTAATAGTTTTGAAATTTATCTTAAAAAATAATGATTGAAAATAAAATTAAACCACCTCAAGAACTTGATCTTAAAAAAGCAATTTTTGAAGAAAGACTTTTGCTGACAAAAGCTCAGGTGCCGATAGTAACGGTTTCGGCAAGTTACAGAAAAGAACTGGCTGATAAATATCAAGCTATTACCCATACAGCTTCAGATATTGTTTTCTCTAGGGCTCATTACTCTATGGCAGAAGCAATTAGGCAACAGGCAATTGGGGCTGGAAAAGAGGCAGTGATTTCTGACCCAATTAATTTTGTCTCAAAACAGGATTGGAATAAAATTGAATTTACAGAAAAAATTGGAAAAATAATCGCTCGCTATAAAATACTTAAAGATATAAAAGATAAGCTTAATAGTTTGGTTCGTGAAGGTTCACCCGTTGGTAAAGCGATTACCAAGCCTCTTTTGTATCTGACTGAAAAAACTCGTTGTCCAGTAATATCGGTGCATTATGAGACGGGAAATATTTTGGTGAAAAATGGAAAAACTGTTATTCAATGTATTACTGACCCTCATATTCATCCACAATACCTTGAGGCCCTCCCATCTCCTAATATAACCTTTGCTGTCTTTGATGAAAAAACAAAAAAAACGCTTTTAAAAGAAGCCGGGAGACTAAATAAAAATATTGAAGATAAACAAGTAGTGGTAACAGGAGCCTTGATAGACCCTAGAATAAATAAAATTGGTGAAGCAAAAACAATATTTAAAAAAAATGAGCCAATTAATATTGCCATTACAACGGGAGGTTTGGGAACAAATTTAAAGGAAATTAAAAATATTTTGGAAAGTTTTAAAGAGCTACTTAAACCACCGGAAAAAATACGACTTTTCCTCTATGCTTCAACTCATGTTGATTTTCGTAATTTTTTTGAAGAATATGCAAGAAAAAATAATATTAGGATAGGTAACATGGATGATGAAGAAGCAAGAATAAGAATCCTTTATGGTGACTCTATAATTGATGCTAATGAAAATCTAATCAAATATATGTTTCCTTGGGCGCATGGAATAATTGCCAAACCAAGTGGAGATATGGCTTATGATGCGGCGGCGGCTGGTTGTTTTTTGCTGTTTTTGGAACCTTGGGGTAGCTGGGAAGAAAATATTGAAAAAATATTTATCAAAAAAGAAATTGGTTTTGATTTTAATACAGACAACGCGACAAGACAATTTCAAAGTTTATTAAAATCTGGAAAACTTAAAAAGGCAATGGAAAAAACAAGTAAAATGGAACCTATTTATCGAGATGGTTGCAAAAATATTATCAAACTCCATGCTACGATGCCTTGCAAGAAGAAATGATTTTAATTAACCCAGGGAAGGTTGGCTGGTTGAAATGACCTTTATTTTTGAACGAAATTAATTTGGCTTTGGGTAAAATTTTTTGGTATTTTTTAACCTGACAAAAAGGGACAACTTTGTCATCTTGACTGTGAATCAGATAGATTTTTTTGTATTGATTTAATTTGGAGATTGATGAATTTAGTCTAAAATTTCCCAAAGATTCATCAGTATTTGCCTCATCAAAAGGAGCAGAAATTAAAATTAAAGATTTAATTTTTGAAACAATATTATGGCCAGATAAATATTTGGCTAAAAAAATACCGCCAAGAGAATGGCCAATTAAAATTAAATTGTTGTCCAATAACGGCAAAATTTTTTCAAAAATAATTTTCCATTCTTGATACTGAGCATTAGTTCTATTGGGCATTTGGGCAATAAAAACTTCAAAATTTTTACCTAATTTTTTGTCGATATCGTCTTTCCAACTCTTTTGATTTTTCAGTCTTTCTAAATCAATATTAGTATTTTTAAGATAGTTAAGATAATCATTATAGGTAGAAAAGGTTGTCCCCCCACCGATAATAAGAATTTGTTGTTTCATTTATAACTCAAACTATTTAATGTCTCTAGATGATTAAAGCCCATATTTGAAGGTAATTTTGTTTTATCCATAGATATATTTTAACAAATCTGTCTCTGATCAAACAATGTCATAATCAAAAAATTTAATTAGTTATTTCACTTCGAACTCGAGTAGTCAAATTTTGAACAATAAGATTAATTAATTTTTTGGCTTCATCTTCATTTTTTTGACGAGAAATGTCCCAATCCAAGCCAGGACCAGTATTGCCTTCTAAAAAATAAGGATTTCCATTATTACTGATAATAAAATCAAGAGTAAAAAGAGATAATTTTTTGTTTAAGATTTGAGCGATTTGATTTGATTTAGCGATGAGAGTCGAAGGAATCTTTTTTAGAGACACATAAGTCAGCCGACCACCTTTATGTTCGTTACACCTAAAGTCACCGGCCTTAGCTGTTCGAATATAGGACTGGATAATCTTATTATTTAAATAAATTAATCGAATATCAGTGGAGGTGGGATGGTTGTTGTAACTGAAGCCTTGATTAAATTTAATAAAAGGCTGAACAATATATGATGTTTTAGTTTTTTTAGAAAAAAAGGGCAACATTTCTTGGGGTTGCTTAGGATTAAATTTGTAAATACGACGTCCACCAGCACCAAACCTATCTTTAATAATAATATCGGAACCAAAATCGGATGAGAAGGGATGATTTTTAGTTAATTTGATTAACGACAAACAAGATTTTTTTAGGCTATTAATGTCATTATTCTTTAACGGAACAGTTGGAATAGCATATTGAAATAATTTTTCATAAGTTTTTTGTTTATCAAAAAATAAATCAAATAAAGAATAACTGTTGAAAGGTTTGATTTTGGATGAAGAAAATAATAGTTTACGAAGCATCTTACCTTTGTTTTTAGTTGGAGAAAATTTGTCAAAAATCAAAGAAGAATAGCAAGGTAAGTTGCTTTTAACCCATTTTGAGTCTTTTAATTGCCAAGAACTTCGACAAAAACCAGGACCTATAATGTCGGATGAAGTAGAAAAACCAACTGTTAAGCCAGATTGATGGCATTTTTTTAAAAAATAGGCATAGACATTATTGTATTCTTGATTTGAAGAATTACTTAAAAAAGGAGTATTAGTCTCAATTGACTTATCAGAAGCGCTAGTAGCCAATCTTCCATTGTAGACAATAAGAACATCAAAAGAAATAAGTTTGGTCATAATTTTACTAAAAGATAATTCTGGGCAAAAAATAATTACTTTAAAAAAGCTTGTTGTATCAAAGCCTTGAAAGAATAAAAATCCCTATGTTTTCAGTATTATTTATTATATCCTATTTTGAGAAGAAAAGACAAAGATGAATAATTTGATTAAAATCACTAGTTACAATATTGTCATAATTTTGGGTAGAATATAGTATGCCAAAATTATCAGCTTATTATGAAAATAGAAAACCGTCTAACATTAGATTGGCAAGTATCGAATTTGCCAAAAGAACTGACGGAGTAAAAGCAATTAATGTAGCCATTGGAAATGTTTCTTTACCAATGCATCCAGCAATGATAAAGCGAATGGAAAATTTAAAAAGTGATACAAGTCCATTTGCAGAAGGTGTAATAAAATACAGTGAAACAAAAGGAACAGAAGAATGTAATCAAACTATTTTACATATTTTAAAAGCTAGTGGCATAGATACTAATGAATTATTTTCTCAAATTACTGATGGCGGTAGTCAAGGAATGGAATTGGTAATAGCAGGAACAATAACAAAAGATAGGCCTTTAATGCTTTTGAATCCGGCATATTCAAACTATGTATCGTTTGCGAGAAGATTGGAACTACCAGTTATTTCTGTAAATCGCACATTGCAAAATGATGGAGAATATACCTTTCCTTCTATCGAAGAAATTGAATCATTGATTAAAGAAAAAAATCCTGGGGCCATGGTAATAATTCCATTTGATAATCCGACAGGACAATTAATTAAATGGAGTAACTTTGTAGAATTAGCTAAACTTTGTATCAAATATGATATGTGGCTAATTAGCGATGAAGCCTATAGAGAACTTTATTATCAAAATACAAAAAAATTACCAAGTGTGTGGAATTTAAACGAAATTGAATTACCGGGAATAAAAGGAAGAAGAATTAGTTTAGAAACTGCTTCAAAAGTTTGGAATGCTTGTGGATTAAGAATTGGAGCAATAGTCACTGATAATCAAAGATTTCATGAAAAATGTGTGGCCGAACAAACAGCTAATTTATGTGCTAATGTAATTGGGCAATATATTTTTGGAGCAATAAACAATGAAAGTATTGAGAATTTACAAAAATGGTTTAAAACACAAAGAGATTATTATTTTAAAATTATTGAGATACTTAAAAGTGAATTTAAGGAAAGCCTACCGGGAGCAATTGTATCAAAACCTCAAGCGGCAATATATTCTGTAGTTGATTTATCACCAATAGTTTCAAAAGATTTTGATATTACTGATTTTGTTTTGTATTGTGCTCGCAGAGGAGAAGTGGAAATTGAAGGAGAGAAGATGACTTTACTAGTGGCACCTATGGGAACTACTCAATTACGAATTGCCTATGTATTACCACCGGAAAAAATGAGATTAGTCCCAAGACTGCTAAAGGAATTGCTGAAAAAATATTTAGAATAAAAGTGGTATTATATTTTTACATAAGATATTAGTTATGAAAGAAAAAAAGGTTCATTTTGTTTGTACTGGAAATACTTTTCGCAGTAGACTAGCCAAGGCTTATTGTGATTCTTTGGGATTGGAAGGGATAAGGGCTTCTTCCAGTGGTATTATGGCAGAAAGAAATCTTGATGGAACAATTTGTTGGTATACTCAAAAAATAATTAAAGAAAATCATTTAATCAATTTTGTCGAACCAAGATGGAATCAAACCACTGCTGACATTTTGAAAAATCAAGATATTGTGTTTTTTATGAAAAAAGAACATCTTGATTATTGTCTAAAAAATTTTTCTTATAATCCAATAAAGTTTGAAGTCTGGGATATTGAAGATATTACTGAAGGAAGATCGGCTATAGGATATATTGAAGAGACACAAAATATCTTTGATCAAATAAAATCAAGAGTTGATAAA
>CAZSQT010000048.1:0-15437 GCA_964609295.1 uncultured Gammaproteobacteria bacterium | reverse complement strand
GATATTTTTCCAGATATTGATTATCTTAATCAAAAATTATCCTGGTGGATTGGTCGGTACAATACCTACCGACCACATCAGTCCCTTCATTACCTTACTCCCATGTCCTATTTTCAATCATTACATGTTAAATTATTAAAAGGAGGAAGCGTTCACTAGGTATTGGACCAGGATAAGTCGTTGACATTTGGGAAATTGTAAGCTAGAATACTGGAACTTGCAGATGCTAAAGGTCAAAAATAATCAACGAAAACAAAGAAAGAGGTAAAGTTTACCTGTATCTTTCGCCGGAGGCATGCAAGCTTTCGGTTTTTTTTTGGCCGAAAATAGCACATTAAATAAGATCTGAGGGCCTGTGGCTCAGTTGGTCAGAGCACTTCATTTGCAATGAAGGGGTCAGGAGTTCGAATCTCCTCAGGTCCACAACTAGTAACTAGTGGTTAGTATTAAGAAAATAAATTTTTTTATTTTCTTATTCTGATTTTTGAACATTAACAATCTGTTGAATCAAAAAAGTAATTAAAACTTGGCAACTTAATAGAGTTGCCTAATTTTACTGGAAAATTTTAATGAAGCAAATGGTGGATGCCTTGGTCGCTAAAGCCGAAGAAGGACGCAAAAGATAGCGAAATACATCGGGGAGTTGTCAATAAACTTTGATCCGATGGTCTCCGAATGGGATAACCCCGGCCGCTGAAAGGCGGCTGAACCCCAGCAATTGTTGGGGTAGGTAAGTCAGGGAACTGAAACATCTAAGTACCTGGAAGAAAATAAATCGTAAGAGATTCCGTGAGTAGCGGTGAGCGAAATCGGATGAGCCTAAACCTCTAATTTATTAGAGGGGTTGCAGGGTCTGACCTTATTACAGGAAATAAGAAAAGAATGATGTGGAATAATCAGTCAAAGAGGGTGAAAACCCCGTATTTGAATTTGAGTACTGTATTAGTTAGATACCTAAGTACTGCGATCCACGTGAAATGTCGCAGGAATCTGGGGAGACCAATCTCCAAGGCTAAATACTTTAGCGGACCGATAGTGAACTAGTACCGTGAGGGAAAGGTGAAAAACACCCAAAGTATGGGAATGAAATAGATCTGAAACCATTTGCTAACAAACAGACAAAGTCCGCCTAGGCGGATGATGTCGTGCCTATTGAAGAATGAGCCTGCGAGTGTTTTTAGACATCAAGTTTAACCCCGCCAAGCGGGGGGAGGCGTAGCGAAAGCGAGTGCGAATAGCGCGATTAGGTGTTTAAATACGACCCGAAACCGGTTGAGCTAACCATGAGCAGGGTGAACTTCGACGAAAGTCGAAGGGAGGCCCGCACCGTTTATCGTTACAAAGATATCGGATGACTTGTGGTTAGAGGTAATATGCCAATCGAAACCGGAGATAGCTGGTTCTCTCCGAAATATATTTAGGTATAGCGTCAAGTGTTGATTTATGGGGGTAGAGCTACTGGATGAAAATTTTAGGAGCAATCCTGGGTTTTTAACCAAACTCCGAATACCGTAAATTTAACTTGGCAGTCAGTCCGACCGGGCTAAGCTGGCCGGGCAAAAGGGGAAGACCCCAGACTTTCATCTAAGGTCTCTAAATTTATGTTAAGTGGTTAAGGGAGTGATTTTTCTAAGACAGTCAGGAAGTTGGCTCAGAAGCAGCCATCTTTTAAAGAAAGCGTAATAGCTCACTGATCGACTCGCTTTTGCGGGTTGAAAAATTGCACCGAAAATGTAAGGAGGCTAAAACATAATACCGAAGGTGAAGAATTGTAAATTTCTTCGGAAATTTACAATTGGTAGGAGAGCGTTCTAGTTGCGGTGAAGGTTATCTGTAAGGATGGCTGGAGCGGCTAGAAGTGAGAATGCAGGCATGAGTAACGAGATTCAGGTGAGAACCCTGAACGTCGAAATATCCAAGGTTTCCTCAGCTACGTTGTTCGTCTGAGGGTTAGGCGGTCCTAACATGAGGCTTCTGTAGTGGGAGCGTAGTGGATGGATTACCGGTTAATATTCCGGTCCTTTCTTACATTCGTTGTAAGTATAGGTATGACGGTATATGGAAGATTTGGAGTCCGTGTGATCGGGCTTTTAAGTGTCTAGCTAGAAGGGGTAGGTAAATCCGCCTTTTCGTTATAAAGCGAAGCACAAATAATACTTTGAGTAATCAGAGAATCAGATTGACCCCATGTATCCAAGAAAAGTATCGATACTAGAATGTAAGGAATCCGTACTAAAACCGACACTGGTGGATAAGTCGAGTAGACTAAGACGATTGGAAGAAAGATAGTTAAGGAACTCAGCAAATCAACTGGGCGTAAGCTTTGCAAGATGCCCTGCCCGCCTTTGGCGGGTTACAACAAACGAATACACGGCGACTGTTTAACAAAAACACAGGTCTCTGCAAACCCGTAAGGGGAAGTATAGGGGCCGAAACCTGACCGGTGCCAGAAGGTTAAGTGAACGGGTGATTCCGCAAGGATGAGCCTGCGATTGAAGCCCTGGTGAACGTCAGCAGTAACTCTAACTGTGAATCTTAGAGCAGTTGTAAAATTTAGCTATATGCTGGAAAGACTTGTTATTGGGCTATTGGCCCATGTTACAATTTCATAATACCGAGGAGGTGAAAATTTATGAATAAAGTTTATCAGCAGGAAAGACAGTTTACTAAAAGAAGAAATTTGTTTTATTACTTTGCTGGTTTTGTTGAAGGTGAGGGATGTTTTTCGGTTTCGATTAAACAACACAAAGAAATGAAATTTGGTTGGGTAGTTGATCCGATGTTTTCTCTTTACCAACATCAAAAAAATGAATCAATTTTGAAATTATTTCAAAAAGAGATGGCTTGTGGTTATATTGTTTCTAAACAAGAAAAACCCGAGATTAAAGTCTTAATCGTTGATAATAGAAGAACCTTGGAAGAGAAAATAATTCCTTTTTTTAGGAAATATTCTTTACTTGGAACTAAAAAAAACGATTTTTTAATTTTTGAAAAAATTATTGGAATGATGAGTGAAAAAAAACATTTAAAGGCTGATGGATTAAAAGAAATTGTCCAATTAGCTTTTCAAATGAATCAGCAAGGAAAAGGGAGAAAATATACCCTTGAACAAATTTTGAATAGTATAACTGAATCCTCAGAGACTACACGCTAAAATCAATTTAAAATTATGAATTTTAAATTGAGAAGATATAGTCCGAGCACTGTGGAGACATGGTGAGTGTGAAGATTATCGCTAATCTCACGAATAACATGAAGTCTAAGGTAGCGAAGTCCTTTGTCGGGTAAGTTCCGACGCGTATGAAAGGTTTAACGACTGTGTAACTGTCTTAACTATCTATCCAGTGAAATTGAAAGAGCGGTGAAGATGCCGTTTAATTACTGTGGGACAAAAAGACCCCATGAAGCTTTACTGGATCTTTACATTGATAAAATTTTGAGTATTGTCGAGCGTAGGAGGGAGCCTTCGGGCGCCAATGGAACACCTCCCTTATTCATTTTTGAGTCTAACCTATCCATCTGAATCGGTGGAGGGAACAGTGTATGGTTGCTAGTTTGCCTGGGGCAGGCACCTGCAAAAGAGTAACGCGGGTATACAAAGGTCAACTTGATCCGGCAGGAAATCGGATCTTAAGTGTAAAAGCAAAAGTTGGCTTGACTGTGAGACATACTAGTCGAAGTCTAGCAATTTAGTTGGACTCTTCCGGCATAAGTCGGAAGACAGGGTCGAAAGACGGTTTTAGTGATCCTCGTGACCTATTTGGTATAGGCACGGGCTTATTGGATAAAAGCTACTCTGGGGATAACAGGCTAGTCGCATCCGATAGTTCATATTGACGATGCGGTTCGGCACCTCGATGTCGACTTGGCGCATCCTGGCCCTGAAGAAGGGGCCAAGGGTTGGTCTGTTCGCCCATTAAAGCGCTGCGTTAGTTGGGTTCAGAGCGTCGCGAGACAGCTCGGTCTCTATCCACAGTAATCGTTTGATTCTTGAGGGAATTCATCTACAGTACGAGAGGACCTAGATGAGGAAACCGCTAGTGTGCCAGTTGTACTGTCAAGTGCATCGCTGGGTAGCTACGTTTCTATTAGATAACTGCTGAAAGCATCTCAAGCAGGAAACTGACCCCGAGATAAGGAATCATAGTTCGTCGAAAGACGGACGAGAGATCGCCGGGAGACTACCGGTTAATACTTTGCGTGTGGAAGATCTGCAAGGATTTAAGCTAAGCAAAGGATAGATCGAAGAAATTTTTCAGTAAGATATGGCTTTTTGATGATATACACTTATCGTCAAGAAGCTGTATGTAGGCAACTCTATCAAGAGGCCAAGTATAATTATTTTTAAATTTAAATTTTGATTTTTCAATTCCGGTCATTGGAGCGAATTGGAACCACCTCTTTCCTTTTCGAACAGAGAAGTGAAACAGTTCAGCGCTGACAATAGTCATCCTGCAAGGGATCTTGAAGATAGGTCGTGGCCGGAATTGAGAAATCAAAATATTACAAATTCTCAATCATTTTTATTTTCGCTGGTGAATGTGTGACCACGTTCAAGGCTTAATAAAAACGATTTTCGAATTTGTTTTTTATTTTTTAATCATTTTTATTTTTGCTGGTGAATTTGCGATGCAGGTTTAAGACTTGATAAAAGTGATTTTCAAATTTGTTTTTTATATTCAACAGATTAATTTAAATTATTAGTTTATTTGGAGGAGAAAACCTCTCTAAAAAAATCTTTTGTATGGCAAAAAAAGAAAAAAAGGTAAGTAAAAAAAAGAATTTATTGATTGTTTCGATGGAGGATTTGTTAAAACAGGAAGGAATTGAGGTTTCAGGCTTAAAAAAGAAACAGGAAGTTAAAGGTAAGATTGTTGCAATAAAGAATAAGGCAATTTATATTGATATTGGAGCTAAAACTGATGCGGTGGTTACCGGTAAGGAATTTGAATTTGTAAAGGATTATGTAGCTGATTTGAAATTGGGAGATGAAATTGAAGTTCAAATAAAATCACCAGAAAGTGATAAAGGTCAAATCTTGGCTTCTATAAGAGGAGCAGCTTCTGGATATGGATGGAATTATTTTAAAGAAAAAGAAAATAGTGGCGGAGAAGTAAATGTTTTTGCCAAAGAATTAAATAGAGGTGGAGCAGTAGTTGTGGCACCTTTTGGATTTTATGGTTTTATTCCTGGTTCACAGATTGGTGAGAAATATGATGGAGAACCAGAAAAAATGATTGGTAAAAAAATTAAAGCAAAGGTTTTGGAAGTTGATCAATCAAAAAATAGATTAGTTTTTTCAGAAAGGTTGGTTTCTGAACCAAACAAAGTGGATAAAGAAGTTGATATTATCTCTTCTCTTAAAGAAGGAGATACTTTTGAAGCTGAAGTAGTTAGAGTTGAACCTTTTGGTCTTTTTGTAAAAGTTGATTGTAAAGATAAAAAAATGGATTTAAACTTGGAAGGTTTGGTTCATATTTCTGAAATTTCTTGGCAAAAGGTTGAAGATTTGACAAAAATGTTTAAAGCTAAAGATAAAATTAAAGTTGTTTTGATTAATAAAGATGATGGAAGATTGCAATTTTCTCTTAAGAGATTGACAACTGATCCATGGGAAAATATAGAAGAGAAATATATTAAAGACAAAGAATATGAAGGAGAAGTGGTCAAAATGGCAACTTATGGAGCTTTGGTGAGATTGGAAGTTGGAGTTGAGGGCTTAATTCATATTTCTAAATTAGGTAAAAATAATAGTATAAAGGAAGAATCTAAAGTTTTGGTTTATATAGAGAGCATTGATGTTAGGAAAAGAAAAATATCTTTGGGTCTAGTGGAAACAGATAAATCAAATGTAATCTACAAATAAGTCATTATATTTGTTAGAATTTTTAATGAAGAAATTTGAAAAGATTGCTTTGGCAGTACCAAAAGTATTGTTACCCAAAAAAGATATTGATTTGAAAAAATGGTCAGTCATTGCTTGCGATCAATTTACTTCTGATATTCAATATTGGAAAGAAGTGGAAAATATTGTTGCCGATAATCCATCAACTTTAAATTTGATTTTACCTGAAATTTACCTTGATAAAGAGGATAGACAGGAGAGATTGGAAAAGATTAACAAGACAATGAAGGAATATTTACAAAATGGTATTTTGGAAGAAAAGGGCGAAGGTTTTGTTTATGTAGAAAGACAACTATCTAGCGGCAAGATAAGAAAAGGACTAATTGTTTTGATTGACCTTGAACAATATGATTATTATCCAGATTCGGTGGCTTTGATGAGGGCAACAGAAAAAACTGTCATAGAAAGAATTCCGCCAAGAGTAGAAATAAGAAAGGGAGCTTCTGTGGAAATTCCTCATATTATGGTTTTGATACATGATCAGGATAATGAAGTTTTGGGTCAAATCAAAGGAAATAAAGAGTTGTATGATTTTGAGTTGATGATGGGTGGAGGTCGAGTAAAAGGAAGTTTGGTTGATGATGAGACAGAGATGCAAAAAATAGCAGAGAATTTGGAAAAATTGAATCAAAATGGTTTGTTGTATGCTGTTGGTGATGGTAATCATTCTTTGGCAAGTGCGAAAGAATGTTGGGAAAAAGCCAAAGATGAAATTATGGAAATGGCGGAAAGTCCTGATAGTTTTTGTAATTTTTTGGAAAATAGTGAATTAAGATATGTGATGGTAGAGTTGGTAAATTTGTATGATGAAAGTTTGGAATTTGAGCCTATACATAGGATTTTGTTTGATGTTGATAAGGATGATTTGAAGGAAAAGATTAAAGGGAATGATGTAGAAATAGAAATAATTTCAACAGGTAAGGCTGAAAAAATTAAGGTGGGAAATAATATAAGAGAATTGATTGATGAATACGTAATCAATCATCCTGAGGTAAAAATTGATTTTATTCATGAAAAAGAAAGGTTGTTTGAGTTGGCAAAAGATAAAAATGTTGGTATTTTATTGCCAGTTGTTAATAAGGAAGATTTGTTTAATCATGTTTGGCAAAGTGGTCCTTATCCAAGGAAGACTTTTTCGATGGGTGATGGGAAAGACAAGAGGTATTATGTTGAGGCTCGGAAGATACGAGAAGTTTGACATATAATAAGAATAAAATAACATTGGCTAAAGACAGGTAGGAACCTACAATGCCGTGATTATATTGAAGAATATTTTTGATAAATCCTAATTGAGCAGGGTAATACCATTGACGAAAAAGATTGAGCCAAAATATAAGACTTAGTGGAAGCCAATATTTGAATGATTTTGGTTGGAAAATAAGGAGAATTGTGGCAGTAGCGATGGCAGTAAAAAAATATCTGTCAAGCATGTTGGTGAGAAAAAGCCAACTAGCACCACTAATGATAAAAAGGCTACTAAGAATATGATAAGTATTTATTTTTTTAAATGTTTTGATAGCATAAAATATAAAAAAGAAATAAATGAGAAGACCTAAGTTTTTGTATGAGATGAGAGAAAAAATTTTGGTGTTGTGTTCGATGGCTTTGTCTAAAGTAAATATGTGCCAAAAATTGTAAGAATTAGTTGAAACTCTAAATTCGGCTCGATTGGCTAATTTGGGATACAAAATATTGAAGGTGAAGTCAAAAAAATTGGTTTCATGAAAGGGCCTAAAAATGAAGAAACACAAAATTAGGGATATAAGGCCACCAATAATTAGTTTTGAGATTTTTGGTTTTTGGATAAACAACAAATAAAGGAATAAGGGGGCAAACATAATAGATGTGGGCTTGATAGAGGCACCAATAAAAAAACTAATAATTGATAAAGAAGTAAAACGAGAAACAATGAGAAAACTAATTAAGGTAAAGACAAAAGCCAATTGATCGGTTTGACCCCAGAGGGCACTAAGGTACCAAGAAAATGGTGAGATCAGATAGACAAAAGGAAAGATAATTGGTTTTGAATGGTATTTTTTGGCAATGTAATATATAAGGAAAGCAACTAAAATATCCCCTAAAATAGGCCAAATTTTTAGAGATGTTAAAAATCCATAAGTGAAAGGCTTTTCGGGAGAAATGATATTGTCTAGATTTTTTAGGGTGATAAAGTGGGGCATAAAGATAGAGGGTGCGAGTTGGTGCTTGGTGACAAAGTTGCCAACTTTAACTCTAAACAATCTAGTTTTTAAATCAATTTTTTGGGCAGTGGCATATAAAATATTGGTCAAAGGCGGATGGTTGGGACTAGAAAAATAGAGCCATTTGTTGTGGACTTCATAGAAGTTTTTGGCACTATTAAAATAGACATATTTTCCCCAACTTGCTTGACAAATTAAGTCATGATGGAAGACTTTTGGAGAGAGGTAAAAGCGGAAAAATAGAGAGATGATTAAAACTAGAGGAAAAACAAGATTTTTAAAAAGTCTCATTAGCTATTATAATATGTAATGTTTATATGTGCTAATTGTGGAAATGAATTTAGTAAATGGCAAGGCCAGTGTTCTTTTTGTAAAGAATGGAATTCATTAAAAGAAATTACAAAAAATAAATTTCAATCAACAAAAAAAAGAAAATCTTCAAAATTAAATCAACAAACAAAAAAGGAGATAATAAATCTTGGAAATTTGCCGGCGGGTGGATTGAAAAATGATTATAGTACAGAGATAATAAGTACCGGAATTAAGGAATTTGATAGAGTATTGGGTAAAGGAATTGTTCAAGGGTCAGCAGTGTTGTTTGCCGGAGAACCAGGGATAGGTAAAAGTACTTTATTGACCCAACTTATTGGTAAAATTGGAGGTATATATGTAGCAGGTGAGGAATCAGCTGACCAAATTGGTCTAAGAGTAAAAAGATTAGGTTTAGATCCCAAAAAGTTCGATATTTTAGGTACAAATTCAATTGAAGAAATTGAAGAAAATTTAGAACGAGTAAAAGATTTGTTCAAAATAGCGGTGGTGGACTCGATTCAGGTGGTGATGAGTGAGAATTTATCGACAGGGGCGGGATCGGTGGCACAAATTAAAGAATCAGCTTTTAGATTGGTTAATTTGGCTAAAAGGACAGG
Organism: uncultured Gammaproteobacteria bacterium; assembly: GCA_964609295.1. Taxonomy (GTDB): domain Bacteria; phylum Patescibacteriota; class Microgenomatia; order UBA12405; family UBA12405; genus CAZSQT01. The sequence goes on along the minus strand of CAZSQT010000048.1, from coordinate 6,402 downwards.
AATGGCAATTTTTGTTGTTGGACATGTAACCAAAGAAGGGGATATCGCTGGTCCGAAACTTTTGGAACATATGGTGGATACAGTTTTGTATTTTGAAGGTGAGAAGACAACTGATTTGAGAATCTTGAGAACAACGAAAAATCGTTTTGGTCCAATTGATGAAGTGGGGATTTTTAAGATGGCAGAAAAAGGTTTAATAGAAATTAGAAATTCGCAGTTGGTAGAAAATATAGATAGTAAAAGGATTGGTTCGGCAATTACGGTAGTAGTGGAAGGGGCAAGGCCAATGCTGGTGGAAATTCAAGCTTTAGTGGTAGAAAGTTTTGCGCCTATGCCAAAAAGAGTTTTTTCGGGAATAGATTTTAGTAGAGGTCAATTGTTAATAGCGGTAGCACAAAAGTCTTTAGGACTATCTCTATATAAGTATGATGTGTATCTTTCTGTAACAGGTGGAATTAAAATTAATGATACGGGGGTGGATCTGGCAGTGATGGCGGCGATATATTCTTCTTACAAAAATAAAGATTTGGGAAATTATGTTTACATTGGTGAGGTGAGTTTGCTTGGTCAAGTTAAAAAAGTAAAAAATTGGGAAAGAAGAATAAAAGAAGTAGTAAATTTAGGTAAGAAGGTTAAGGAAATTAAAGATATAAAAGAATTGAAATGGTAAACATAATTAAAGAATTAAAAAAGAGAGATTATACTATCGGAGTGATGGAATCGTGCACTGGAGGGGCTCTGGCGAATTTGATAACAAATATACCCGGTTCTTCCGATGTTTTTAAAGAGGGTTTGGTGACTTATAGCAATGAAGCGAAGATAAAACATGGAGTTGATAGAAAAATAATTCAAAAATTTGGAGTTTATAGTCAGGAAGTGGCAGAAGAAATGGCAAGAAAAGTAGTAGGAGATGTGGGGGTAGGGGTGACCGGGGAATTGCCTGGAGTAGTATATTATTCGGTTAGAATAAAAAATAAAATTACAAATCACAAAATACAAGCAACAAATGCAAAGACAAGAGTGAGGATGAAGAGTAAAGTAGTGAATAAAATTGAAAAAATGATATTGGCAAATATTTAATTTGAGTTTTCCACATAGTGTTAAGAACTTATTTTTTGGTGCTTTTTGAACCTATTTTTTATGTAATAAAAATTATAAGATATGGTGTTTTTGAAGAGTAATTTTTTATAGGTTATAGACAAAATAAAAAAAGGTGGTATATTAATATTAATGATGAAATTATTTAGAAATAGGAAAGAAAATAAGGATGTAGCTTGGGCGCGTGATCAGATTAAGGCGATAGTGAAATTGGGAGGAAGGTTAATACTTTAAATTAAAAATAAAAAAAGAAACAACTAATATCGATATTCTCAAAGCAGGTGGAACACGTATATTGTTGTTTCTTCACTTATAAAGATAAAGTCTTTTGAAATAAAAGTCAAGTCTTTATTGTTGTTGTTGAGAGTGGCAGAGGGGGCAGGTCTGCCACTTTCAATAACGGGAACAAAGAATTGATTTTGTAGGTATTTTTTGATATAATTAACTATTGACAGCTTTTTTAGCTTGTTTTAGAATATTCTTGATTTCCCGATTTATGTTATTCGTGTTTTAAAAAGTTATAATTTTTTTCCAAAAATGTTTAAAAAAACGATTTCCAAGGCTAATGTGCCTAATAAAAGTGTTACAGATTCAAAGGTAAGTGGATCTAATTCCAACAAGGTAGAGATGAAATTGCCGGTGAGGCCAAAACCAAAGGTAAATGCGCCACACCCAAGCATGTCTGAACCAAGAGTTGAGGGTATTGCTGGTGTCTTGGAAATTATGGCTGATGGTCAAGGTTTTGTGAGACCTAAATTTAATCCTAATGGTAGAGATGCGATTTTGGGTTCAGCTCAAATTCGTCGATATGGTTTGAGAGCAGGGGACTATATAGTTGGTGGAGCAAGGATGCCTAGAGAAAATGAAAAGTATTGGTTGTTGGTGAGAGTTGATAGTGTCAATGATAAACCTTTAAACGAGGCTGGAAATAGGCCAATTTTTAAAGATTTAGTACCTATTTATCCTCAAAAACAATTAAAGCTAGAAACTGAAAGTAATGTTTTTTCGACTAGAATTTTGGATTTATTTTGTCCAATTGGTTTTGGTCAAAGAGGGATGGTAGTTTCACCACCCAAGGCTGGTAAAACGACTCTTTTGAAAGAAATTGCTGATGGGGTAGCTCAAAATTATCCTAATGTTCATTTGATGGCGATTTTGGTAGGGGAAAGACCAGAGGAAGTAACTGATATGGAAAGATTTATTAAAGGAGAGGTGATTGCGTCTCATTTTGATCAAAAACCGGAAGAACAAACCAGGGCAGCAGAAATTGGAATTGAAAGAGCGAAGAGATTGGTAGAAATGGGAAGAGATGTAGTCGTGGTTTTTGATTCGATTACTAGATTGGCAAGAGCTTACAATTTGGCAATTCCTACTTCTGGAAGAACTTTGTCGGGAGGTTTTGATCCGGCAGCTTTGTATCCTTCCAAGAGATTTTTTGGAGCGGCAAGAAAAATAGAAAAAGGTGGGTCATTGACCATTATTGGAACAGCCTTGGTAGATACTGGCTCTAAAATGGACGAACTTATTTTTGAAGAATTTAAGGGAACTGGAAATATGGAGCTTAGACTTGATAGAAGATTGGCAGAAAGACGAATCTTTCCTTCTTTTGATATTTTAAAATCAGGGACAAGAAAAGATGATTTGTTGCTTGACCCACAAGTATTGGCTAAAGTTATGGCAATTAGAAGAATGTTTGATGCTTTGGGTGATGAAAATGGGACAACTGAATTGATTATCGAACAGATGAAAAAGACAAAAAATAATGATGAGTTTTTGAAGAAAGTAGGGAAAAAGTAACTAGTAACTGGTAACTAGTAACTGGTAACTGGTAAAATAGGGAGATTGTATGATTATTTTTAATAAACGCTATTGGCAGATAGAGAAAAGATTTATGGGGGAGTTTGCGGTGGCTCAAGTTAAATATTACAGTTTGGCAGGGAAAGTTTTTTTGGGTTGGCTTCTGGTAATTAAGGATATTTTTACTAAATTGATGTATAGGCAAAGAGGGAGATTTTCTCAGAGTTTTGTCAATGTAAGTGTGGCGGTTATGTTTTTTTTGGCGATTGTTTTTTCGGGAAAACTAGAAGATTTGATAATGAGTAGAGGAACGGGTGAGACAGGAAGTAATTATTTGATTATGGCAACTGATGGAATAGTGGCGGCAAATACTTTGATTTCTGATTTGCCCAAGGGTGAAATTACTGAGTATAGGGTAGCAGAAGGAGATACTTTGTCTTCGATTGCTCAAAAATTTGGAGTGAGTTTGGATACTATTATTTGGGAAAACAATTTAAAGTCGGTTAATGCGATTAAGCCTAATCAAATTTTGAGGATATTACCAGGGACAGGTATAAAATATAAGGTTTCTAGAGGAGAAACTATTTATAGTATTGCTAAAAAACTACAAGTTAATGCTCAAAATATTATCGATTATCCTTTTAATTCGTTTGCTAATGATGAAACTTTTGCTTTGATTGCAGGTCAGGAAATTTTTGTACCTGATGGTGTTAAACCAAAAGAAACAGCTGTTGGAAGAAATTATGTAGCTAGAACAGTGGCACCAATCCCAGGAGTGGTTGGTGAGGGTAATTTTATGTGGCCAACGGCAGGTTATATTTCACAAAGATATTATTGGTACCATCAGGCAATTGATATTGCTTCAAGTAGTGGTCCAGAGATTGTGGCTTCACAGGGAGGAACAGTAACTACGGCTGGTTGGAATGCAGGTGGATATGGTAATTTTGTGATTATTAATCATGGTAATGGATACAGGACTTTGTATGCTCATATGGCACATAATTCGATAGTAGTTAGTGCTGGACAAAAAGTAGTTCAAGGTCAAAAATTGGGAATAATGGGGAGCACGGGAAGATCAACGGGTCCACATTTACATTTTGAAGTGATTACTGGTAGTGGTAAATTAAATCCATTGACGGTGCTAAAATAGTGTTCTAGTTCGCTAGTGCTCTAGTTTACTAGTACTCTAGTTGGTAATTGGTGGTTTGAAGAAATTGTGCGGTAAATATATGTTTTGATATGTTGATGAGTTTGTTTGATTTTGGTATGCTTTTTTTATGAAACAATTATTGAAGTATTATACTAGAGCCTTTGTTTTACTTTTTCCTATTCTTTTTTTACCTTTTTTGACTGAACCTTATGGTCTTGGTAAAAATTGGTTTTTGGCAATATCTGCTTTTGTGGGTTTGATTATTTGGGCGGTGATGATGTTGGTAGATAAGAAGGCGACTGTCAAGCACAGTAAGGCTTTTGTGTTTTTATTTTTGTTTACCTTATGGTCTTTGTGGAGTTGGTGGAAAATGCCTATTGGGGGTAGATTTGTTTCTTTGTTTGAGCCCTTTGGGGCAGGGACTATAATTGCTTTTTGTATTTGGATGTTTTTGTTGCTCCAAGTTAATAGCAAGGAAGAAAAACAAAAACAAATTAACTGCTTGACTATTTCAGGATTGATTTTGGCGCTTATTTCTTTGGTTTTGTTTATTTTACCTGAGTCAAAATTACCGATAAATACTAGTTGGATTTCTATCGACAAAGGTTGGTCTTTGACTGGGACTTTGATTGGTGAGGTCTTTGTGTTTTTATTTTTGGCGATTGAGTATCTTAAGAGAATGTTGGCTTTAATCAAAAAGAGCGAATCTTATATAAAAGAGGCGGTGTTGACAGTAGTTTTTGGCCTGGTCTTGTCTTTGGGTATTTATAAATTGTTTAGTTTTGGAATGCCACTTTTGAGCGGTTATGTCTCTTGGTCAATAGCAGTTGATACTTTGAAGGGAAATATGATTAAGGGAAGCTCTTTGTTTGGCGTTGGGCCAGGTAATTTTTTGGTAGCTTTTAATTTGTTTAAACCAGCTCTTTATAATTTGTCTTCTTATTGGTCAACTGGTTTTGCTCTTTCGGGAATGGGTTGGTTGCATTTATGGACTGAATTGGGTTTGGCAGGTTTGGTTTTTTCGTTGGCTTTGTTGATTAATTTGGTTAAAAATAAAAAGAGTAAAGATTTTGTGAGATTGTTAATTTTTGTTTTGGCCTTTTTGTTTTTGCCTTTAAATTTGATATCTGTATTTTTGTTGGTTTTGTTGATGGTTTGGTCGTCAGAAAAGAAAGATGTAAAACCAGTTTTGGAAGTAGGTGAGGCAAGATTAAATGTGATGCCTTATATTGTTAGTGGCTTGATTTTGGCTGGGGCTTTGTTTGGTTCTTATTTGTGGACAAGGTTTTTGATAGGTGATATTTATATCAGAAAATCAATGGTGGCAGCGAGTAAGGATGAGGGTAAAGGAACTTATGATTATCAGATTAAGGCGATTTCTATGAATCCGAGAATGTCTTCTTATTTTCAATTAAATTCACGAACTTGCTTAGCAATAGCAGGGACGATATTGCAAAATGAGGAATCAACGGATACTGATAAGCAAATGGCGTCTCAATTGATTCAACAGGCAGTTGATCAAGCTAAAATTGCTATTAGTTTGAATGGTTTGGATTATTCATCTTGGTTAACTTTAGCTGATACTTATCGTCAGTTAATTGGAGTAGTGGAGGGGACAGCTGATTGGTCTTTGCAGGCTTATCAACAAGCAGTTAATTTAAATCCAGTCAATCCGGCAATTAAGTTGGATATGGGTGGTTTGTTATTTGCGGCTGGTAACTTTGAAGAAGCAGATAGAGTTTTTGAGGAAGTGGTAACTGATAAAAATGATTATGCTAATGCTTGGTATAACTGGGCTTATACGGCTAAACAGTTGGGAAGAGTTGACTATGCGGTGGTAAGACTTGAACAAGCTTTGAGATTGGTGCCACAGGATTCTGGTGATTATGAACAGGCAAGTAAGGAGTTGGCTGAATGGAAGAAGGAATTAGATGAATTGATCAAACAGCAACAGGCTCAATTGGAGGCTCAAGAGCAAGCACAACAAGAGCAAAAAGAGCCAGAGACACTTAAAGTTCCTGAACCTTTACCAACGGTAGGGGAAGAGGAATTGGTAGATGTGCCAGCGGAAGAATTAGAACCACCGGCAGAAGAAATTAATTGATGATCCACCATTTGAATTGGATGTCTTCATTGATGGGGGAATCGAGGCCAACAGTAAAGCCAGTGTCACTTTTGGATAAGACTTGGAGATTTTGATTTTTGCCACCTTGAATAGCAGTGACATAGATTTGTGATTGATTATTGATTTGGGAATTGGTGATAAAAATTTCTTTTTGATCAGAAAGGAGGGTATTGGTACCAGAAAGAGAGTTGCTATCAGTTTGATTTTTGACTTCAATTGTTTTTGTTTCTTC
>CAZSQT010000047.1:0-1978 GCA_964609295.1 uncultured Gammaproteobacteria bacterium | reverse complement strand
TCTTGGTTAGATTTTAATTTTTCTTGTCGTCATGATCGTGTTAAAGAATATGTTTTTAATTTCAACGAATCTTTCAAGACAGATCCTGTTGATGCTGTTTTCAAATTTGAAAACGATCAGGTGTTAGAGTTTCAACCGGCCCAAAAAGGTCAAGAAATTGATATCGAAAAATTAGAATACCTTATTTGTCGTCGTTTAGCTGATATTTTAAATATTTCTGATCTTTCTTTGCAAATAGAAACCCCCATTATTTATACCGAGCCTAATATTAACAATTCTCAAGTCAATGATTTAGGGATTAAAGAACTTTTAGGTTCTGGTACTTCCACCTTCCGACATTCTTCTACTATTAGAAATCTTAATATAGAGAGAGGTGCCGAAGTTATTAATCATGTTTTAGTTCCTCCTGGAGAAACTTTTTCTTTTGTTCAATCTTTAGGTGAAGTTTCCCTAGCCACTGGATTTAAAAAAGCCTATGTTATTCGTCAAGGCAGGACAGAAATTGATGTTGGCGGCGGTGTTTGCCAAGTTTCTACTACTCTTTTTAGGGCTATTATCAATTCTGGTCTTAATCTTATTGAAAGAAGAGCCCATGCTTATCGTGTTTCTTATTATGAAGAAGATTCTAAGCCTGGTTTTGATGCCACTGTTTATATTCCCAAACCAGATTTAAGATTTATCAATGATACTAGCTATCACCTCTTGATTCAAAATACTTACGATGGAGTTAACAAACGCCTCACTTACGACATCTATGGGACTTCTGATGGTAGAGAGGTTACCATAGACAATTATCGTCAGTGGGGGACGGCTCCGCCACCTCCCGACAAATACATTGACGACCCCTCATTACCACCTGGAAAAATTATTCAAGATGAACAGCGAATTCCTGGACTCAAGACTGCCTTTGACTGGACTGTCAAACGTGACGGAGAAATTTTACACCAACAAACCATTACTTCTAATTACGTTCCTTGGGGAGCTGTCTATCGCCGCGGCCCTAGCCAATAATCAGTTAGAATTTCATTCTGGCTTCACGCTCAAGCTTGTTAATATTTTTTACAAACTCACCCCTCATTGCTTTGTAGTAGGCGACTAGGCCTATCATCGCTGCATTATCAGTATTCAATTCTTTTTTGTATGGCATTGCAATTTTTAGATTCATTTCTTTAGCCAATTTTCTCAATCTTTTTCTTAATTCTAGATTACACATTACTCCTCCTGACGCCAATAACATTTTAGGTCTATATTTTTCTATCGCCAATCTAAATTTTCTTTCCAATTGCTCAAAAACACTATTTTGAAAACAAGCTGCATAATCAGCAATATTTTTGGCTATTTTTACCTTGGGCAAATCCTTAATTTTATAATAAAAACTTGTTTTAATTCCCGAAAAACTAAAATCCAAAATATTTTTATCTCTCAATACTTTTGGCATTTCCAAAATATTTTTATTACCATTTTTTGCCAATCTTTCAATAATTGGCCCACCAGGGTAGCCCAATCCCAACATTTTTGCTGCCTTATCCAAAGCCTCGCCAGCGGCATCATCTAAAGTTTCTCCAATTATTTTATATTTTCCAATTTTTTCTACCAAAATTATTTTGGTATGACCGCCTGACACTGTTAAGCACAAGGCTGGAAATTTTATTTTATTTTTAAAAAATGTTGACAAAATATGTCCTTCAATATGATTGACTGCCACTAACTTTTTCTTATATTTAAGCACCAATTCTTTAGCTTTATCTATGCCCACTCCTAGTGCCACCGCCAATCCCGGTCCTTGCGTCACCGCCACCACATCAATATCAGACCAGTTTCCCCTCTTTTTCGAAGAGGGGCTTAGGGGGAGATTTAACGCTTTATTCACCACTAGATCGATTCTTTCTTGATGTGCTTGTTTAGCTATATTTGGCACCACTCCACCCCATTCTTTATACAAATCAGTTTGACTCGAAATTATATTTGAAAGTATATT
>CAZSQT010000046.1:0-3969 GCA_964609295.1 uncultured Gammaproteobacteria bacterium | reverse complement strand
TATTTGTTCTCTAAAAGATTTGGATATGGAAATGGGAGTGATGTTGTTTTCTTTATTATATTTTTCTTGAATTTTGCGACGGCGATTGACTTCTTTGATGGCTCCAGTCATAGCATCTGAAATTTTGTCAGTGTACATAATGACTTTACCTTCGACATGACGAGCAGCTCGACCCATGATTTGAATTAAACTAGTTTTGCTTCGAAGAAATCCTTGCTGACCAGCGTCAAGAATAGCAATGAGCGAAACTTCGGGTAAATCCAATCCTTCCCTGAGCAAATTTATACCAACCAAAACATCAAAATCCCCTCTTCTTAGCTGATCTAAAATATCGGTTCTCTTGAGAGTATCGATATCTGAGTGAAGATAGGCAACCTTAAAATCTTTTGATAGATAATCAGTTAATTCTTCAGCCATTCTTTTGGTTAAAGTAATAACTAGAGTTCTTTGTTTTTTGTCAACTCTTGATTGTATTTCTTTTTTTAAATCAGGAATTTGATTGGTTTCGGGACGAACTTCGATTTTGGGGTCGAGAAGACCGGTGGGACGGATTATTTGTTCAATAGGTGGAATTTTGGCATCTTTTATTTCCCATTGATTTGGGGTGGCGGAGGCATAAATACAATTGGGGATACGGGCATAAAATTCTTCAAATTTTAGAGGACGGTTATCGTAAGAAGCGGGAAGGCGAAAACCAAAATCAACAAGATTTTTTTTGCGAGCCAAGTCTCCTGCATACATACCACCAATTTGAGGAATGGTTACATGAGATTCGTCAATAACACAAAGCCAATTATCACCATAAAGGTGATTGTAATAATCAACTAGAGTATAAGGAGGGTCACCGGTTTTTCGGTTTTGCTCAAAATAGATAGAATAGTTCTCTATGCCATTGATATAGCCAACTTCACGAAGCATTTCGAGGTCATATTCAACTCGCTGATCAATACGGTGGGCTTCTAAGAGGCGATTTTGAGATTCAAAAAATTTTACCTGTTTATCTTTGTCAGCTCGAATTTTTTTAAAAATTTCTTCATCAACTCCCCCACTGACATATTGTTTGGCAGGATAAAGTAAAAATTTTTCTAATTTGTTAATTTTACCAGTAAATGCATTTAATTGGTCAAGAGATATTAATTTTTTGTTATCAAATTCTAGGGATATATAGTCATCCATATAGGCTGGCCAAATATCGATTAAATTACCACGGACGCGAAATTTTGAGCGACTAAATTCTGATTCTGAGCGTTGATAATAAAGAGAAATGAGATCGTAGATGGTAGATTTTAGGTCGTAGATATTTCCTTTAATAAATTCTAGGGTTTTGGCTCCAAATTGACTAGGATCACCAATATTGTAAATGCAAGAAACTGAGGCAACAGTAATATTATCGGTACCAGAAAAAAGATTGGAAGAAGCCTGGAGACGAAGTTTGTCTATCAAGTCATTTATCTGGACTTCTTTTTCAATATAAGTATCAGATGAGGGAAGATAAGCTTCTGGCTGATAATAATCATAATAAGAGACAAAATAGGAGACTTTGTTTTGGGGAAATAATTCTTTAAATTCTTGATACAACTGACCGGCAAGAGTTTTATTGTGAGAAATGATGAGAGTTGGTAATTTGGTGATATTTATCACATTTGCTATGGTGAAGGTTTTGCCACTACCAGTGACACCGAGCAACACTTGTTTTTTGATTCCTTTTTGAATATTGTTGCTAAGTTTGGCAATGGCTTGAGGTTGGTCACCAGCTGGTTTTAATTTACTCTGAAGTTTCATTTTCGATAATTCGCTGGACGATGGATAAAGAAGCCAAATAAGTTGGCTCAATACCCTTTATCCCCAATTGTCCTTCGCCTAAAGTTTGAACTAAAGGATTATCGGAAGCATAGTTAATAATACCGATTTCAAAGGGAGTGTTTATTGTATCAAAATTTTGATTTAAAGGTCGAGATGGAAATTGGTGAAATTTTTTGGCAAGGGCCAACAGGTAGGGGCCAGATTCCATTTCGATGATATTAAAATTATTTTTGGCATAATCATCCATTTGTTCTTTGTTTTCCAGATAAGTACTAAAAACAGAAACGGCTTTGAGATCTTTTAAAACTTTTGACTTAAAAGTATGATTAGGAAAATCACTATTAAAGATATTGTTAAAATTAAAAGTATTATTGGTGCGTTCATCATAAACTGTCTTGGGTACCTGGACGTCACCAATTTCACCAGAAAGAATTCCCGCTTTACCTTGAACATAAATACCTTTGATATTTAAACCATTACTCAAAATTTCTGACAAAAGATAATAAGCAGCGAAACCAAGAGGATAATCAATATTGACAATATAGGCGGGGCTTGACTGTAATTTTTCCTTGTCTTGAATATTAAGATAAGGATCGGCAAAATTGGAATTAATAATTGAGGAAACAGGGATCAAATTGGCATTACAATAAAGATCACTTTCAACTTTTAATTTTTTGATACCCAAATTTTCTTCAAAGTCATCTCTGTCTTTTTGAAATTGGGGATTGTCGGCAAAATATTTACTGGAAATGTAGTAAAGAAAATCATTGATTCGTAAAATATTTTTTTCTTTTATTTCTTGCCATTGCTTAAAAATTTCAGGATAATTACTTTCACCATAATTAAAAATATTGTTTTGTTCTTGGCGAACATAACCAGAGATAATATTGGAAAGACTGTGGAGATTGGAAAAAACAAAATAAAGAGGAGCTTGTCCTAAACCAAATACAAGAGAGCGAGAAATAATTTCTTGCCACCAATTTTTGCTAATATCATAAAAACCAGGGTCACTTCTATCTAGTAGATGGATATCAAGATCGTAAGTATTGGGATTTTTTTTGAGTTTTTCCAATTGATAAGAAATCAGAGAATTAACCAAATCATCAATATCAGAATCAGAAGTAATTAGACAAGCAAGAGTGGCCAAATTGGCGTTGTAGTACATACGACGGCGACGATTGGTAGAAAAATATTTTTCCCAAGAGGCGATATTGTATTTTGCTTGAGTAAAATCATCTTTGTGGTGACCAATAACGATATGCTTAACTTTATCGATAATATTAGGAAGTCTTGTACTGCTATAATTTAGGGCGGAAATATCTGGCTGGGAAGAATTGGCTAATTGATGAAGAAGAGGTTTCATCTTTTTGAAAGTGTCAAAAAAAGATGAAATTTTTACTGGCTGTTTTGCCTCTAATTTGGAATAATAATTTTTGATATGCTCTTCAATTACTTGGTTCATAGATAAGGAAGCCAGTCAGCAATAGGAGCGGTATTGCCAACAATATGATTGATGGCAAAAAGAATGATGGCAGGAAGCAAAATCAAAAAGATAATTTTTACTGGCTTTTGATTTAAAAATTTATAAAAAGCTAGAAGAATAAATGGATAAGCAGGGGCAATGTAACGACTAATATCACGGTGAGAAACCAATAGAGTGGCAACAATAAAAATACTTGTAAAAATAGTAATAATATCTAATTTGTATTTTTTGAAAAGATAATAAATAGAGAGAAGAGCAAAAAAATAAATATAAATCACATCTTCTAGCCAAATAGTATTAACCCAAGTTTGCTTGGATATAAAGACAAGATAAGGTAAGGGATTGAGATGAAAATTGTCACCGCTATGAAAATAGGCAAAGAAATTACCAATATTATTTTGGTAAAAAAGAAAAATGAAAAATAAGGTCAGAGGCATTAAAAGATACCAAATATATTTTTTGAATTTTTCAACAAAATTTCTCTTGTCTATAAAAAAGTAAATCAAATAAGTCAGACCGAGAAGAACGGCGGGAGTTTTGAAAAGTAAGGCAAGAGAGGCAAAAATGGCTGAGGGTAAAAATTTGTCTTTTTTGAAATTTATCAAAGAAAGAATAATAAAAGACAAAAACCAAGTTTCTGGAGCACCAATAACTCTAAGAACTAAAAATCTAGCAGGAAAAAA
>CAZSQT010000045.1:0-2270 GCA_964609295.1 uncultured Gammaproteobacteria bacterium | reverse complement strand
AGCATCTTAGTTTATTTACACCCGTCATTTTCCTCTAAGATAGAAAAAATAGGATGGTTGAGTGCTTAAGCTAAAGCGTAAGCGGGAGCTTGAGTTTCTCCGGTGATGAAACCTTTGAAACTGGCAGCCAAATCAACACCAAAATTTTTCTTGGCATGTTTGTTTTAACCCTGTTTAACGACTCAATGGATTAAAGTCGGCTTGCAGTTTTTTAAAGAACAATCTATGTCAATTCAGTTCATCTCCAACACTTAATTATACCAAAAAATACCCCAAATCGCAACAAAAACTAGTGTTCTCCCTTGTCAAAGGGAGAATTAAAGAGGGATTTGATAACATTATCTATGTCTTTAATTCTTGACATCCTTTTTCCCCGCCACTGTTATCGTTGTGGCAAAAGGGGTCGCTATCTTTGTCATCAATGTCGTGCCAAAATTGAAATTAATCCAGTTTTTCCAAATGAACACCATACCGGCAGACTTAGTCTTTTTCGTTACGACAAAGCCATTCGTAACATGATTAGAGATTATAAATATAATTTTATTACTGATTTGGCTGATGAATTAACCGAATTAAGTATTTATCATCTCAAAAAATATTACAAAAATTTACTTTTATTTTGGCAAAAAAACAATTTTACCTTCATTCCTATCCCGCAACATTATTCAAAAACTAATTTTCGTGGATTTGTCCCCAACAATTTACTTATTCAAAAATTAGCCCCTCGCTTAAAATTAAATTTTCAACTTGATACTTTATCCAAGATTAACAATACTTTAGCTCAAGCTCAATTTACTCAAAAAAAAGATCGTTTGTCCAACACTAATCATTCTTTAAATATCAACGCACAAGCCCCTACCAATATTATTCTTTTTGATGATGTCTTTACTACTGGTTCGACAATTAGATCTGCTCTTGATATTTTGCCTAAAAAATCAAAAATTTGGATTTTTACTCTATCTGGTTGACTCTCTCATTTTTCATCTCTTCTACTGTTTTTGGTCTATAAGTTTCATCAAAGATACGCTTTTTTTCTTCTTCTTGCATTGGACTATTGATAGGGGTCAAAGAGCTCAAATAAACATTGTCTACTTCAAGGCCATGATTTGACAAAGTTTCTGTTAATTCAGTCTTAATTTCATCTTCAATCAAGCTTCTTTCACTTGAAAGAGAAGCAGTCAAAGTGTGTTGGGTCAACACCTTTCTAATTCTACTACGAGTAACTGGTCTGACTACTTTGGAAACAAAATTTTCACCAATATTTTGCCAAATTTCTGGCAATCTCTCTGTGTTTAATTTGATCAAAACTGTAGCTTCAATACTAACAAATTTATTGTCAGAAGTTACTGCGTTAATGACCTCATCACCCATGATTTCTTTGTTATCTTTCAAAACGATATCTTTAGAAATAGTGTATTCTATCAATTGAGCATTAAAAAGTTTAACTCTGTGAATAATCGGAATTTTAAAATGCATTCCTGGATACCAGACATTTTTCAACACTCCTCTAAAAACACTATAAATACAACCAACATGTCCCGGTGGGACAGTTACGATAAAACCGCCAACAAACTCGTCAACGAGCAAAGAAACTAAAAGGTTATCTATAGAAGCCATAATTAGTCAATTATATCAGAAAATCCAGATATTAATTTTAATAGTTGTTCTCGTGGGTCTTGAGATTTTATTACTCCAGAGGCTAAGAGTATTCCTTTCCCTCCCATTTTTAAAGTTACTTCTACATCTTCTTTGTTTTTGATACCTGCCCCGGCCAAAACAGGAATGTCTTCATAGCAGTTTACAATTTGCTTGATCACTTTTGGTTTTTCTGTTGCTACCGATTTATCCTTACTGCCAATAAGATAGCTTGGTTCATAAGCAATCATCGTTGGTTTAAGGTTTTTTGCCCAACTAGTGGTTTGACCAAGACTTTGTAAACACAAAACACTTTCCAACTCTTTTGGCCAAACTTTTAACATTTTTTTAATTGTTCCTGGTTTAATTCTTTTTTCACTATGGTTAATCAAACTCCCTCTAGCTCCCGACTCTAAGGCTTTTAGTGCATTAATATAGCCTGTTTTAGCACCAATTTCCAGACCATCTACACTTTGAATATAAGGAGAAATTCCAATTTCTTTTTTTATTTTATAAACATCCAAGGCACAAACAATAGGAATAATTTCAATCTGTTTTTTTTGGCTTAAATCAGCACAAAGTTTTGCTAATTCTAAAGATTTTTTTCCAAAGGTTTCTTTATAATTTTTAAAATT
>CAZSQT010000044.1:0-10796 GCA_964609295.1 uncultured Gammaproteobacteria bacterium | reverse complement strand
TCGTTAGCCACTAAAATAATAGAGTAATCAGTAGTGCTTTTGGCATCGACAATCAAAAAACGACGATTAACCCCGAATTTTTTTAAAGATTTTTTAATAAAGTGATTAAGATGGTCATCCCCCACCAAAGAGAGACAACCTGTCTTTAACTCAAGTTTTGAAAAAGTAACTGCAGTATTAGTAGCTCCACCACCGCAAGTAAAAAAACCTTGACTAATTTCATTTTTACTAGAAGGGGCAACACCTAGAATATCTTTGGTAAGAATGAGCTTGTCTGACATAGCATATATGTCAAGAACAGCACTACCAATGGTGATAATATCAAACATATTTTTTTAAATTTAAATTGTAAAATTCATAAAGTTCATCCGGTTGACCAGATTGGCCAAATTTATCATCAACAGCGATATGTTTAAATTTACAAAAAACACCACGAGACAATAATATAGAAGCAACAGCTTCCCCTAAACCACCATTTTTTTGGTGATCTTCTATTACAATAACATTTTTGGTTTTTTTGGCTGATTTTATTATTGTTTCCTCATCCAAAGGCTTAATGGAAGCACAATTAATAATTTCTACTGATTTATCTTTAATGTCGAAAGCTTGTAATAACACTGATCCATAACCCAAAACAGTTAAATCTTTACCTTTTTGTAAAATATCATTTTTACCAATAGTGAATTTGCGTTGGTAATTATAAAAACAAGGAGTATCTGGTCTTACTAGTCGCAAATAAGCTGGTTTACGACTACAAGCGATAGTTTGGGTAATTAATTTAGTTTCTTGAGCATCTAGGGGGGCAAAAACTTCCATGTTGGGCAAACAGCGAGTCAAGGCAATATCACAAAGCATTTGATGAGTCGCTCCTAGAGTGCTACTAAGTAATCCTGAATGAGAACCAATAATTTTAACCGGTAAATTGTTGTAGCAAATTGATTGACGAATTGTGGCCCAGTTGATAGCTGGAGAAAAACAAGAAAAAGAGGTTAAAAAAACAATTTTTCCAGCTTTGGCTAAACCAGCAGCAACACCAGCGGCGTTGTTTTCGGCAACACCACACTCAATAAAACGAGAAGGAAATCTTTGTCTAAATTTTTTAAGAAATAAAGCTGAGGCTAAATTAGCATTGACAACATAAATATTGCGATTTTTGGCTGCTAGCTTGATTAAAGTTTTGCCAAAAGCTTTTCTAGTTGAGGCTTTTTGGGTTAAATTCATAATTGTTCTAACTCCTTTTTGGCTTTTAAATAAGTACTTTCAGACATATTTTTGACATCGTGATAACGATATTTGTTTTCCATAAACGAAATACCTTTACCTAAAACTGTATTGGCAATAATACAAGTGGGTTTTTTTTGAAAAGTGGCTTTTTTGAAAGCGCTGATAAGAGCATCTAGATGATGCCCATTGACTTCAAATACCTGCCAACCAAAATTTTGATATTTTTGTTTTAAGTTGGTAAGAGGCATTGTTTCTTGGATGGTGCCATCAATTTGGGTTTTGTTGTGGTCAATAATATTGATTAAATTTTTTAATTTATATTTGTTGGCAAAATTAATTGCTTCCCAAATTTGACCTTCTTGGTGTTCCCCATCGGAACTTAGACAAATAGTATAATGTTTTTTGTCACCTAGAGCTAAACCAGCAGCAAAAGATAAACCTTGGCCAAGACTACCAGATGAATATTCGACTCCAGGAACTTGAATAGAAACATGTCCTTGCAGGGGTGAACCTAAATCACTATAAGTTAAAAGTTTTTCTTTTGGAAAATAACCTTTTGAAGCCAAAACGACATAATAAGCACTAGCTAAATGTCCGGCAGAGAGGATAAAATGATCTTTATCAAAATTGAATAAATTACAATAATAAAGAGCAATCATAATATCGATACTCGAAAGAGATCCTCCGATATGTCCGTTTTTTTTGTAAATAAGTTCAAGCAAATCAAGCCTTAAATTTTTTTTGTATTTGTTTAAAATATGTTGATCAAAGAAATGAAACATTAATTAAGTATAGATGAGTTGATGGTAATTAGTAAATAGTAAATGGTAATTTAGGTTATAATAAGCTTAATGGAAATAATATTTAATCAATATTATCCTAAAATCAAATCTTTTATTAGAAAAAGAATTGATGATGAGGGAGTGGTTGAAGAAATAAGTAATGATGTAATGATGGTGGCTTTAAATTCTACTTCAACTTTTAAAAACAAATCTTTGTATTTTAGTTGGTTGTGTGGAATAGCTAAACATAAAATTGTTGATTATTATCGCAAGAAAAAAATAAAAACAATTCTTTTCTCTATCTCTCCTTATTTTGAAGAAATTTCTGATAGCGCTTTAAACCCAGAAAAAGATTGTTTAAAAAATGAATTAAAAAAAGAAATTTACAAAACTTTTTCTGAAATCAAGAAGGATTATGGAAAAATATTACGACTCAAATACTTAGAAGGCTTTAAAATAAAAAAAATTGCCAAAATAATGAAAACTACAGCTAAGGCAGTTGAGTCAAAATTAATGAGAGCACGGCTGAGTTTTAGAGAAAGTTGGAATTATGATAATAAAAAGGATTAAAAAAATAAGCAAAATTTTCTTTTTGATTTTAGTAAGACAAGCTTGGTTATTTTTATCCAATTGTTATAATTTGATATTTCAACCGGATGTGACTTTGCGCAAAATAAGTACCGATAAATCTCAAAAATTATTATTAACTATTATGGTTTTGATGCCAAGCATATCATACATTGGAGCTAGAATTTTGTGGGATTATTATAAATATGGTGGTTTGATAAACTCGGTAGGTAAGGTTTTTGTTATAGTTTTGTTAACGCAAGTTATAATTTTTTCATATTTGATTTATTGGCTTTTGAGAGTGATTTTTTATGATAGAACGACTAAAAGAGTATGATGAAAATAATAACCAAAAAAATCGAATATCAATCAGAAAAACAATTTGAATTTGCTGATATAACAGATAAAATTGAAAAAATTATACAAGAAAGCAAAATTAAAGAAGGACAGGTTTTGATTTATTCACAACACACTACTTTGGGTATAAGAATTAATGAAAGGGAAAGAGGATTTTTTCATGATTTTGCAAAAACAATAGAAAAATTAATCCCAAAAAGTGAATATTATGAACATAACGATTTAACGATAAGAACGGAAAATTTAGTTTGTGACCCAGGAGCTTCGGATTGTATAAATGGACATAGCCATTGTCAACATATGTTGTTGAGTACTTCAGAAACAGTACCAATTAGTGAGGGTAAAATTATGTTGGGGACTTGGCAGCGAATTTTTGCGGTTGAGCTAGATTGTTGTCGTAAAAGAAAAATACTAGTGCAAGTGATAGGTAATTTATAAAGAATTTATTAAATCCACTAATTCTTTAAACATATCTTTTTCGGCAACTGTTTTGACAATTTCGCCTTTTTTAAATAAAACACCACAATTTTTACCACCAGCAATACCACAATCAGCTTCTTTGGCTTCACCAGGACCATTAACAATACAACCCATAACAGCAACCTTAATTGGCTTTTTTATGGTTAACAAAAATTTTTCCACTTTGTTGGCTAAAGTAAACATATCATATTGAGTACGACTACAAGTAGGACAAGAAACTAGAGTAGGAGAATCTTTTTTGAGATTAAGTTGTTTTAAAATTTCAATACCAGCCTTAATTTCATCAACAGGAGAGGAGGTTAATGAAACACGAATTGTATCTCCTATCCCTTGCAAAAGTAAGGCACCAATACCAATACTTGACTTGATAGTACCAGCATAATTCGTTCCAGCTTCGGTAATACCAAGATGAACTGGATAATCATATTGTTCGCTAAATAGCTGATAAGCTTCAACTGTGGTCTGGATATCAGAAGTTTTGAGAGAAACTATAATTTGATCATAATTTAAGTCTTCTAGAATTTGGATATGTCGAGAAGCTGATTGGACAAGACCTTGTGGTGTTAAAGGAATATCTTTTTCTAAAGAACCACCATTGATACCAATACGAATAGGAACTTTATACTCTTTGGCTAATTTGACCACTTCCCTAACATGAGAAATATCGCCAATATTTCCAGGGTTAATTCTTAATTTATCTACTCCTTGTCTAATAGCTTCAAGAGCAAATTTATAATTAAGATGAATGTCGGCAACAATAGGAATATTTATTTGTTTTTTTATTTGACCAAAATTTTTGACACTTTCCATATCCAAAACACCCATTCTAACAATGTCACAACCATATTTTTGAGCTTCTTTAATTTGAGCAACAACTTTTTTGACATCATGAGCATCGGCTTTGACCATTGTTTGAACTGTAATTGGAGCATCACCACCAATAAAGATATTGCCAACTTTAATTTTTTTAGTTAATTTGCGAGAGATATTCATAAATTTTATTTAAAACTTCTTCTGGAGTGGAAGCACCAGAAGATAAACCAATAATTTTATATTTTTTGATATTGTATTTTTTTAATTCATCTAAAGAATCAACAATAATGGCTGGTTTTCCTGTCGAAAGAGCAGTTTCGTGAAGACGAAGTGAATTAGAACTAGCGGGAGAACCAATAATAATCATGCAATCAACTTTTTGACTTAAACTAAGAACAGCTTGTTGTCTTTCGGTAGTAGCGGGACAAATGTGAGGAAAAATGGTAAGTTGGGGAAATTTTGCTTTTAGATAATCAATCACTTTTTGGGTTTCATTGACTGATAAAGTAGTTTGGGTAATTAATATTGAATTATTTTTGACTTTAATTTTGGTGTATTCATCGAGAGTATATGGGGTAATATTTTTCCCTTGAGCCACAACACCCACAACTTCGTCATGGTTTTTACTAGAAACAAGATAGATAATATCTTTGTCTTGATTTTTTTTGACAAATTGATGAACTTGTAAAACTAAGGGGCAAGTAGCATCAATAATAGTCAAATTTCTTTTTTTGGCTTCTTGATAAACTTGGGGGGAAGCTCCATGAGCTCTAATTATGATAGAAGAGCCATGAGGAATGTTGTTAATATCATAAACTGTTTTTATTTTAAGAGAGCGAATAACATGATCATTGTGGACGATATCCCCCAAAAGATAGGTGTTTTGTGGATTGGCATTTTGGGCTATTTGAACGGCTCGTCTGACTCCAGAACAAAAGCCATGAGGGTCAGCAACAAAAATTTTCATAGTATATTATAACAATTAAGGTATAATTCACCTATGAAATTGTTTGTGTGGGATTTTCATGGAGTCTTGGAACAAGACAATGATTTGGCACTAATAGAGGTGACCAATATCATCTTGAAAAAAAATGGCTTTAAGGAAAAAATTGATTTGAAAATTAGAAATTTGCTATATGGAAGAAGATGGTATGAATATTTTGAACATATTTTACCAAAAGAAGATTACAGTACCCATATGGATTTAACTTGCCAATCTTACATTTACAATGATGCTCATCCTGAAGTTTCGACTAAATATATTAAGCCGGCTAATTGGGCAGAAAAAGTGTTGATACAAATAAAAGAGAAAAAACATGATCAAATTTTGATTTCTAATACCAACACAAATTCATTGAATACTTATTTAAATTTAGTAAATTTGAAGAAATTTTTTATTGATGAAAAAATTTTTGGAACTGATTCACATAGAAACAAAAGACCAAAAACTAAACTAGAATATTTGCAAGATTATTTGATTGATAAGAAATTTAAAGAAATAATTATTATTGGTGATGCCTTGGAAGAATGGAAAATGGCCGATAAATTGCGAGCAAAATTCTATCAATATGCTCATGAGGGAAGAAATTTTAGACAATGTCCTCTTTGCAAAAGAATTACTGATTTGAGGGATATTTTGGTGGAAATATGAAAATAAAACTTAAGTCTACTCACTGTTTTTTAGTTAAAAAAGACAAAGTGCTTTTGGGAATGAAAAAACGTGGTTTTGGAATGGGAAAATGGAATGGAATCGGTGGTAAAAAACAGAGGCAAGATAAAACGATTGTTGATACTTTTATCAGAGAAACAGAAGAAGAAATTAGAGTTACTCCACTTAAATATAAACTAATGGCCAAAATAAAATTTATTTGGGAAAATAATCCAGAATGGAATCAAATAGCTTCAATTTTTGTCGCAACAAAATGGAGGGGAAAACCAACAGAAACAGAAGAAGAAAAACCAAAATGGTGGCCGATTAACAAACTCCCCTTTTATAGTATGTGGGAGGATGACCCTAGCTGGTTACCTTTTGTCTTGTCGGGAAAATTTGTTAGGGCAAAATATATTTTTGATAAAAATAGTAAAATCAAAGAATTTGAAATAAAAGGAAAAAATGACTAATCATTGGTAACTTTGGTATAATACTAGCATGAATTTTTGGGAAAAAGATATATCAGTTCAAAAATTTCCAGCAAGGAATCAAGTAGATGAAATGATCCATAAAGTACCCGATGATAAATTATTTTTAGATAATTTACCTAAATTAAATATAGAGGTATTAAAATCAGTGATACATAAAAACTATTGTTGTTATGATTTTGTCTTCGGAGAAAAAGGATCTTTCGATACTTTTTGGGAAAATTTACCTTTGATAGCCAGATTTACTGAACAAAAAGAAGGAGCGATAATAATATATTTTGAGAATAATTTTTCAATAGATGAAAATATCAAACATGTCGGTTGGATAGAACAATACACCAATAAGGTAATATCTAAATGGGGAAAACATGAAAATATTTATCGCCATGATTACTGGAATGTTCCATTAATTTATGGAAATAGGATAACTTGTATAGAAGATGTATGGAATTGATTGAGACCCGGATGGCCCGCCCTTTGTTTTCGTCGAGAAGTTTATAAAAGCGAAATATATTTTTGGTAAGGATGGAAAAATTAAGAAGTTTGAAGTGAAGGATGATTTTGTTTGAGAAACCAGCTAGCACAAGCAGCCAAAACTTTAGCACTTTTATTTAAGTGAAGCTCATCAATTTTCTTTTTGTAACCGGCGCTTTCTGATATTTTTTGGAAATCTTGTTTAAGTATTTTATTTTTAATTATTTGATTAGCCATACTCAAAATTTCACCAACATAAGTATGTGAAAATTTTGACTTAAGTTCCCTGTTATCCTCTTTATATTCATTTTGAATCATCTCAAAAACTGGTAACAATACTATTTCTTCTTTTTGAGCAATATTTTTAATTACTTCATTATAAAATTGTACAAGTGAATAAATTGGATGATTAAAATCTTCACCTATTGGTGGAATTGTAGTAATAGCAATTTTAGTATTGGGTGATTTTTCTTTTATTGTTCTAATTAATTGATGGTAATTTTTTTCAAAATTTTGTACAGACCATTGTGGATCTTCTGGATGACGCCATTGAGCATTAGCATCGTTAGTACCAAGACTAATAATAATATCGGTGGGTGTTTTATTTAGAACATTATTTATTTTTTGTTTTATATATCTTTTGACGGTAAAAGAATTATAGCCTTCGTTAGAAACATTTATTTTATCACCAAAAACAGTTTTAATATGTGGAACCCAATCATAACTGTATTCTCCTCGAGTAATACTGTCACCACAGAATACTATCACTGGTTTTTGGGGAATAATTTCAGATTTTGGTGAAATTTCTATGGACATTGAGACCCGGATGGGAGTCGAACCCATCTACGCGGTTTTGCAGACCGCTGTCTAACCGCTTGACTACCGGGTCGGATAGATAAGGTATTTTAGCACAAATCCCCCTGTCCTAACGGACATCCCCCTTTGACAAAAGGGGGATTTTTATTTTTTCTTTACATCATGCCGCCCATACCACCCATGTCAGGTGCTGGAGCTTTGGATTTTTCAGGGATATCAGTGATTAAAACATCAGTAGTCAAAATCATAGTCCCAACCGAGACAGCATTGGTAAGAGCTGATTTGGTAACTTTGGCTGGGTCAATAATCCCAAATTTAGTCATAGAACCAAATTCACTAGTTTTGGCGTTGTAACCAAAATCAACTTTTTTGTCGGTCAATAATTGGTCTTTAATTTTGTTAAAGATAAAGCCAGCATCTTCACCACAATTTTGAGCTAATTTACGAATTGGTTGCTCAAGAGCGAATTTTAAAATATTGATACCAACTTGCTCTTCATCAGTCTTTGCTTTGACTTTGTCTAGAGCAAAAGAAGCACGAAGCAAGCTAATACCTCCACCTGGGAGGATACCTTCTTCGACAGCGGCTTTGGTAGCATCAATAGCGTCCTTAACTCTTTCAAGTCTTTCTTTCATTTCGACTTCGGTAGCACCGCCAACTTGAAGAACAATAGCTCCACCAACTAATTTAGCAATTCTTTCTTGTAATTTTTCTTTGTCATAGTCAGAACTTTCTTTGGAAATTTGGGCTCGAAGCTGAGAAACACGAGCGGCAACTTCTGATTTTCTACCAGCACCACCAATAATTCTAGTTTTGTCTTTGTCAGAAGTAATAGAATCAGCACGACCACAATACTCTAGAGGATCAAGAGCATCAAATTTGACACCTAAATCTTCAGAAATAACTTGGCCACCAGTCAAAACGGCGATATCTTCAAGCATGGCCTTGCGTCTATCACCAAAACCAGGAGCTTTGACAGCAAGAACTGAAAAAGTACCACGGATTTTGTTGACAACTAAAGTAGCCAAGGCTTCACCTTCGATATCATCAGCAATAATAACAAAATTTTTGGTGACTTTTACTAATTTTTCTAAGAAAGGTAGGATATCTTGAATGGATGTGATTTTTTTGTCAGTGATAATAATATAGGGATTTTCAATCTCTGCCTCCATCTTTTCGGTATTGGTAGCAAAATAAGGAGAAAGGAAACCTTGATCAAACTCCATACCTGAAGTTTCTTTAGTCTCAAGAGCCATACCTTTGCCTTCTTCAGCTGTAATTAGACCATCACGACCAACTTTGACTACAGCTTCGGCAATTTTTTGACCGATATTTTCGTCACCAGCAGAAATGGTAGCGACTTGCTGAATACTATCTTTATCATTAATTTTGATTTCTTTTTTCATACTGTCTAATTCGTCAACAACCGCTTTTAATCCTTTTTCGAGACCGTAACGAATCATCATAGGGTTACTACCGGCGGTAACATTTTGCAAACCTTTATTGACGATAGCTTGAGCTAAAAGAGTGGCAGTAGTAGTACCATCCCCAGCGTTGTCATTTGTTTTGCTAGCAGCTTCTTTTAATAATTGAGCACCCATGTTTTCATAGGGATTTTTGAGCTCAATTTCTTTGGCGACAGAAACACCATCGTGAATAACGGTGGGGCCACCCCATTTTTTGTCGATAGCGACATTGCGACCTTTAGGACCAAGAGTGGTGGTGACGGCGTCAGCCAAAATATTAATTCCTTTTAAAAGTGATTGACGGGCATCTTGCCCAAATTTAAGTTGTTTTGCCATAAGTTTAGAACGTTAGAGCTTTAGAACTCTAAAGCGTTAGATAAATTTGTAATTAATTTATAATTGCCATGATGTCGTCGAATTTTAAAATAAGGTAATTGACATCATTTAATTTGTAATCCTTACCTCCCCATTCTCGATAAATAACTATATCACCAACTTTTGCGGGTGATTTTATCTCTTTACCGTGTTCCAAAAGACTATTTCCCACAGCAAGGACTTCACCTTGTTGGGGTTTTTCGTCATGAGAATCAGGGATAACAATACCTGAGGCAGTGGTTTTTTCTTGTTTTTGTGGTTTGACTAAAATGTAGCCAGCCACTGGTTTGATGTTTGTTTTTTTCATAGCTTTGAGATTATAAATGAATTAATAATTAATTTGTAATTATAGCACTCTTTTTATCAGACTGCTAATATTATATTGGAGATAAAAAATGTGTCAAGGGGAAAAAGAATGGGGTGTTCACCTTGCCTTATTGGATAAGGATTTTCTATTTTGTGAGTGGGTGAGATAATTTTTGTGAGTACTGACTTTTTTGTCGGATTCAATTTCTAATTTTTTCCTGGCGTCGCCGGCGATTTTACCACCTTTGTGGGCGGCAATTTTATTTTGAATAAATCCTTGAGCATTTTTATTTTTGGTAATTTCGGTAGTTGATGCTTCACCTAAAGCAGAAAAAATTAATTCAAGATTACTCATGTGATCACGTAGATTTTCCCTCTTTAATCCTTTATATTTTTTGTATTGCGATGGTGTCATGCCAAAAGTTGCTTTTGATATTTCCGCTGTAAGTATGGCATATTCTCTGCTTTTGCCAACATTTCGATTTTTCCATTCATCGGTGAGGACTTCGCGAACTTCGATACCTCTCAATCTTTGTTCAATCCAATATTCGGAATAACCTTTGGCTTTGTATAATTCTCTGGTTCTTTTTGTCGCTAATTCTGGATCTTCGATTTCTGCAATTCGTTCTGTACCAACCTGAGCTAACCATTGTTTTAATGGTTCAACTTTTGGTGAAGGAATGGTCTGTATAATACGAAGAATTGTTTTGTTATTGGCACAATCAGTTTCGCGCATTTTGCCGTCTGGTGCACATAATTTCAACTGTCCGATTTTTTCGGACACTTCAATATAACCTTCTTTTATTAATTTCGTTTTTAAATCGTTCCAATATTTTCTTGGACGATCTGTGTCGGTAAGAAGTTCAATAATATCAATAATTGAAAACCACCACTCATCTGATGAGTTCGCAAACGAAACGCAACACCTGAAGTAAAATTGAGGTTATGCAAATACAACCAAATGAACGAGATAAAATTGCTGTTCTAAAAGCAAAAG
>CAZSQT010000043.1:0-33535 GCA_964609295.1 uncultured Gammaproteobacteria bacterium | reverse complement strand
AGCAAATTCGTCTGATTCATCAATTTTATGATTTGCCCAATAATCAGTCAATTTATTTCTTATTTCTTGCCCTCTCATTCGTTGTTCTATCCATTCTTTTGAATGCCCCATCATCTTCCAATTAGCTCTCGCCCTATTTAAAGACATTTCTGGATCAGTAGTCTCTTTCAATCTTTCATGGCCAACTTTGGCCAACCATAATTTAAATGGTTCAGCTTTTGGAGAAGGAATTGATTGAATAATTCTAAAAAGAA
Source organism: uncultured Gammaproteobacteria bacterium (assembly GCA_964609295.1). Classification (GTDB taxonomy): domain Bacteria; phylum Patescibacteriota; class Microgenomatia; order UBA12405; family UBA12405; genus CAZSQT01. Next base: position 33,281 of record CAZSQT010000043.1, on the reverse strand, counting down.
TTTCAGTATCAGCACAATCTGTAAAACGCAATTTACCATCAGGTGCCAACATTTTCAAACTGTTACATTTTGTAACGGTTTCATTTGACCCTTCATCTAATAATCTTTTTTTAAGAACACGCCAATATACACTAGGGTTATTACTCTCTGTTAAAACTGAAACAACATCAATTACCGAAAAAAACCATTTTTCTTGATTCTCATCCCAAATACGCCTAATTTGTTTTTGATTAAAAACCACAATTTGTTTCATAAATAAATCATACACCCAAATATTATACGAAATCAATAACTTTTCTCATATTATTTTTTTTGTGCTACAATTTACTTAATTAATAATTAAATTTTTTTAAATATGGCAGAAAATAAATCACAAAATGGTGAATTAGGACAAATACTTGCAAAAGATTTTACCCCTCCCACCAAAGAAACTAGTGAAAAATTTAAATCATTTACAGACGCAGATTTTATAAAAATTGGAACTTTTACCCAAGAAGCTCTTAAGAAAAAAAGAAAAGGCAAAAAACTTGAAAGTTACGAAAAGTATTGCAACTTATTGATGAATAAATTGACAAGCTCAGAACCCTTTACCTTCACAGATCAAGATAGAGAATTAATTAATAAACTACCTGGTGTTGAATTTGCTAATAACAACCTACCTAATGCTGAAGATGCTAAGACAACCTATAATATTATCCCAGAAAAAAAATTCAATGATCTTTCAGTAAAAATCAACAAAGTAAAAGCAGATTACGGAGATTTCTAGTTTAAATTCTTTTAGATTAGCTTGTTATTATTTCGCTCCTCTAGGCTTCCTAACTCCGTTTCTCTTTTGGCTATTATTTTTTTGTGCTACAATAGCCAAGTTATGACACATATAACAGAAAAATGTATACCAATCTTTAACGGCATTTTTGTCAAACACAAAAACCTGGATCCCCAAAAATGGGCTAAATATTATCCTTTTTGTTGTTATTTTAATCCTGATAATCAAAATAATCGCCATACCATTGTTGACATTTTTGGCATATCAACTGTTCAAAATCTTCTAATTACTCCAGATAATATTTCTTTTAAAAAAATATATAAAGAGGAAAAAAAAGACCACACCACCCGAACCATAGTTACTTGTAATACTCAAAGAGTTAATCTCTCTTCATATCCTGATAATTTCTACGCTGGCACTTGGTCTCTTCAAACCGGCCAAAAAAAAATAAAAGAGAACATTATTATTTACAAAGATACCTCAAAGACATCTATTTTTGAGCTCCCTTTAATAGACCACCTAGGAAAAGACCATCTTAATCCAGATTTTCTCGCCAGCAGTATACCTCTATCCCAAAAACGAAGAATACAGTTATAATAGACTATGACCCAAAATCAAAACGATACAGTTTCTAAAATAGTTTCTCTCTGTAAACGTCGAGGGATTATATTTCAAAACTCCGAAATATATGGCGGTATTCAAGGTTTTTATGATTATGGCCCTATCGGTGTTTTGATGAAACAAAATTGGAAAAATCTTTGGTGGCAAGAAAACATTACTCGTCGTCGTGACGTTCAAGGCATTGATGGTAGTATTATCACTCACCCCAAAGTCTGGGAAGCCTCGGGTCACATCAAAAATTTTGCTGACACCGAAGATGGTAAAAAATTTAATATCATGTTTGAAACTCAAGTTGGAGTCAAAAAAGGGGAGACTCAAAAAACCTATCTTCGTGGTGAAGCCTGTCAAAATATTTATCTAAATTTCAAAAATGTCCTTGACTCAGTTAGGATCAAGATTCCTTTTGGTATCGCTCAAATTGGTAAAGCTTTTAGAAATGAAATCACTCCCAAAAATTTTATTTACAGAACTCGCGAATTTGAACAATGGGATATTCAATTTTTTGTCAAACCCAAAGATGAAGAATTTTGGTTTGATTATTGGAAAAAGAATCGTCTTGAATTTTATAAAACTTTTTTTAACAACGACAACAATCTCCGTTTACGCCAACACGAAAAAAATGAATTAGTTTTTTATGCCAAAGATGCTTTTGATATCGAATACAACACCCCTTGGGGTTGGGCTGAAATGGAAGGAATTCATAATCGTGGTGATTATGATCTAAAACAACACTCACAATACAGCCACACTGACTTACAATACCAAGATTTGGAAACAAATGAAAAATATCTCCCTCACATTATCGAATGTTCTGGGGGAGTTGACCGATCATTTTTTTATCTTCTTTGTGATGCCTACACTGAAGAAAAATTAGACAAAGGTGATACCCGAACTGTTTTAAAAATTCATCCCAAATTATCCGCCTACAAAATGTGTATTATTCCGCTTGCTGCCAACAAAACCGAATTAGTTGATCTTGCCGAACAAATTTACAGCAAACTTTATACCAAATATTCAATAGATTTTGATGATTCTAGCAATATCGGCAAAAAATATCGTCGTCAAGATGAGATTGGCACTCCTTGGTGTCTAGTGGTCGATTATCAGACCCTAGAAGACCAAACTGTTTCTATTAGAGATAGAGATACTATGACCCAAATTCGTCTAAAAATTGATGAAGTTGACAATTGGTTATTTACAGAGTTAAATAAATAATATGAAAAAACTAATTAATTATGCCCTTATTATTGTTATCAGTTCTTTTTTTCTCTTTGCTTGTGGTAAAAAAAAGGAAGTTACCAAAACTGATCCTCCCCAGCAACAAATTGCTAAAACTTTTGAATTAACAGAAGAATTAACACCCACAATCAACCTTGCTCCTCGTTATGATGGTCACGAATTAAAATTAACCATTAGTCAAATAGATCCTCTTATTACAAAAATAGAATATGAACTTATTTATCTGGCTACTAGCGAAGGTATGGAAATGGAAAAAGGTCTAAGCGACACCATCACTATCGAAAACGAACAAATTGAAAGAGATCTTCTTTTGGGCACTGCCAGTTGTACCACCGGTACCTGTAAATACAAATATGATGAAGGTATCACTGGTGGCACTATCAATCTCATCCTCATCAACGACAAAGGTCAAAAAGCCTTTATTGAAAAAGAATTTTCTCTCGACCAAGACCCAAAAACTAAAAAATTTAGTCTCACTTTTACTGATGACATATCACCAACCAGTTCTACTCAATGAAATCATTTTAGCTCTCGACCCCCAACTTGGTAAAACTTTTGTTGACGCTACTCTTGGCAATGGGGGGCATACCCTTGCCTTACTCGAAAAAAAAGCCAAAGTAATTGCCTTCGAAAACGACGAAAACAACATCAAAATCGTCCAACAAAGAATCAAAAACAAAAATCTCAAAATTATTCATGATAATTTTGTCAACCTAGATTGTCACCTTTCTCAAAAAGTCGATGGCATTCTTTTTGATTTGGGACTTTCTGTCAATCAACAAAAATCGGAAAATAGGGGATTTTCATTCAATGATGAAGAGTCTCTTGATATGCGTCTCAATCCCCAAAGGCAAAACACTACTGCTGAAGAAATTATCAATACTTATCATTATCAAGAATTATTTGATATTTTTAGCAAATATTCCCAAGAAAAATTTAGCAAACCCTTAGCTCTAAAAATTATCAAAGAAAGACAAAAATCACCTATCAAAACAGGAAAACAATTAGCCGATATTATTCGTAATTTTTACCAAGATAAACATTGTAAAAGTAAAATTAATCCTGCTACCAAAATTTTTATGAGTTTACGTATTGCTGTCAACAACGAATTTGACAACCTCAAAAAAGCTCTCCATAAAAGTCTAAACCTAATCAAAAAAGACGGTACCATCGCTGTTATAAGTTTTCATTCTGGTGAAGATAGAATTGTCAAACAATTTATCAAACAAAATCATCTTAATGGCGGTAAACCAATTTATCCTAGCCCCCAAGAAATCAAAAACAATCCTCTTTCTCGTTCAAGTATTCTTAGATGCTTCAAAATCAGCTAAAATAATATAATGTTTAATAGAAAAATACTTTATCTCTTTTTATCTTTTTTAATTTTCCAAATTATTTTTTCTTTTTATTACTCTAGTGAAATTGTTTCCCAAAATGAAATTTTAAATAATAACCTCAAACTTTTTGAAAAATTTCAAAAAGAAAATAAAATTCTCGAAAAAAAATTATCTCAAATAACTTCAATCAAAACACTATCGACATTTGCCCAACAAAAAAATTATCAATTTATCAAAAAGACCATCAATTGTGAATAAGCAACGACAAAAAATTCTCTATTCTACAATTCTTTTTTTCTTCATCATGATTTTTGGCAAAACCGCTTATCTTCAAATAATTAAAGGTCAAGAATCTCGTATCCTTACTCTTTCTCAAACATTTAAATTAACCAAAAATGAGCCAGAAAGAGGCAAGATTTATACCAACGACAATTTTCCTCTGGTTCAAAACGAAACTATTTACCAACTCTCTATCTACAAACCAAACCTAACCCAAGAATTAACTCAAACTATCCAACAAATCGACGAACTAAAAACCAACTTTATTGCTAGCAACAGTGCCACTCTTCAAAATTTTACCTCAAACAACAAGCAAAAATGGATTACTCTCCCTACTTTTTTTAATGAAGATGAAAAAAATAAAATAAATATTGATGGGGTTAGCTTTCAAAAAAGCTACACTCGTTTTTACCCAGAAGAATCTCTAGCCAACAATATTCTTGGTTTTATTGCCAAAGATCAATCTGGTAAAAATATTGGTTATGGTGGAGTAGAAGCTTATTATGACAAAACCCTCCAAGGTAAAACTACCTATTCTTGGACTAACAAAGATGCTACCGGTAAAATCATTCTCAACAAAAAAGGTTGGGAAAACGAAACTCAAAATGGTCGTAATTTACACCTTTTTATCCAAAGACAAATCCAATATTTAACCGAAGAAAAACTAAAAAATGGTATTCAAAAATATAATGCTGATTCTGCTTCCGCCATTATTATGGATCCCAATACTGGTGGCATCCTCGCTATGGCCAATTTCACCGCCGATGAAGCCACCGCTTCATCTCTACCCAATTCCAATAGACGCAATTCAACTATTCTTGATTTATTTGAACCTGGATCTATCTTTAAACCCATCACTCTCGCTATTGGTCTTGAAAGTAAAAGTATCAACAAAAATTATATTTGTGAAAAATGTAATCGCCCTAATCACATAGGAGAATACACTATTACTAATTGGGATGACAATTATCACGATCAAGCCACTCTAAAAGATATTATCAAAAATTCCGACAATGTAGGCATGAGTCATATCATCGAAAAAATAGGTGAAAAAACCTTTTTAGATTATTTTAATAAAATTGGCTTAAACCAAAAAACTGGTATAGATCTCCAAGGTGAAGCCAAACCTTTAAGCAAAAAATACTACAGCAAAATAGACCTTGCCACCGCTTCTTTTGGACAAGGTTTTGCTGTCACTCAGATTCAAATGATTAAAGCTTTTAACATTTTAGCCAACAATGGAAAAATGGTAAAACCAAAAATAGTTCAATACCAAAGTGATAATCACAAAATTTATCAATCAAAAAATATCCAAAATACTCCTATTTTTAGTCAAGAAACAATTGATGAAATAAAATCAATCTTAAAATACGCTACCCAAACCGGTGTTGTTAACCAATTCAAAAACAATAATTTTGAAGTTTGTGGTAAAAGTGGTACTGCCCAAATTGCAGTTAAAGGAGAATATACTGACTCAGCCACCATTGCTTCATATATTGGTTTTGCCCCTTGTGATCAACCCAAATTTACTATGATTGTTACTGTCAACAACCCCAAAACTTCACCTTGGGGTAGCACCACCGCCGCTCCAATTTGGTTCGATTTGGCCCAAATTATAAGTAATTTGATATAATTAAATACAAATGCTACTTAAAAAAATTAAAGATATATTTATAAGAATTCCTCGAGCCTTTTTTTATAGTCTCATCAATGGTTTTCCCTCCAAAAAACTTCACTTGATTGGTATTACTGGCACTGACGGTAAGACTACTACTACCAATCTTATCTGTAAAGTTTTACAAAATGCCAATTTATCTACTGATTGTATTAGCACTATCAATAGCCACGGAGCCCACATGACCTGTCCTCATTCTAAATTTATCCAAGAAGGCTTCAAAAAAATGGCAAAAAATGGGATAAAATATGCCATCTGCGAAATTACCTCACACGCCCTCGATCAATATCGATTTTTTGGTAGTCATTTTGATATTTCTGCTATCACTAACATTTCCCACGAACATCTTGATTACCACAAAAATCTAGATAATTATATTCAGGCCAAAAGCAAAATTTGTAACATATCCAACACTATAATTTTAAATAAAGATGATTTTGCCTACCCCAAACTATCATCTTATGCCAAATCAAAAAACAAAAAAATTATTACTATTTCCATCAAAAACAAATCTCAATACCAAGCCACAAATATCAAAATAGACAAAAAACAAATGTCTTTTACTGTTAACAATCTAAAATTTGTTACTAACAGCAATTATTATCATCAAATTTACAATATCCTTGTTGCTTTTGCCATCTGCCAACAAATCAAAATCGATACCAAAATCTTTTTACAAACTATCAAAAAATTTCCAGAAATTCCTGGCAGAGTTGAAAAATTCTCCAACAAATTAGGTATCAATATGATTATTGATTTTGCTCATACTCCTCAATCTCTCCAATCAATTCTTTCCTGTCTTAAGCAAAATACTAAGCAAAAATTAATTGTAATTTTTGGTGCCACTGGTGGTCGTGACAAAAGTAAAAGACCACTAATGGGTAAAATAGTTTCACAATATAGTGATATCGCCATAATTACATCAGATGACACTCGGCAAGAAAAAATAGAAGATATCAATCAAGATATCATTTCTGGCATCAAAAAAACAAAAAAATTCCGCTATTATGACATTCCTAATCGACAAGAAGCATTTAACAAAGCCTTACAAATTGCCCAAAAAGGGGACACCATTATTGCTTGTGGTAAAGGTCATGAAAAAACAATTCTCCTTGGTAGCACCGAGTACCCTTGGTCAGAAGCTGATGCCTTTCGAACTGCTATTAAAAATCTCAAAAAATAAATATGACTAATTTTAATATTCAAAACAACGATTCTCTTACTCAAAATTATCAAAAGGGTCTTTTACCACAAAGGAATAAAAAAAATATTTATTATTTTGATTCTTCTTCTCGTTCAAATTTAGCCGAATTAAAATTATCTTCCGAAAACAGACGTATTTTAAAAAAAACAGAAAAATTTAACTATCAATTAATTCCCTTAAAAGATTTTGATTTTGATATAAAAATCCAAAAAACAATTTATTCTTGGATCAAAAAATTAAATTGGGATTTTCCTATATCATCAGTCAAAACAATTTTTACCAACCATATTTTTAATTATCTTTATATCTGGTCTATAGACAATCAACCAGTTGCTTATTCTGTTTGTTTTTTCAATCAAAACATTTCTCACATTGCTTATGTTTTTTACAATCCAGAATTACAAAACAACAATCTTCCCATCAGACTAGTCCTTCAAACTATTATTGATAGCCACCAAAAAGGTTTAAAATATTGTTACATAGGTCGTTTTTCACCTCAAAATGGTTATTACAAAAGAAATATGCCTGGCTTTGAATATTTTGAAAACAATCAATGGAGGGCTCTATGAATATCCACATACTTGGCATTGCTGGCACCATGACCGCTCCCTTGGCCCTCGAATTAAAAGAGAAAGGCCATCAAATAAGTGGTAGCGATCAAGAAAAAATTTATCCTCCAATTTCTAATGTTTTAAAAAATATTCCTATCAATCAAAAGATAGATTTTGATACTATTGACTTATTTATTGTCGGTTCTTCTTACAATAAATTTCAAAACTGTCGACAAGAACTTAAAACCATCAAAAAACTCAAAAAAAATTACATCTCTGCCACCAAATACATCGCCCAAAATATTATCAAAAACAATTCTATTTTAGTTGCTGGGTCTTATGGCAAAACCACTATTACCGCCAAATTGGCCTGGATATTTAAAAACTTAGATTACCGACCATCTTATATGTTTGGTGGTTTATCTCTTGGCAATTTTCCCTCTCTCAAAATAGATGATTCTCCCTGGTCAATCGTCGAAGCTGATGAGTCAATTAACGGACTTGATACCCAAGCCAAATTTTTATATTTTAATCTTAAATATTTAATCTTAACTTCCACTGATTGGGAACATAAAGATTGCTATCCAAACGAAAAAGCTAATCAAAAAGCCTACATCAAACTAATCAAAAAAATTCCAAAAGATGGACTATTAATCGCCAACGAAGATATTGACAAAAAAATTGTTAATCATTGCCCATCACAAATAGTTCTTTACAAAAAAGAAAACGAAGAAGCAATTTTAAAACTTTGTCAAAATCTAAAAATAAAACCAAATTTAGTCAAAAAATATCTTCAAAACTTTCCTGGACTTTACCGACGTTTTCAGATAAAAGAAAAAAACAAAATTGTCTTTATTGATGACTTTGCCCAATCAGAAAAAAGAATTAAATACACTCTCCAAAAAATATCCAAACAATATCCCAACAAAATTATCAAAGTTTTTTTTCAACCTCACGCCAGTTTTCTCCAACACAAAGAAAGCCTGAAAAAATTTTACCAAGCCTTTGAGCTTGCTTCAGAAATTATCTTATCAAAAATCAAATTTTCACCAGATATCAGTAAAACCCAAAGAGTAACTTTTTCAGACTACAAAAATATATTAAAAGAAAAAATCCAATACTTACCCATAAATCAAGACATTTTATCTTATTACAAAAAAACATTAAAAAGGGGAGATGTTCTTGTCCACTTTTCTTCAGGAGGTAAAGAGGGGCTAGAATTATTTAACAAAATAATTCATAATACATAAAGGTTATGTCAAAATATTTGATTACTGGCGGTAAAACATTATCAGGAGAAGTTTCCATTAGGGGAGCAAAAAACGCAAGCTTTAAACAAATCATTGCCTCTCTACTAACTGATGAAACTGTTAATCTAAACAATATTCCTCAAATTTCTGATGTCAAAATCACCCAAAGCATTGCCAGTCAATTGGGCAGTAGCATTATCAAAAAAGGAGAACACGGGATAGAAATAAACACCTCAAAAATTACCAAAAACATCGTTCCTTTTGGCACTGGACGAAAATCACGATCAAGTTTTATGTTTTGTGCCCCACTTTTGGTTAGAAATGGTGAAGCTTCTTTCCCCCTCCCTGGTGGTGATGCCCTTGGCAATCGCCCTCTAGACAGATTATTTGATTGTCTAGCTAAAATGAATATCGATATTAAAGAAGAAAATAATGGTTTTATTACCATGAAAACTAACAAAATTAAAAACATCGACTATACCTTCAAGAAACCTAGTCATACCGTCACTGAAGTCATTTTGATGATTGCTTCTCTCACTTCTGGTCAAACAATTTTGAGAAATTGTGGTATAGAACCCGAAATTGATGATTTAATTGAAATGTTAAATTCAATGTCTGCCGATATTCAAAGAGACAAAAACAATCCCAAAACAATTATCATCAACGGCAAAAATAGACTCAAGGGAACTAATCATCAAGTTATTTCTGATAGAAATGAGGCTGTTACTTTTGCTTGTGCCGCTTTAGCTACCAAAGGTTCCGTTAATATTTTAAGAACTAACCCCAACATCTTGAAAACATTTTTAAATACTATCCAGGACATGGGCGCCGAAATTGACACTGGCAAAGATGAAGTTTCCATAAAATGGGTCAAACCCCTTAAGGCTATTCACATAGAAACTGGACCAGAACCAATGTTTATGACTGATTGGCAAGCCATTTTCACCCTTGTTCTTAGTCAAGCCGTTGGCTGTAGTTCAATTATCGAAAGAGTTTTTCCTTATCGTTTTCAACATATCAACTATTTAGAAGAAATGGGGTTAAAATATCAATATTTCAACCCAGAAGTCAAAAATAAAGATAATTATTATGAATTTAACCAAGCCAGTGACAGTCCCGACTATTTTCATGGAGTTAAAATTTATGGCCCTAGCAAGCTTCAACCTATTGAAATTACTATTAACGATTTACGCGCTGGTGCCTCAGTTACTATCGCTGCCTTAACCGCCCAAGGACAATCAATTATTAATGGAGTAGAATATATAGAAAGAGGCTATGAAAAACTTACCGACAGATTATGCGCTATTGGCGCTGATATTAAATATATTAAAACTTAAATAAACAATGACTAATTTATTTTTAGGATTACTTATTTTTTCTTTCCTTATCACCAGTATTTTTGTCATTCCTTTTATCAATGTTCTTTACAAAATAAAATTTCAAAGGCAAAAACAAAAAACCCTTGATTTTCAAAACCAACGCACTCCCATTTTTGATAAATTTCATTCTCAAAAAACTGGTACTCCTGTCGGGGGAGGTGCTTTAGTTATTTTGGCCACTACTATTTTATATTTTATTATTTTCCACCTTTTAAAAGTTTCCAAAATATACATTTCCTCTAATTATCCAATAATTTTAGAAACACAAATAATATTTTTTACCTTTCTCTCTTTCGGAGTTTTAGGGCTTTATGATGATATCAAAAAATTTTTTGGTTTCCAAAAATCAAAATTTTTTGGTTTAAAAATGCACCACAAATTTTTATTACAAATTTTAATCGCCACTATTATTTCTTTAATGATTTATTTTGGTTTAAAAATTGATTTTATCCATCTTCCTTTTTTGGGTGCTATCACTCTGGGTTGGCTATATATCCCTTTTTGTATCATAATTATTACTGGTTTCGCTAATTTCTTTAATATTACTGATGGCCTAGACGGACTTTCTTGCGGACTTCTTATGTTTTCTCTTTTTGCTTTCAGTGTCTTAGCCGGCACCTCCCTTGACACCCCAATATCTCTCTTTTTATCACTCTGGACCGGTGCCCTAATTGCCTTCTTATACTTCAATGTTTTTCCTGCTAGACTCTGGCTTGGCGATGTAGGGTCTTTATCTTTTGGGGCTACTTTTGCCGTTATTGCTCTTCTCTTAGGCAAAATTGTTCCTCTATTTTTTATTGGTTTCCTTTTCATTGTCGAAGGTCTAAGTAGTGCTCTCCAAATTTTTAGCAAAAAAGTATTTAAAAGAAAAATATTTCCCGCCGCCCCTCTTCATCTCACCCTCCAAAAAATGGGCTGGGAAGAAAGCAAAATCGTTAACCGAGCTTGGTTGGCTGGAATTATGTTAGCAATTTTTGGTATATGGCTTGGTATAAATTAATCAATCAATATCTTAACATCCCATACAGGATTAACAAACCTTATCTAAAAAGTGATGATAATGCCCTCGTTGGTAAAGGATCAATTCAAGAAATTATCGATACTACCAAGCAAATCGCTCAAAAACAAAACATTGATTTGACCAAATTATCCGACAAAGAACTCTATAATTTTCGTAAAAAAAATAAAATCGGTATTGACTGCTCTGGTTTAGTTTGTAATCTTTTGGGGATTAATAACAAAAGAAAAACTAATGCTGATATGCTTACTTCACCACCTTTATCTCAAAAAATTAATCTAAAAAACATTACAAGAGGGGATTTGATTAGAAGAAAACAAGGTAAGCATGTTCTCTTGGTCACCCAAGTTAAACCACAAAGCATCGAATACATTCATAGTAGTCGCGAAAATAAGGGAGTTAAAATAGAAAAAGTTAGCAAAAATAATTTATCTTTTTTTAAAGAAGGTATATGGAGACTTATTTCTCTTCAATAAGCTCTCTATATTTTAACGGATTTATAGACAATATTTCTACTTCAGTTCCACACTCACCACACTCTACAATTTCTCCAATTTCATAATTAGCTTGTATAACTGCCCCACAATCAGGACAAAGGATTTTCTTTTCATCGATTTTCATAATATACTATTATACCAATGACAAAATTAGATAACATAAACAAAATTTATTTTAAAAGAGAAGACCAAAATATAACTGGTTCAGCTAAGGATCGCGTTATTCCGTCAATCATTAACTTTATTGATCAACAACATATCAAAGAAGCCGTTATCTCTTCTACTGGCAATGCTGCTATTAGTGCTCAATATTTTTGTGACCAAAAAAATATTAAATTAACTGTTTTTGTTTCCCCCCGCATTGACAAACAAAAACTTAAACTAATCAAAAATCCCATAATTTCAGCAAAACCAATATCTGATGCTTTCAAATACGCCAAACAACATAAATCTTATTTTATTCGTCTTTCTACTGACAAATTATCATCACATTATCAAAACATTGCCAGCGAACTTTTGCAACAAATTCCTCAAATGACCGATCTTTTTATCCCTTGTGGTTCGGGTGCTACAGCTCTAAATATTGCTAAACATCTTCCCAATCATATCAAAGTTTTTATTGTTCAACCCGCCTCACATTGTCCTCTTGCTTCTATCTATGATCACGATTATATTCCCGAACAACAAACTATCACTACCGCCCTAAGCGCTAAATATCTCCCTCTAAAACCAGAAATCAAAAAAATAATTAAGCACGGAATAGTTGTTCAAAATAATCAAGTTATTAAAGCCCAAGATTTTTTACAAAACAACAACATTATCACTTCCCCCGAAGGAGCTTTGGCCCTAGCTGGCTATTTTAAAAAACAACTTAAGCACGGCCAATATCCTGTTATTTTGTTAACTGGTACCACAAGATGAATAATTTAATCGATCTTATCAATAACTCAAATTATAAAATTATATTCCTTTGTGTTGATAAATTTTTAAATTTAGATTTACCTTTTTTAAAAAATTTTCATTCATTTCAATCTCCACCTCAAATCAAAAACAGTGGTCAATTATTAGCCAGTAAAATCAAAGAAATTCAAAAAAACCATCAACCACCAATTGCTATTATGCCCTTCAAACCATCGGCCAAAATTAATTTTTTAGCCAAAAAACACAATTTAAAAATCATTGCCAATGACTTCAAATTAAATCGCCGTCTAGAAGACAAAATTGAATTTTATAAGATTTGCAAAAAATATAAGTTACCAACGATTAATAGCTCAATCGATAAATTTAATCAAAAAAACTTTGAAAAATATTCACAAGGCAAAAAAATTGTAATTCAATCTCATTTTGGTTGGGCTGGCAATTCAACTTTTTCCAGTAACAATTTTGAAAATATTAAAGATAAAATTCTCCCCAATACTATCGTTAAATTTTCCCCTTTACTCCAAGGCTATTCTTTAACTAATAATTGCTGTCTAACTCGCTTTGGTCTAATCCAAAGCCCACCTGCTCTCCAATACACCGGACTCAAACCATATACCGATAATCCATTCACTACTGTTGGTCGTCAATGGCCCGCTTTCATCTCTCCAAAAATTAGTAAAAAGATAAAACAAATCACTAATAAATTTAGCAAAATTATCAAAAAAATGAATTATAAAGGTTATTTTGGTCTTGACTTTTTTGTTACCGACAACAAAGTCTACCTCCTTGAGTGCAATCCACGCCTAACTGCTTCTTTTGCTTTTTATCACCAATTAGAAGAAAAGGAACACATAAATTCTTTACTTTATTTTCATATCTTAGAATTTTTAAATATCAAATATAAAATTAATATCAAAAAAGAACAACAAAGATTTTACAACAAATCAATTGTTGGTTCAGAAATAATTAAAAGAAACAAAAACAACCAAGCAGTCAAAAAAATAAATAAATTTATTCCTCTCACTAACTCATGCGAAAATCACCATTGCTAACCTTAATTCTAATTTTAATTTCTATTAGTCTTATCTTTATCAGTATTTCCTCACTTTCAGAAGCCGTCTCAACTATCGGTGACAAATATTTTTTTATCAAAAGACAACTTGCCTGGATAACTTTCAGTATTATCGCTTTTTTTATTTTTTCCAAAATCAAAATTGATACTATTAAAAAACAATCTTTTACCTTTTATCTTTTTAGTCTTTTTCTTTTAATCCTTGTTTTAGTTCCTGGAATTGGAAACGAGGTCCTTGGAGCCAGAAGATGGCTCAACTTAGGTTTTATAAGCATTCAACCATCAGAGCTTTTAAAATTTACTAGTATTATATTTTTTTCTTATCTTTTTGCCGAAGAAAAAAACAAAAACCTCAAAAAACTCTTAACATATTTAGTTCCCTCTTTAATTTTAATTATTGCCCAACCCAATCTAAGCACCGCTATCCTAATCGCCTTAATTGTTATTTCAATTTATTATCTTTCTGGTAGTAAATTGACCGAATTAATTGGTCTTTCTACCTTTTCTATTTTAATCTTTTTTATTTTAATTGTTATTTCTCCTTATCGTTCTGCTAGACTTCAAACCTTAATTAAACCCCAAGAAGATATTAGTAAAACTTCATACCATAGCTATCAAGTCACCTTAGCTATTTCCTCTGGTGGTATTTGGGGAAAAGGTTTTGCCAATTCAGACCAAAAATACAAATTTTTACCAAAAATATCAACCGATTCGATTTTGGCCGTTATAGGAGAAGAAACTGGTCTAATTGGTATTTCTCTTATTGTCTTGGTCTATATTTATCTCATTGCTTATCTTTTTAAAATTTCTCTCAAAATTCCCAACAACTTTGAGTCTTTAATTATTTCGGGAACTGCTTGTTGGATTGCCTATCAAACTATTATTAATATGTCTGCCATCGTTTCTCTAATACCCCTAACTGGAGTTCCTCTCCCTTTTATTTCTTACGGTGGCTCCTCCCTGATTACTTTAGCATCAATTATGGGTATAATAAAAAGTATAGAGAATAAAAATAAAAATATAATTTTTGATCAACAAAATGAAAAAAATAATAATCACCGGCACCCATCTCACTCCAGCCCTCGAGCTCATCAGACAACTACAAAACGACACAAAAATTAATTGGGAAATTTACTATATTGGCCGTAACTACAACTCTGCCAGCCAACAAAAACCGTCTATTGAGTCTAAAATAATTCCCTCAAAAAACATTCCTTTTTTTGGTTTAAATTGCGGTAAATTAGATAGAAAATATTGGCTCAATACTCTTCAAGGTCTTCCACAAACCTTTAGTGCCATTTTTTATGCGCTAAAAATTATTAGACAAATCAAACCAGATATTGTAGTTTCTTTTGGTGGCTATGTCTCCGTTCCCGTTATTTTTAGTGCTTACCTAAACAAAATCCCTTGTTTAAGCCATGAACAAACACCTACCCTTAGTCTAACCACCAAAATTAACAACTTTTTTTGTCAAAAAACATGTCTTTCTTTTCCTCTAAAAACCAATAAACCCAAATTTATTGTTACTGGTAATTTGTTAAGACACACTATTTTTAATAAAAAATCAGAATTGATGGATATTTTAAAATACCCCAAAAATTTGATTTATATCACAGCCGGCAATCAAGGCTCAAAAATTATCAACCAAAAAATAAAAGAAATTCTACCTAAACTCAACAAATACACTATTATCCACCAAACAGGATCTAATGATATTAATTATTTCAAAAAAATTGAAACAAAATACAAAAATTATTTCGCTTTTGATTATATTCAAGATTACACTATTGGTAGTATCTTAAACAATGCCAATCTAATTATTAGTCGCTCAGGTGCCAATACCTGTCAAGAAATTTATACTTTAAAGAAAAAATCAATTTTAATTCCTCTTCCCAAATCACAACAAAACGAACAATACCTAAATGCCCATTGGCTAAAAGAAAAATTACCCCAATATACTAGCATTATTCCTCAAGAAAAATTAACCACTGATATTTTACTTAAAGAAATCAAAAATTTATTCCAAGTCCCCAGCAAAAAAATTAAAATTACTCAAAAACCAAATCTAAAACTCCTCAATCTTATTCATGAAATTATTTAAGATTATATATATTCCTATCTTTGTCTTATTCTTTTGTATAAATTTCATTTTACTTAGACCTCAACCTCAAGAAACAATAAAATTTTTAAACAGCAACAATGATTTTAATAATTATCTTCAACATGCACTATCTTTGGCTCAAATAGATACATTTAAATTATCTTTTCGAGATTATATAAACGAAGTTGAGTTTTATATTAAACAACAAAACAAACCTATTAAAATTATTCTTTCAACTCAAAAAAATCCTTATTCTCAAATTAGCACTTTGCAACAAGTCCTAAAAAAAGATAAAATGAAAATACCACAAATTATTGATTTAAGTACCGAAAAACAATATGTCACATTCTAAAATAATAACCGGTTTAGATATCGGTACTTCTAAAATCACCACTATTTTGGGTCAATATTTTGAACAAGAAGATAAATTAAATATAATTGCTGCTTCTTCTATCCCTGCTACTGGTTTTAAAAAAGGCCAAATCATCAACCTTGAACAAGCCTGCGAAACAATTACTCAAAGCGTAGAATCTGCCGAAAGGATGGCAGGGTTTCAAATAAATGAAATATCAGTTGCCATCACTGCTCCCCATATTGAATCTATAAATTCTAAAGGTGTTGTCGGTATTAGCAACCCCAATGGTGAAATAGACAACAATGATATCAATAGAGCTATCGAAGCCGCCAAAGCCGTTTCTCTACCTACAGGCAAAGAAATACTCCATGTTATTCCAAGAATTTTTACTGTTGACGGGCAAGAAGGTATAGTTGATCCAATCGGTATGAATGGTGTCCGCATGGAAATAGAAGCTCACCTAGTTATTGCTTCTAGCCCCGCTATCAAAAACCTCCAAAAATGTCTCGAAGAAATTGGTCTAAAAATTAAAGATCTCACTTACAGTGGCTTTGTCTCTGCCAAAGCCAGTTTAACTGATACCGAACAAGATTTAGGTGTTGCTCTTATTGATATCGGCGGTAGCAATACCACCATCACTTTATTTATCGAAGGCTCACCTGCTTATTCTCATGTTCTACCTATTGGGGCTAATAATATAACTAACGACATCGCCATTGGCTTAAGACAAAACATAGAAGATGCTGAAAAAATAAAATTAAAATTAGCCAAAATCTATGACAACAAAAAATTTACCGACGAAATAGATCTTTCTCATTTTGGCATCCCTTCTGGCAACAACAAAATATCTATTCAGACTACCGTAAATGGCATTATTAAGCCAAGACTTGAAGAATTATTTTCTCTTATTAAAGAAAAAATTGAAGATAGTAGCTATGCCAAAAACATTCCTGCTGGTATTGTTCTCACTGGAGGTGGTGCTCTTACTGTCAATGCTAAAGAAATCTGCCAAAAAATCATCAACCTACCAGTTCGTATCGCCGAACCTAAAAAAATTGGAGGTATTATTGATGATATTTCTAACCCAGCTTATTCTAGCTCTATTGGACTTCTTTTGTCCACCTTAGAAAACAATAATCAAAAAAATAATTTTTCTCTCAACACCAAAAACAAAATATCTATCAAAGGCATTTTTGCTAAAATTAAACATTTAATCGAACCCCTTTTACCTTAATGGCTCTAATCAAAACCCTGACAGGACAATTTGCTAAATTTAAAATTCTCGGTATCGGCGGTGGCGGTAACAATGCCATTAACTCCATGATAGAAGAAAATGAAGTTAAAAATGTTGATTTTATCGCTATTAATACCGACTCCCAAGCTCTACTCAATTCAAAAACTGATTTAAAAGTTCAAATTGGCGAAAAATTAACCAAAGGTCTTGGTGCTGGTGGCAACCCTCAAATTGGTCAACAAGCCGCCGAAGAATCAGAAAACCGCATTAGAGAAATTCTTCAAGATACCAATATGGTTTTTATTACTGGTGGTATGGGTGGTGGAACTTGCACTGGTGCTGCTCCTGTAATTGCTAGAATTGCCAAAAAAGAGTTAGATATTCTTACTATCGCTGTTGTTACCAAACCCTTCCTTTTTGAGGGTACCAGAAGAATGACCAACGCCGAAGAAGGCATTTCTCTTCTCAAAGAAAATGTTGATGCTCTTATTGTTATTCCTAATCAAAAAGTTCTCGAAGTTATTAATGACAAAGCTACCCTCTTGGAAGCCTTTAAAATCGCCGATTCTGTCCTTAACAAAGGCACCAAAGCTATTGCTGATTTGATTACTCGACCTGGTTTAATTAATCTTGATTTTGCTGATATCAAATCCATTATGAGTAATGCTGGTTCAGCCCTTATGGGAGTAGGTGAAGCTTCAGGAGAAAACAAAATTCAAGAAGCTATTATGGGAGCCATCGAATCTCCATTGGTTGAAATCGACATTGATGGTGCTAGGGGTATTTTGGTAAATATTACTGGCGGATTAGATCTCACTATGAACGAAGTTGAAAAAGTTGCCACCGCAATTCATGAAAAAGCTTCTCCCGACGCCCAAATAATTTTTGGCACCAGTATTGACAAAGACCTCAAAGACACCCTTAAAATAAGTGTTATTGCCACCGGATTTGATCCTTTTTCAACCAAAATATACAAACCAAAAGAAAAAAATATTCAACCATCTATTGAGTTAGAAAAAAATTCTAATCAAGAAAATCAATCTCAACAATGCCTAATTCAAGATAAAAAAATCCAAGAATTAATGAAAAATCACAACATCCCCGCTGGTGTTGATATCGAAGACGAATTTGACATCCCCGCTTTCCTCAGAAAAAACCAATAGAACGATTGTGATATTCTTGATTATGAAAAAACACTATATTTTCATTGATGAATCTGGATCTTCTGATCCAAAAACATATAAAGAGTCGCCCATTTTTACTGTTTGTGCCATGGTAATTGGTTCTAATAATAGAGGTAAATTTGAGAAAGATTTGGAATTAATAAAATTAAAATATTTTAAAAGTAAAAATTATATTATTCATAGTGTTGAGCTAAAAAGACACTTAAAAACACAAGAAAATTTATATAATTTTTCCAAAGACATAGAAAAATTTCTCAAAAATCATTCATTTTTTATTTTATATGTAACAACAATAAAAGATAAAGCTTTTCGCTTAGGTTGGGATAAAAAGAAAATATTAAATTCTTCCTATCGAATATTAATTGGTAACTTAGTTAAATTTTTAATTGCTAAAAATTTATGTGGTCAAATTAACAACGAAGCAAGCAGTGCCGAACAAGACATTATCTTATATCAAAACTTTTTCCATTATCATGTTAATGGAATTGAAAGATTAAATATTAATCCAATTGAAGTGAAAAAACATTTAACATCTTTAAGTTTTGTAACTAAACTAAACAATGATGCAGAACAACAAGTAGTTGATTTATACGGATGTTGTCCAAAATTTCAGTTTTTATTAAATAAAGGTATTTTAAAAAAAGAAAAAATTGATCCAGTTGTAAAAGTTGTAATGAATAGTTTGGGTAAAAAATTATTTAAGGGCGGAGCTAAAGCAAAAAATAAAATCAAACTATACAAAGCAATAAATCCAAATATTTTAATCCCCTAAAACCATAAAAACTGGCTAGCGGACGGTTGGTCTCACTTACCAGTTTTCTTAAGACTATTCTAACAAAAATAATATACAAAAAGCAAGAAGTAAAAAAATAGATTTTATACTCTCAAAATATTATTTTTGTGCTAAAATCAACTAATGTCGTATTTCAAAACATTACCTCAAAATCCAAATTTTTATGAGATGGAAAACCAAACCCTCGATTGGTGGCGTCAACACGACATTGTCAATAAATATCTCAACAAAAATAAAAATTCCGATAAGCAATTTTCTTTCATCGACGGACCTATCACCGCCAATGGCCCCATGGGAGTTCACCATGCCCGTGGTCGCACTATCAAAGATGTCATCCAAAGATACAAAAATATGCAAGGTTACCAACAAAGATTTCAAAATGGATTTGACTGTCAAGGTCTCTGGGTAGAAGTCGAGGTTGAAAAAGAAAATGGCTTTAATTCCAAAAAAGATATTCTTGATTTTGGTCTTAATAAATTCACCGAGTCTTGTGTTGCCCGGGTCAAAAATTTTGCCCAAATACAAACCGATCAATCAATCAGATTGGGTATGTTTATGGATTGGGAAAATTCTTACTACACTATGTCGGAAACAAACAATCTCTATATCTGGCATTTTTTGAAAACAATTCATCAAAAAGGTTGGTTGTATAAAAAAAAATCAGCCACCACTTGGTGTCCTCGCTGTGAAACTGGTCTTTCTCAACATGAACAAGCTGATGGATACAAAGAAATCACTGACGAAAGTGTCTATATCAAATTCAAAATAAAAAACGAAACTAACAAATATTTTCTCGCTTGGACCACCACTCCTTGGACCTTATCTTCCAATGTTCTTTTGGCCATCAACACTGAATTTCAATATGTAGAAGCTCAATTTGAAAACGAAATTTTATATCTAGCCAAAGAATCAGCCATTAGACTAGGATTAAAAGAAACGAAAGATATCGATGCCAAAAAATTATTAGATTTAGAATACGAATCTCTTTACGATATCCCCGCCCAAAAAAACATCAAACACTATATTGTCCAATGGGAAATGGTTAACCCTCAAGAGGGGACTGGTATCGTCCATATTGCCCCTGGTTGTGGTCAAGAAGATTTTGAATTGGGAACCAAATTAAAATCAGATATTATCGCCCCACTTGATGAAACAGGACATTTTATTGATGGTTTTGGTCAATTAAGTGGCAAATATGCCCTAAAAGTTAACCAAGAAGTTATTGATTATCTTAAAAAGATTAAATCTCTTTTTAAGACCGAACCAATTACTCACCGTTATCCACACTGTTGGCGTTGCAAAACCAAATGTCTTTTTAGACTTGAAGATAATTGGTTTATCGATTGTCAAAAAATCAGACAAGAACTCATCGCCAATTCTCAAAAAGTAAATTGGATACCCAAATATGTTGCCAAAAGAATGCTCAATTGGCTCAACAATATGGAAGATTGGATGATTTCTCGCAAAAGATTTTATGGTTTAGCTCTACCTTTTTATGAATGTTCATGTGGCCATCTAACTGTCATCGGCTCCAAAGAAGAATTAAAAAAATTAGCAATCGACCCTCAAAAAGTTGATCAATTAAAAAGTTTGCATCGACCCTATATCGACGAAATTGAAATTAAATGTCCACATTGTCAAAAAACTATCAAAAGAATTAGTGATGTAGGTGATTGTTGGCTAGATGCTGGTGTCGTACCCTTTTCTACTTTAAAATATCTCGAAGACAAAAAATATTGGCAAAAATGGTTTCCTGCCGAATTAGTTTGTGAAATGACCGAACAAGTTAGGCTTTGGTATTACTCCATGCTCTTTTTTAGTGTTGCCCTAGAAAACACCACTCCTTATCTCAATGTCTTAAATTATGCTGAAGTCAGAGACGAAAAAGGTGAAAAAATGAGCAAAACCAAAAAAAATGGGATTCCTTTTGAGCAAGCTGTTGAAAAAATGACTGTCGATGCCATGCGTTGGCTCTATTGTCTTCAAAAATCACACAACACTGTTAATTTTGGATTTAATGTTGCCGACCAAGTTAAAAGAGATTTTATTTTAATCCTTTGGAACTCTTACAAATTTTTTGTTGAACATGCCAATCTCGATAATTGGTCTCCTCAAGATAAATTTGATCCTCAATCTGTTTCTGAAATTATTGATAAATGGATTATTTCTCGTCTCCACAGCACTATCGCCAAAAGTACCAAATATCTCAACAAATATAACCTTTCTTCGGCTACAAACAATATCCAAAAATTCATTACTGACCTATCTACTTGGTACATTAGAAGAAACCGAGATAGACACGACCACTATAGCTTACTTTATTACTGCTTTGAAAATATAACCAAAATAATTGCTCCCTTTGTTCCTTTCATTTCCGAATCAATTCATCGCAATCTAAGTCAAGAACAATCAGTACATCTCCAATCATGGCCTATTTTTGAATCAAAACTAATAGATCAAAAATTAGAAAAAGAAATGGAAGAAGTTAGAGAAATTTGCCGTCTTACTCATGCCCAAAGACAAAAGGCGGGAATTAAAGTCCGTCAACCACTATCTCTTGCTACCATTAATAGCTCTACCGATTTTTCCCAAAATCTTATCGATATTATCAAGGAAGAAACTAATTTTAAAAAAATAAAAATTAATAAACAAACAGGAGATCTTTCTGTCACTATCGACACCACCCTCAGTCCAGAACTAATTACCGAAGGTGAATACCGCGATTTTGTTCGCTCTATCCAAATTCTTAGAAAAGAAAATCACTTAGACATCCAAGACAATATAAAAATCTATGCCCCCAATTGGCCCCAAAAATTTGAAAAAGAAATTTTACAAAAAACTCTAGCAATTTCTTTACAAAAAGCAGATAATCTTAAAATTGAAAAGGTAAATGTCTAAAAAAAAATACCACATCAATATTATTTTGGGACTAATCATTCTTTTTTCCCTAAACACCCTTATGATTAGTTCTGTTGCTCCTCTTTATCTAGGCAAACAAATCTTTGCTTGGATTATAGGTTTAGGTCTTTTTTTTGTCGGCCGTTTTTTAGATATCAAACAAATCAGTAAATACAAAAAAATTATTTTTATCTTTTGTTGTCTTTTTCTTTTAATTCCTATTTTTACCAACACTATTACTCGTGGCTCTCGTCGCTGGATTAATATTGGTCCCATCAATATCCAACCCTCTGAAACAGTCAAACCATTATTAATGCTAAACATTGCCAGTACTCAATTTCCCATCCTTCATTTAATTCCAGTCTTTATTATTTTGTTTCAACCAGACCTCGGTAGTGCTATTTCTACCTTAATTCTTCTGACCCCAATTGTCTTATACAACAAAAAATTTTTCAAAATAGTTTTAATAATCTCCCTTGTTGGACTCCTCTGCTCACCTCTAATTTGGAAATTTGGTCTCCATGATTATCAAAAAAATCGTATTACTTATTTTTTAAACCCTGCCTCTGACCCTCTAGGTAAAGGCTACAATGTAATTCAATCAAAAATAGCCATTGGCTCTGGTGGTTTGTTTGGTAAAGGTTATAGACAGGGGACACAGGGTCAACTTTTATTTTTACCAGAAAAACACACCGATTTTATGTTTGCCAGCACTGCCGAAGAGTTAGGTATCATTGGTATATCCCTTATTATCTTTGCTTATTATCTTTTAATTGGTGGTTTGATAGAAAAAGCCTACAATACTTCCAACCGACTAATTTTTATCTTTACTCTAGGAATCGCCATTCAAATTTGGTTTCAATCTTTCATTAATATCGGTATGAACCTAGGTATTTTACCTGTTACCGGCATTCCTTTACCTTTTTTGTCTGTTGGTGGCTCTTCATTAATAGCTTATCTTTTCTCTTTAGGTATAATTTTTTCTGACTACTGGGAATTTTAAAAAATACTGGTATAATCAAACAGTATGAAATATGCAGTTATTGCCATCTCCGGCACACAATATTTGGTTTCCGAAAACCAAACTTATACCGTCGATAACTTAAATTTAGACGAAAAATCTAAAAGTTCTACCGACCAAGTTCTCTTAATAGTCGACGACGATAAAATAAAAATTGGTGAACCTTTAGTTAAAGATGCTCAAGTTGAATTTGAAATTATCAAAAATTATAAAGACAAAAAAATAAAAGTTTCCACCTACAAAGCTAAATCAAGATATCGCAAAACTAAGGGTTTTCGAGCTCAACTAACCGATATTAAAATATTAAAAATTAACAACTAATTAACCTATGGCACACGTAAAAGCTCAAGGAAAAACTAATCAAAAAGCCAACAGACCCGGTCAAAGACGAGGCGTCAAAAAATTTGGTGGTCAAACAATTAAAACAGGAGAAATAATTGTTAGACAAGTTGGTTCTAAATTTCATTCTGGTCCAGGAACCAAGCAAGGAAAAGATTTTACTATTTATGCCATGAAACCTGGTGTAGTAAAATTTATCAAAAAACTTGGTAAAAAAGCCGTTTCTGTTGTCAAAATATAGATTGACCTATTAAGAATCATTTTTAGATACTTTTTTCACAAGCATTTTCATAGTATCATTAACTATGAAACAAGTTACCCATATTAATATTAATGAGCTAGAACCAAACCCCTTACAACCGCGTGGCAATATTCAACAATCATCCTTAAATGAGTTAATCGATTCTATTCGTGAACACGGCATTTTAGAGCCTCTCATCATCGCCAAAACACCAGCTGGTTTTCAAATAATTGCCGGTGAACGTCGTTGGCGTGCCGCTCGTTTTTTAAAACTAACAGAAGTTCCTGCTATTATTAAAGAAACTACTCCCCAACAAATGCTAGAAATGGCTATTGTTGAGAATATCCAAAGAAAAGATTTAAATCCAATCGAAAGAGGTAAGGCTTTTTTGAGACTCAAAGAAGAATTTGGCTTTGACAATCACAAAATTGCTAAAAGAATGGGAAAAAGTGTTCCTTATGTTATTAATGAACTCAAGCTGTTAACCTTACCTGATGCTTTAAAAGATGGACTCCTCTCTGGATTGATCAGCGAAGGCCATGCACGAGCCTTATCAAGCATTGGAGACACCCGTTTAATGATTGAAGCCTACAAGATCATTCTCAAAGAAAAAGCCTCCGTCAGACGAGCTGAGGATATCGCCAGACGTATGAAGAAAAAAATCGAAGAAGGAGATGTCCCTATTACCAAAGAAAATCTTCCTCAATTTTTAAAATCCAAATTAGACAATATCGAAAAAGATTTTGAATCAGTTTTTGACGATAAAAATTCCAAAGTAAAAATTACCCAAACTAATGTTTTCACCCGAATAACCTTCCAATTTCAAGGCCAAATAGACAATCGTTTTGACAAAATCAAGACTCTCTACCAAAAACTATTAGACAAAGAAATAAAAACTTAAAATTTTACTTTTGGAACAAGTCCAACAGAGCTCACCGGCCAATATTTAAAAACCGCCCTACCCACAATAAATTCCCTCTTAATCGGCCCAAATTCACGCGAATCACGAGAATAAGGTCTATTATCACCCAAACACAAAAAATATCCATCCTCAATTGTTTTTTCTACCCCTTCTTGTAAAAATTGTCCTGGGTCACTTTTAATCCCCTCGTCTAAAAAAAATTGGTTTAACAATTCACCATTAAGATAAAGATTACCATCTTCTACTTTTACCCTATCGCCACCAATAGCTACAATTCTTTTAATATATTCACAATCATTTTCAGCACACGGCTCAGTCGGTGGTGCCTTAAAAACCACCACTTCACCTCGACGAGGCTCTCTAAACTTATAAGTCAATTTATCAGTTACCACATATTCTTTATCAGCAAAATTAGAATCCATTGATCGACCGTCAATTTGATTAGGCTGAGCCACAAACAAATACAACAAGACAAAAACTGATAAAGCCAGAACTATCGACTGGATAAATTCCAAGACGACATTACCAATCCCACCACGAGAATTTTTTATTTTCATATTTTTAAGTTTAAACCCAAAACACTAGCGAATCAACTAGAAACTAGTACCTAATTTCACAAACATCAGTAATTTTGTAAGGATTTGAATTAATTACATAATTACTAAAACTACTAGTATTTAAAACACCACCCAAACTTAGGAATAAAATTACCTTTTCCATATTGTCAGCTGAAGTAGAAATATAAATAGGAATTAAACTTGAAATAGAAACTAGAGAACCACCCTTTAAACAACGACTATTCCCTCATCCCATCCAAGAACAAATCACACCCAACCAAGACGACCACAACCGCTAATTAAACTAATCTCTTGAGCCAAGATAAAATTTCTCTCAAAAAAAAATGATAAAATAAAAACAGTTAAAAAACAAACTTTTAATAAATCATGGTATCTCATAATAAATCAAAGCATATAAAATCAAGGGAGCAAAATAACCGCATATCTCTTTTGTATATCACTAAAGATAAAATACCCAACACCTCTTGGGTCAAACAATGCCCAATTATCGATGAAATAATCATCGGCAACGAAAAAACATACCCTCTCAAAAACAATTTTGCCCAAAAAAGAAACCAACTTCTTCAAAAAGCCAAAAACAAATGGGTACTTTTTTTAGATACAGATGAGTTACCATCTGATAAATTAATCGCATTTTTAAATCATTTCGATACTAATCAATATAAAAATTTTGCTATAAAAAGAATAGATTATTTTTTTAACAAAGCTCTTTTGTTTGGAGACACTGGTAATTTTTATGTTACTCGATTAATTTTAAAAAAACATGGTAAATTTATTAATCCAATTCATGAAATTTGGCAATCCCAACTACCAACTCAAAAAATAAAGTATCCTATCTACCACTACCCCCATCAATCAATCAAAAAATTTCTAAACAAAATAAACAAATACTCCGATATTAGAAGCCAAGAATTATTCCAACAAAAACACAAATCCAATTTAATCCAAATAATTTTTTATCCATTAGCTAAATTCATCCATCTTTATTTCATCAAATTTGGAATTTTTGATGGTATTTGTGGTTTAATCTTCGCCTTATTTATGAGTTATTATTCTTTTCTTGTTAGGGCTAAACTATGGCATACATCACAGCAATAATTTTTTTCTTTGGTCAACTATCAAGAATCCAATTTCAAGGTATTAATTTTCCTTTGATAGATATTTTTATAATTCTCCTAGCTAGTAGTAATATCATCAAAAAATATCAAGAAAAAAGTATAAAAATCGACAATAAATATTTTCTTTTATTTCTCATTTATACCCTAATTATTTCTCGCTTTATGTCCCTTACGGCTGTTTTTTATTTTATTAGACTATCTAGCCTGCTATCACTATTCATTTTTTATCCCAAATACAATTCAAAATTTTATCAATTTTTTAAAATTATTCTTTTATCATCAATCATTTTTGGCTTTATTCAGTATATTTTTTGGCCCAATTTTACTTACTTTTCTTCACTTAATTGGGATCCTCATCTATATCGTCTGGTGGGTACCTTTTTTGACCCAACCTTTACTGGCTTAATTTTTTTGCTTTTTGCCATCAAAAGTTTTTTTGATAAAAATTATTTTTTTGCCACCCTTTCCTATATTGCTCTCAGTCTAACCTACAGTCGTTCCAGCCTTTTAGCTCTTTTAATCTGCAATATTTTTTATTTTATAAAAACCAAAAATAAAAAACTATTTTTAAATATAATTTTAATTATTTTTGCTACCATCATCATTTTACCTAGATTAGAAGGGGAGGGGACAAAACTAGAAAGAACCTCTTCTATTGTGGCTAAAATTGAAAATTACCAAGAAGGAATTAATTTATTTTTAAAAAAACCAATTATTGGTTATGGATATAATAATATTCCTCATATCCGAGAAATCAACAATCCCCAATCACACGCTAATGCCGGTTTTGACGGCAGTCTTTTAACCATTTTAGTTACTACCGGTATCATTGGATTATTATTTTTTAGCAAAGGGCTACACTCACTCTTCACCAAAGCTAGTTTAGAAAGAAAAATATTATTTATAGCCATCTTTGTCCACTCACTCTTTGCTAACTCCATGTTATACCCTTGGACAATTCTTTTTCTTATTTTTGTCCCCTAAAGAACATATTTTATCTTTATTTTTTTCTTTGTTTCATTACCAGCCAAATCTCTCGAAATTATCTCAACTTCATTTTGCCCAGAAATCAATTGTATTTTTAATTTAAATTGACCCATATCATCAACCACAGCAATACTATTATTGACTGTTACACTAGCTCCACTCTCTGTCTCTCCTCTAATTTCATAATCTAAAGATTCAACTTCAACCGAATCATCACTTGGATTAGTTATATTCAAATAAGGAGCAATTTTGTCATAACTTACCGAAAAAGTAGAAGATATTTCACTAGTAACATTATCTTTGCCAATAGTTAATGCTTGAATATAATTATCACCCTCCACTAAATCAATTTCATCAAAAACAAAACTTCCATCTTCATCGACTTCTTCCTTTCCATAAGATGCACCATTTAATAACAATTCTACTTCCGTCTCATTTTCTGCATAACCACTAACTTTAATCAAAGCACTATTAGTCGCCTCATAAGGAATAATCATTCTGGGAGCCGAAGGGGGAATAACTTTAATATTATCCTCAATTGCTACCTCACTCCTTAAATCACCCAAAAATAAAGAAAAACGAAAAAGCAACGGTAAACCAAAAACTAAAATAAGAATAAAAGATAAAGCAGTCAGCAAACCAACCAAAACTGTTTTTCTGGTTATCTGCTCTTCAGATTTTCGAGACAATCTAGAACGTTTAAATTCAGCCATAACTCCCTCTATTATAACACCAAATTGATTGGATAACCCTCAATAACACTTTTAATTGTTTCTATCCATTTATCAAATCTTTCATATGTCGCCTCCTTAGTAAACCAAGCATATTCAGAAGTAACCATTACATTCCCTTTATATTTCCCCAAAACCTTGTTTGGTTCCTCAAAGGCATAACCAAACAACTCGTTATTTGCCGCTTTTTTTAAAATCAATTTATGATTATCAATATTAATTCCCATTCCACTAATATAATTTGCCGTTTTTTTCATCTTATTAATTAAATCAATAGTCACAATTTTTCTTGTTTCATTATTAATTAACAAAGTGTTAAATATAAAATCAGAAATCGAAAACAAATCTTTTAATTCCTTATAAAGAAATTTATTATTACGACTATTTTTTGACCAATAAACAACCTCCATTCCAAAATTACAACATATATTAGCAATTTTTGTTCCAATATCTCCTAACCCAATAATACCAACAACTTTATTTTTTAATAATTCTTGCTTGTAAATATCACTAAAATCCTGCTTATTATTATTCTTAAGTTGTAAAGGCAATTTTTTGGCAAGACACATTGCTAAAAAAAATAAATATTCCGCCACCGAATTTCCAGCATATTTAGGAATATTAGTTACCAAAATATCTTTCTTTTTACAAAAATCCACATCTATATAATCATAAGCTGTTGTAGCTAAACATAATGCCCTGACATTAGGAATTTTATTAATTAAATCATTTGAAAACTGCCAATCAGTATAATCTGGACTGACCCCGATAATTTTCTCCTCGTTAGAATCCATATAAGGTTGCCTATATAAATCTCCAAATTTTTCAATATATATCACTTTATCCAACTGAGCTATTTCCCTTAACTGTTCACCCGAAAATTCATCTTTCGGATTTATTATATAAACTTCCATAATATACAAATCTTAGACAAATAATAACACAACCTACCAAACAGAGCCAGAGGGGAGAGTCGAACTCCCGACCTCAGCTTTACGAAAGCTTTGCTCTACCAACTGAGCTACTCTGGCAATAAATACAAAAACCTTCCCTTGGAGCGGCTAGAGGGAATCGGACCCTCGACCTATCCTTGGGAAGGATATATTTTACCACTAAACTATAGCCGCAGTAGACTTATTCTATACTAAATTAGGGAAGAATCAATGTCATTCCAATTTCCAATTGATCAGGATTATTCAAAACATTTTGGTTTGCTTCCCAAATCTTTACCCACTGGAAACCATCACCATAGTTATTAACTGCGATATTCCACAAATTATCATTTCTAACTACAACATACTCTAAATTATCTTCTACTACTGCCACCGTCTCTTGCTCTATATCAGTAGAAAAAATTTGAGGAATAACTAATTTCTGACCTTCTTCAATTAAACCTGGATTAGTTAAATTATTAATCTTAGCAATCTCTATCCATTTGTAACCATCATTATATTTTGCTTCAGCAATATTCCACAAACTATCACCCGCCTGAACAACATATCTAGTGTCTACAGTAGAATCTTCGACCTCAACTAGCTCATCTTGAACCCCAGGAACATCAGCCACCCCCTTCCTCTTATTAAAAAAATTAATAACTAAACCAACAACTACCACCACTATTACTAAACCTAAAAACATACTAATGGCTTCTTCCGAAGACTTAAAAAAACTATTTTTTTTGGATTTCATTTTTATTTTTATCCTAAATTTTATAAATTTATAATATTAACTGAGTTAAGACAATTTACCTCAAAAACAACCTATAGTCAATAGCACTAATACCTATTTTCTTCGCATAATTATCTCATCATTTTTTATCCAACTATATTCGGCAAAATCAACCAACTCTTTAACAAACTTCATCAATATGTCTTTATTTAAGGAATAAATTCTCCATTTATTATCCACTTTAGACGAAACTATCCTTGCTTTCTTCAATATAGCTAGATGAGAAGAAAGTGTCGCTTGTCCTATATCAAAATTTTTTAACATTTCACTAACAGTACAATCCTTTTTTTTAAGTATCGAAACTATTTTTCTTCTATTTATATCTGCTAATGCTTTAAATATCTTGTCCATACTTATATTATATCGACAATTATCAATACATCAAGATGGTCTTTGACTATTGCATTTTTAAAGATAATTGGAGAGAATAATACCAATATGAAAGCAAAAAAAATAAACCACATCAATAAAGAACGTACTTTAGTTATTGTTAAACCAGATGGAGTTCAACGTAGCTTAATAGGAGAAATCATCCAAAGGTACGAAAGAACTGGTCTCAAACTTTTAGGAATGAAAATGACCATTCCTCAAGCTTCTACTATCGAAAAGCACTACACTGTCAATCCTGATTGGCTCTACAATGTTGGCACCAAATCAATTGAGGCTTATCGTAAAAAAGGCATTACTCCTCCATCCGAAAATCCTATCGATATCGGTAAAGCTACTCTCGAAAGACTAAAATCCTATATGACCTCTGGCCCTGTCATTTGTATGTGTTGGGAAGGTATGAATGCTGTTGGAGTTGTCCGCAAAATTACTGGCGGCACCGAACCTTTAACCTCTGATGTTGGTACTATCCGAGGAGATTTAACTATTGACTCTTATGATATTGCCGATACTACTGGTCGTAGTGTCCGCAATCTTATTCATGCTTCTGGGAACAAAGAAGAAGCCGAAGCAGAAATAAATTTATGGTTCAACAAAGAAGAATTAGTCAAATACAGACTATTCAATGAAGTAGTTTTATACGACACCAATCTAGACGGCATTTTAGAATAAATCAATCTTGCCAAACTTCTTTCACTGCATTAACCAAACTAGGCGAATCAAAATAATCTAGTAATTGATTCTTCCAGTTTTTATCATCAAGACTAATTATTGGTTCAACCCCATTACCTTCAATTGTTAAACCGTCTTCTCGTAGTGTCAAAGTGTGAACCAAAAAAGCCGAAAAACTTTCACCTTCTTCAAATTTAGTTTGCAGTGGGAAAACTCTTTCTACCGTTCCCCAACCTTTAGTTTTTCGCCCCAAGACAACCCCAACATTGTATTTTTTTAGTACCGAAGCCATAACTTCAGCTGTTGATTGGGCATTTTCATCTATCAATATCACCACTTTTTTGTATTGGACTAAGCTAGGCAACCAACCAGTTTTAGTTTTATAATCATCGGTTTTTCCTCGACTCAAAAATTGATAAGCATATTGATTATTACCGATAAAAGGACCCAAAAAATAGGGAAGTCCATCTATTGCCCCACCAATATTTCCCGATAAATCCAAAATTAAACTATTAACCCCAGCCCGACCATTAACTTTTTCAAAAACCCTCTGCATCTCATCAAAACTATTGGGAGAAAATTTATTAAGATGTACATAAAAAATACCATCGTCCATTAACTTATAATCAATTGTTGGTTCCACTCCAGCCACATCATAATTACTCCTCGAAACTGGGTCTGACAATGTTTTATAAGCCTGCTGAATTTTGGTATATTTTTCTTCAGCTTCTGGTGATTTATTAACACTAGGATCCCATTTTTTTGATTCCTCCTCATAAGCTTTTTTAATCTCTTCTGCCCCTGCATCTTTATTTATCCCCAAATCTTGATAACGATTTTCTTCTGTTTTGTTAGTCACCACGTCTGATAAAGCTTTTTCTTCTACATGAGAATACAACCTACTTCTTCCAAAAGGCTCCAAATTAGACAGCACCAAATCTCCCAAAGCCAAAACAAATTCTTTCTTTTTTTGTTCATCATCATACCTATTGACCACCTCTTCTATTTTTTTGAGAAAATCATCTTTAGTTTTTTTTGTTGTATTATTAACCCCAGTAATATTGTCAGTTGCCATAACAAAAAGATCAATTAATTGTTCATCGCTTAAAACATTCCAATAATTTTCCATAATTACACCATAAAGTTCATCAACAAAAGTTACATATTTATTTTCTACTAATACTTGATCTTTGTTTTGATTAAAAAAATTTTTTCCAAACAACATTCCACCAACAAAAACACCAAGCACCAAAACAAACAAAAGAAATTTTTTCATATATTCATCATAACAACTCAAATTATTTTTTCAAATAGTTGGGCGCTTCTCTAGTAATTTGAACATCATGAGGATGACTTTCTTTAAGTCCAGCTGAAGTAATTTGTATAAATTGAGCATCTTTTTGCAACTCTTCAATTGTTTTAGAGCCAAGGTAACCCATTCCCGCCCTCAAACCACCAACAAATTGATATACAACATCTGTCAACTTTTTACCATCAAAAGATACTCTCCCTGAAATTCCCTCTGGAACAAACTTGCCATTATTTTCAGTTTGAAAATACCTCTCTCCTGATCCTTTTTGCATCGCTTCTTCTGACCCCATTCCTCTATATGATTTATAAGTTTTACCCCCATAATTTATTATTTCACCCGGAGATTCTTCTGTCCCAGCAAATACATTACCCATCATCACCGTATCGGCTCCACCAGCCAAAGCTTTAACAACATCACCAGTTTGTTTTATCCCTCCATCAGCGATTACTGGAATATGATATTTTTTTGCTTTTTCAACACAATTCATAATGGCACTTAATTGTGGTACCCCCACTCCAGCAATTACTCGAGTAGTACAAATCGAACCAGGTCCTATTCCTACTTTAATTGCATCCACTCCTGCTTTTATCAAATCATCTGTTGCTTCTCCTGTCGCCACATTACCAGCAATCAAATCAATATCAGGAAAATTACTTTTTACTTGCTTAACAGCCTCCAAAACTCCCTTATGGTGACCATGAGCCGAATCCAAAACCAAAACATCAATATCTACCCCAACCAAGGCTGTCGCCCTCTCTATCGCATCTTTTGCCCCAATCGCTGCCCCCACTCTCAATCTACCCCTAGCATCCTTAGTCGACAATGGATAATCAATCACTTTTTGTAAATCTTTAATTGTAATCAAACCTTT
>CAZSQT010000042.1:0-1693 GCA_964609295.1 uncultured Gammaproteobacteria bacterium | reverse complement strand
ATAGATTTTAATACCGCTTTGCAAAAAGTACAGAGAGAATATGATATTGTTGGTGAAAAAGATAATAAATGGTATGATATAAATTACTGGATTGAGTTTTTTCATCTAGATGTTAATTACAAAAAACTTTTAGAAAAATATGAAAATGAGATAAAAATATTTCCAGAAACATACCAGGTTTTGGAGCAATTGACAACTAGTTATCAATTGATATGTATTTCTTCTATGCCTAGGGAATTCTTACAACCTAAATTAAAAAAAATTGAAAAGTTCTTTTATTCAACTTTTTCTGCATTATCAGATTACCAGCAATTAAAAAATACAATAGTGTATCAAAAGATATGTCAAATAATGAATATCCCTGCTAATAGGGTATTACATGTTGGGGATAGTGAAAAATCAGATTATATAGCTGCTAAAGAAGCAGGTATGAAAACATTGTTAGTTGATAGGCATCAAAAAGACTATGAAAAAAAATATTCCCAGGCAGTTATTCACGATCTAACTGAGATTTTAACAAAAATAAAAGATATATAATTTGTACATATTGATGGAAGGTGAAAAATGCCTGAGCTTCCTGAAGTCGAAACAATAAAGAGAAACCTTCAAAAAGAGCTAACCCATAAAACCATATTAAGAGCTGAAATTGATACCCCATCTTTAATCATGGAACCACAATTAAATGAATACTTATCGAAAATACAAAACAATCAAATTCTAAAAATAAAAAGAAGGGGTAAATATATCATATTCAGTCTCGATACCCAATATCAATTGATTGTTCATCTTGGAATGAGCGGTAGGCTTGAATATCAACCAAAAAAGCAATCATATAAAAATAACATCAAAACATTTGATAAGCATAATCATCTTTTTTTCTTTCTTAATGATGGAAGTATATTGGTCTATAATGATATTAGAAAATTTGGCAAGATATGGTTTTTGAAAAAACAGACAAAATTATCTAGAATTGAAAATTTAGGATTTGAACCATTGGGAAAAGAATTTACCTTTGTGCAATTTTTAAAATTGTTAAAAAATTGTAAAACAAATATCAAAAAATTATTAATGGATCAAAAAAAAATTGCTGGTATAGGTAATATATATGCCAATGAGATTCTTTTTCATTCTGGTATTCATCCACTCCGTAAATCAAATTTATTATCCAGGGAAGAAGCAAAGAAATTATATGTGAATATTAAAAAGATTCTCATAGAGGCTATTAAACTGAACGGAACAACAATGCTTGATGAATCTTTCAGGGATTTAAAAGGTAATAAAGGTAGATATGGGTCAGTAATCAAGGTATATGGTAAAAAAAATGGTATTTGCCCAGTTTGTGGACGACATTTGCAAACGATTCGAATCGATAATAGAAGCACCTTTTTATGTCCGAACTGTCAAAAATAAAAAATAAATTGGAGAGTCAAATTATTTAGAAATGTTAAATGAAATTGTATTTTTAGGTACCGGAGCCGGGATGCCCACTATTGAGAGGAACGTGTCCTCGATAGCTGTAATCTTTAATAACAGTGGGGATTATTGGTTATTTGATTGTGGAGAAGGAACACAGCAAAGAATTCGGTTAGCTGGACTGAAATTATCAAAATTAAAGGCAATATTTATCAGCCATTTGCATGGAGACCACCTTTTTGGTTTGCCAGGATTACTTGCCAGTCGAGGATTGCAGGGA
>CAZSQT010000041.1:0-2139 GCA_964609295.1 uncultured Gammaproteobacteria bacterium | reverse complement strand
ATAATTTTGAGAAAACTTTTTTAGAACATCTAAATCAACTTCTTTATTTTTTTTGAGTGACAACTTAACAACATCATCAATCAACATCGGCAAATAAGAGCCATCATCAAAACAGACATTAATCCTGTTTTTAATTCTTGACGGCTTCAACTTTTGTACTATCATTGGCTGATTTGACTTTTTCCAAAATTGTTTCTTTAATTTTGTCTGCTAATTTGGGATTATCTTTAAGATACTGCTTCATCCCTTCGCGTCCTTGAATATTTTGATCTTTAATCTTAAAAAAGGAACCAGATTTGGTAATAATCTCATGGGCAACAGCTAAATCAACAAGACTACCGGCGACAGAAATACCTTCGCTATTGAGAATATCAAATTCCGCTTCTTTGAAAGGAGGAGCAACTTTATTTTTGACAATTCGAGTGCGATGCTGAGAGCCAATTGATTCACCAGCACTGGTTTTGATATTAGCAATTTTTCTAATATCAATTCTAACTGAAGAATAAAATTTGAGAGCTAAGCCACCAGGGGTAGTCTCGGGGTTACCAAACATAATACCTATTTTTTGACGCATTTGATTGGTAAATATAACTACTGTACGTGATTTGCTGATAGCACCGGTGAGTTTTCTTAATGCTTGAGACATAAGTCGAGCCTGAACTCCCATCATCGAGTCTCCCATCTCGCCTTCTATTTCAGCTCGAGGAACTAGAGCAGCAACAGAATCGACAACGATAACATCAACAGCATTGGATCTAACTAGGGTTTCTACTATCTCTAAAGCTTGCTCACCGTTGTCTGGTTGAGAAATAAGGAGATTGTCCAGCTTAACACCAACAGCAGCAGCACGAGACGGATCAAGGGCATGCTCGGCATCAATAAAAGCAGCGGTACCACCAAGCTTTTGGGCTTCGGCAACAACATGGAGACACAAAGTAGTTTTACCAGAGGCTTCAGGGCCAAAAATTTCAGTGATACGACCACGAGGTAAACCGCCAACTCCAAGAGCAATATCAACAGGAAGACAACCAGTAGGAATGACATCTATTTTCATTTCACCGGCTTTTTCGCCCATTTTCATAATAGCACCAGCACCATAAGCTTTGGTAATTTGCTCCATAGCCATTTTGACGGCCTCAAGTTTGTTGCTACTAGGTGGGGCGATATTCTTTTTTGATTTTTTCATAGTACATTATTGATAACAGTTAATTTGAACCCTGTCAATGTATCAAAACCGAATAAAGACCGAAATTAATTTATTTAATAAATTTAGTTTTTGAATTATCGGAAGTGACAATGCTTTCTCCAATTTGTTTTTCTATTTCCAACCTTGCTTTTTTGGCAGCAAATCCACCCTTATTAGCTATTTTTTTACTTTCTTTAAAACCACTAGGTTTATGTTTTTTAGATATTTCTGTTGTGGAAGCTTCCGCCAACATATTTAATACTAATTCTAAGTTAGTCATATTGTCTCGTAAATTTTCTTTTTTTAAACTTTTGAATTTTTTGTATTCCTTGATGCTTTTTTCAGACCAAGCTTTAGTAATTTCATCAGTCAAAATAGCATATTCTACTCCTTCTTTGACACCTCTTATTTGCCATTCATCAGTTAATTCTTTTCTAATTTCAATACTTTTTAAACGCTGATTTATCCATTCTTTACTATATCCTTTTTGTAAATAAGTTTTCATGACCCTATTGATACCAAGTTCTGGATCTTCTGTTTCCTCTATTCGCTCATAACCTACTTTTGCAAGCCATAATTTGAAAGGTTCTGCTTTTGGTGAAGGAATAGATTGAATTAATCTCAATAATGTTTCTGTGTCAGCAACATCTGTTAAGTAATATTTACCATCAGATGATTTCATTTTCAGTTGTCCTATTTTTTGGGACAACTCACTTCCTTCTTCTTTTAGTTTTGTTTTCAAAGCATTCCAATATTTTCGAGGCCTTGGGCTATTTGTTAATATTTGGATAATATCAACAAGCGAAAAATACCAAAGTTCTTTTTTATCATTCCAAACACGACGAACTTGTTTTTGATTGAAAAGAATAATCGAATTTGATTCTTCCATAACACATTATTGATAACAGTTAATTTGAACCCTGTCAATGTATCAAAACCGAAGATAAAGCGAA
>CAZSQT010000040.1:0-8274 GCA_964609295.1 uncultured Gammaproteobacteria bacterium | reverse complement strand
TAAAAATGATCATCTTTATTTTTTAATACATAATAACCAACACGACGATTATTTTTGAAAATAATTTTTGTTGATTTTAAATCAAAATTTTTTCTAAATACTTCAGATTTCCATCCACCCCAGTATTTCGTAAAATAATCCAACATATTGGTTTTTGTCAATCTATAACAATATTGATAATCCTGCTTTGTAGATTTTTTAATCTTAATTGAATCCATATATTAAAAGGGACTTCTGTTATATATAAATTTGTCTGCTCCGAGTAATATGTCGCATAAAACGTTCCAGCGTATGCGATGTTTGGTGAGTGAAACGGAGCAAAATATGGGAGAGCGAAGTGCAACGAGCGAACCGCATACTCTGTATTATACGCCCCGAAGAGCGCAGCGTGGTCACAGCGTTAGTAGAGACGTAATAAAAAGCCAATTTATTCTTATTCTTAATAATTTTGCAATTACAATTTCAAATCTTTTACTTGTTCTAGAGACCCAGGTACTCTTTCTTCACCAAACATTTCAATAATTGTTTCAGGTGACACCCTATAGCTGCCACCTTCAAAAAAACCATGTTTTTCGACTAAGTGCCTAATAAGTCCAGCGATATGAACAGTCTCTCCCCCTTTACCTTTTTCGGTAAGGTGCATATCCATTGATCCACTAGATCTAAGCCAATCAACTTTATCTCTCCATGGACACTCCTGAATTCCTCTCCAAGTTTGAACTCTCACGTCATACTGCTTCCCATTTGGAGCAGTATATTCAAAATTGCCTCCATTAGCCGCTCTTTCAGTAACAGGTCCCAAAAGGTCAGCTACTTCTTGAGCAGTATAACCCAACATTTGGAGAGCCTGTTCATCCCTTCTTAAAACTTGTTCTAATGTTTGGCCTTCTTTTAAAAAACCTGCCATGCTCATTTTGCCTGGTCCAAGTTCTTGGTCTGATGGCTGGTAATTCAATTGTTCAGATTGTTCAAAACTCATATTTATCACCTCCTTTAAAAAATTAATTGCCAAAATTATATCAAATTGGCTTTTTATTACGGCGTGTAACTCGTTCTTAGGCGAACTTTATTGTATAATTTATACAATAATTTGTATGTTATACGAATTTGTTGTAATTTTTTAAATGAATAACTATGTTAGTATACAATTTTTAAACTGACTTATGCAAAATTAGATAGAAAAGACTGAGAAAATATTAAAAGTCTATTATAAAATAATTACATATGCGGAGGAAATTGGTTGTCATTAACGATAAAATGCAAAGGGGGTATAAATATTTTTTGACTGAGCCAATGGGTAAAAATTTTCATCCTGAATTTAAACCTGACTTAACACCAAAACAAATGCTGGAAATGGGAGTTTTTGGTGGTAAATATATGACTGATTGCAAAGATAAATTTCCTAAAAATTGGTATAAAAATGCCAAACTTTGTCCCAAAAAACATGATCCAAAATTGAATTATTTTGGAATAAATGCCAGCCAGCCACTTTCTGTCTGGCGTCAAAAAGGCTGGATACATCCAGATGATCCCAGAGGATGGTTTCAATGGTATTGTCGTTACTACATGGGGAGAAGACATGAGGACGATGAAAGACAAATTAAAAGATGGCGAGCAATAAGAAGACATATTGCTCAAATAAAAAATAATTGCCAAACTAAAGATTTAAATTGTCGAATAAAGCAAAGACAGGCAGTACTACATTGGGCTTATGACAGTAGAAAAATATAAAAAATTATACTAAATGTGATATAATATATTATATAAGATATTTTTTAATACAATTAAGATGTTACCTATAGAAGTACAAATTAGTGATATAAGTAAGACACAGCAACTAGTGTCAGGAAATGTTGTGCGTGATTATTTTTTGGGAATTACTGCTTCTGTAGCTAATGAAATAAATACTTCACAAGAAAGGCCTCAAATTAAAAAGCCTACTATCATTGGGGGGATAGCTATCAGAAAAGCACATTTGACTGAATACCCTCGCTATACTTCTGATATTGATTTTGAGGTATCACCTGATTTTTATACAAAAAAGAATTCTTCACTTTTGGAAAATTATAAAAAATCTCTAGAAGAAATTGCTGACGGAGTTAGACAAAAAATAGTTTCAGTATATGGATCAAAGCACAATTATGAACCAAAAGTCAAAAAAATAAGAGAGCCTATAGATGATACTGGAA
Organism: uncultured Gammaproteobacteria bacterium; assembly: GCA_964609295.1. Lineage (GTDB taxonomy): Bacteria > Patescibacteriota > Microgenomatia > UBA12405 > UBA12405 > CAZSQT01. The sequence continues at coordinate 6,085 of CAZSQT010000040.1, read as the reverse complement.
AAAAATTTGGAACTTTGAAAGGTGATATCTGTATTCCTTCTTTCATGAAGTGGAAAAATATAAATTTAAATTTAGAAACAACAACTTTTCATAATACAACTTTTGAAACACAAACAAGCCCAGTAATACATGGTTTTGTTGATGTTGACAAATTAAATTTGTATCCCATAGAGGTCCAAACTGTTAATAATATTTTTGCTAATAAAATTTATGCTTTTTTACAACGATTGACAGTAAGCGAAGAATCATCAAAAATATCACGCATTAAAGATCTTTTTGATATTTGGTATATGAAAAAAAATTGTAAAATTGACATGAAAATAGTAAAAAATATCTTTAGGGTTAGGGAAAATATGTCAAATAATAAAGAAAAAAAATATTTGTTAGAAGAAATGGAAAAAATTAAAGAGGAGCCTTTTAAATATTTTAATGGAGTTTTTGATATTATTGGTAAATATACCAATAGTGTCAGCGAATCTTCAAATGATGAAAAAATGAAAAGAATGACAAAAGGACTTGTTTCGAGTTTTAAATTTCCAAAATCAAAAGAATTAATTGCAGACTATTGGTATTCCCTTGTAAGTTTAGATTTATAAAATTTTTATGTAAAAATCCCCTGGGTCGAATTTTAAATTAATAAAATTTCGAGCGATTAGAGATTTAAATAATTTAAATCTTTTACTTTTTGTTGTTTAAAGCAACATAAAGAGCAGAAAGACCAACGAGAGTGTAGACAATGCGAGCCCAAGTGCTCATGATGCCAAAAATTGCGGCTACCAAATCAAAGTTAAAAAGACCGATTAAGCCCCAATTTAAACCTCCGATGATCAAAAGAAGCATTGCTAATTTTGATATTTTCATTTTTCGCCTCCTTTCGAATTATAAATAAATAATTACTTAAAGGTAGGTCAAATTTGTCAGGTAATCTTGTAAATTGATTTACCTTCAAGTGTTTTGTGAGTAGCTAGAGCAATTTTGTCTAGTATTGGATCAACTGATTTGGTCAAAAGACAAAAAAGAGTTTCTGGATTGTCAACGGCAGCTTGAAAACTGTGATGATTCCAATCTGACCCTTCAAAAAGTAAAATTATTTTGTCAGGATATTTTGATTGATATTCGATTTTTATTTGTTCTTTTTCTTCGTCTGACAAAGCCCAATAGCAGATAATTTCTACAAATTTAAAATTGTCTAAAATTAAATCTTTTTTGATGTCATCAAGAGAGATCTCACTATTGATAAGTTTTTTGTATTTTTCGACTGAAGGCTGATTGACAAAATTTATATTTTTAAAATAAGCGATGGAAGCGACTAAAATTTGAGCTTGATATAAAGAAACAGCCAGTTGATCACTTAAATTTATAGTGTAAAAATCAGGAAGTTTGTCTCCACCGATAATAGTTTTGGGGTGAAAATCGGGAATCTTGGAACCAAGTGATTCTTGAAATAATTGGGTCATCCAATTGGCAAGAGAGGGATGGCAAAAAATTTGAAAATATTGATTATTACTTTGGTGTATTTGTTCACCTAAAGCCCACATTTCTGATTGAATTTGGTCTATTTGAGAAGCAAATTGATCGTAAATTAATCGGGTTTTGTCAAAATCTTGATTGAAAATGAAAAATAAGGGAAGCCAAAAAATTAAGGTATTGGGAGCGCTAAAGCGACCACCGACATCATTACCATCATCAAATTGGATATGAAGATCCCCTTCTTTGTCTTTGAGCCAAATAGTGTGGTGATTGGAAAATTTTTGAGCGATTAATCTAGTCTCGAGAGTTGTCCCCGACTTGGAAATAGCAATAATTAAAGGATTGTCGATATTTTTTAATTCATCGTAAGCTTGGGGGTCGAGAGAATCAATTGTATAAATATTTTGAGCTTGATAAAAAGACTTGAGAGCCTTGATAGTATTGATGGAGCCACCCATGCCAACAAAAATAAAATTTTGGTGATCGCCAATGAGAGATAAGCAATCTTGTAATTTTGTTTGGATATCTAGCCAAGGAAAAATATTTACCCAACCTAATCTTAAATTGTCACCATCTTTGCCAATGTCCAAAAATTTACCTGTTTGATTTTTTAAATCGCTAAGACCACTCATTAATTAATTTTACACTAATTTTGTTTTTAAGGTAAAATGAAGGTTAAGATGACAGTTAATCCTTCAATTTTCAAATCTTATGATATTCGCGGTATTTATGGTAGCGATTTGACCGAAGAAATCGCTTATAAAATAGGCCGAGCTTACGGAACTTTTATCCAAAAAGAGAATCCGGATAAAAAATTGACTATCGCTGTTAGTCAAGATATGCGATCTTCTAGTCCTTCTCTGACTCAAAAATTGATAGAGGGCTTGATGGATCAAGGCTTGAATGTTTGTGATATTGGCCTTAATTCGACACCAACGATGTATTTTGGAACAGCTTTTTGGGGATTTGATGGAGGGATACAAGTGTCTGCCTCCCATAACCCTAAAGAATATAACGGCTTTAAGATGGTAAGAAGAGGGGCAGTGCCAATATCTGGTAATTCGGGAATTATGGAAATAAGAGATTTGGTGATAGCAGATAATTTTGAAAATGTTGAAGACAAGGGAGAGCTGACTAAAAAAGAAAATATTATGGATGATTTGATTAAATCTCAAAAAGAAGAATGGAAAGTTGATTTTGGTAAAATTAAACCTTTTAAAATCGTCATTGATGCCGCTAATGCAATGGGGGCAATCGATTGTGATGCAATTTTTAAAGATTTACCTTGTGAAATTATTAGATTAAATTGGGATTTGGATGGCAATATGCCAGCCCATCAGCCAGATCCTTTGGATGAAAAAAATTTGGAAGAAACTATTAAGACAGTAAAGGAAACTGGGGCTGATTTGGGTATTTGCCCTGATGGTGATGGTGATAGAGTCTTTTTTGTCGACAATGAAGGTCAAGTGATTAGACAAGAGATTTTGAGAGGAATTATGGCTCAATTAGCTTTGAAAGATTATCCAGGAGCAACAGTAGCCTATGATATTCGACCAGGTAAAATTACCAAAGATATGATAGAAGAAGCTGGCGGTAAGGCAGTAGTCACCCGTGTAGGCCATTCACATATCAAAGAATCAATGTTAAAAGCGGGAGCTATCTTTGGCGGAGAATCAAGTGGTCATTATTTTTATAAATTTTCATATGGAACTTTTGAATCACCTGAGGTTTTAATATGGAAATTTTTAGAATTTATATCAGAAAAAAATCAGTCTGTTGCCGAAATAGTTAAGCCTTATAAAAAATATTTTCACTCGGGAGAAATTAACTCAAAAGTAGAAAATGTACCGGAAACTTTGGTAAAAATTAAAGAGGCTTTTGCTGATGGTGATATCAATGAATTGGATGGAATAACAGTAACTTATGATGATTGGTGGTTTAATGTCAGGGGAAGCAACACCGAGCCATTGATAAGATTAAATTTGGAATCAGTGTCGGCAGAATTAACAGAACAAAAAACACAAGAGGTTTTGGAGATAATTAGGTCATGAGAAAAAAAGAAGCAGTAATTTTTGATTGGGGTGGAGTTTTGATAGATAATCCTACTGTTAAAATGTTTAATTATTTGAGTAATTATTTTAAGATAGACGAGAAAGAACTAATTAGATTTTATAGAAATAATTGTGATAAGGCTTTGCAAACAGGAGTGGAGGAGGAAAAAATATGGGAAGGTCTTTATGAGAAATTTGATATTGATGGAAAGACAAAACCAAAAATTTGGAAAAAAGCAGTAGAAAATTGTTTTGTAGACAGAAAAGAGATTTGGAATTTTGTCTCTGAATTGAGAGAAAAAGGATATAAAACTGGATTTTTGTCCAATACAGAGAAAGGGGCGGTAGAATATTTTTGGGAAAATGGTTATGGGGAATGTTTTGATACAGCCGTTTTTTCTTGTGACGAAGGCATAGTAAAACCTAATGAGCAAATTTATAGAGTAACTCTTGAAAGGTTGGGAGTGGCTGCTAATCAGGCGGTTTTTGTTGATGATAAAAAAGAAAATATAGAAGGAGCTGAAAAATTGGGAATAACGGGAGTTTTGTTTACAAAAAGAACAGATATTGAAAAAATTTCTGCTATAATCTAGCTAAGATATGAAAAGAATATTGGCCAAAGAGTGCCTTTCTCAAATTGGAAAAACAGTAAAATTGCAAGGTTGGGTGTCAAACACCAGAGACCATGGACAATTGATGTTTGTTGATTTTAGGGACTGGAGTGGAATAATTCAAATAGTTTTGAACAAAATTGATGAAGGCTTGGGTAGAGAAGATGTCATTGAAGTAGAAGGTAAGGTTGTCAAAAGAGAAATAAAAGCAATCAACCCCAAATTGGAAACAGGTAAAATTGAAGTGATAGCGGAAAAATTGAAAGTTTTGAATAAAAGCAAAACACCACCTTTTCCTCTGGAAACTGACGGTAGAGAAATTGATGAGGCAGTAAGACTAAAATATCGTTTTTTGGATTTGAGAAGAGAGAGATTGGCCAAAATTATCAAAAAAAAGCATGAATTTATCTTGGCAATTAGAAACTGGATGAATGAAAATAATTTTACTGAAGTGATTACTCCCCTTTTGACAAGTTCTTCGCCAGAAGGAGCGAGAGATTTTTTGGTACCTTCAAGGATTCACAAAGGGAAATTTTTTGTTTTACCACAAGCACCACAGCAATTTAAACAATTGTTAATGGTGTCGGGGGTAGATAAATATTTTCAAATTGCCCCATGTGCTAGAGATGAAGATCCTAGAGCTGATAGGCATGCGGGTGTTTTTTATCAGATTGATATGGAAATGAGTTTTCCAACAATTGACGAAATATTTGATAGTGCTCAAAACTTGATGAAAAAAGTTTGTCCAATCATGGCACCACAAAAAAAGATAGCTGCTTTCCCTTTCCCTAGGATAAGTTATCAAGAAGCGATGAACCGATATGGAAGTGATAAGCCTGATTTACGTTTTGGATTGGAATTGCAAGAGGTAACCGAAATTTTGAAGGATAAAAGTGAATTTAATGTCTTTAATAATGCCCAAAATATCAAAACAATAGTGGTCAAAGATGGGGCTAAATTTTCTAAATCTCAAATAGAATCATTGGAAGAATTGGCAAAAAGTAAGGGAGCAAAAGGTTTGGCTTGGATGAAGGTAGTAGATAATAAATTGGAAGGAGGTATCTCCAAATTTATTGATGAAAAACTAAGTGAAAAATTAAGAAAAACGATAAAAGCAGAAAATGGAGATTTGTTGCTTTTTGGGGCTGATGAAAATAAAAAAGTAAATAAAGTTTTGGGAGTAATTAGAAGTGAACTGGGAGATATATTGTCACTCAAAGATCCTAATAAATTATGTTTTTGCTGGATTACTGACTTCCCTTTTTATGAAATAAATGAAGATGGAGAATTGGATTTTGGCCATAATCCTTTTTCGATGCCAAAAGGTGGCTTAAAAGCCTTGGAAACTCAAAAACCAGAGGAAATAGAATCTTGTCAGTATGATTTGGTATTGAATGGTTTTGAATTGGCTTCAGGCTCAATTAGAAACCATGAACCAGAGACTTTGGTAAAAGCGTTCTCTATTGTTGGTTATGGTAAAAAAGAGGTAGTTAAAAGATTTGGGGGTCTTTATGAGGCTTTACACTACGGAGCACCACCCCATGGAGGTTGGGCAATTGGGATTGATAGATTGATGATGATTTTGATGGACGAAGATAACATCCGAGATGTTTATGCTTTTCCTCTAAATTCAAACGGAATTGATTTGATGATGGGAGCACCAAGTGACGTTGATGAAAAACAATTAAATGATGTTGGTCTGCAGATAAAGAGATAATTATTTTGGAAAAACGATAGAAAAAGTGGAACCAAGCCCTATATCTTTGCCTGAAGAAGAAACTTCAACATAGGCGCCTTGATTAAGGGCATAGGAAATAGCATTGTAAAGACCAAAACCGCTTCCTTGGGCTTTGTCAGGAGAAAAACGAGCTTGTTTGCCAGGGTTTAAATTTTGCAATGAATCTAGCTCTTGAGAAGTAAAACCAATCCCAAAATCTTTGACAGAAATTTTAA
>CAZSQT010000039.1:0-7494 GCA_964609295.1 uncultured Gammaproteobacteria bacterium | reverse complement strand
TCTTATTTGCCGATGTTGATTGATGATGTTGTTAAGTTGTCACTCAAAAAAAATAAAGAAGTTGATTTAGATGTTCTAAAAAAGTTTTCTCAAAATTATTTAGCCAAAGAATACGCTCTTCGCCAAATTGCTATTTCTCCAAAAACAGAAAAAATTCTAAGTCAAAAATTAAGACAAAAATTTAAAGATTTTGACTCCGAAAAACTCTTAAAAGAACTCCATCAATATCTTAAAGAAGAAAATTATATTTCCTATATCCAAAACAAATTTAAACATAAATCCAATCGAGAGATTACTTATCGCCTTAAGATGGCTGGTATCAATTTTGTTTGCCAAAATAACGACCAAGCCAAAATTCGTCAAATTATTGCCAAAAAGCCAAATATATCAATTTCTAGTTTGATTTCTAAAGGTTTTTCCTATCCTGACATTAAATCGGTATTTGCTAATTTGTCCCAGATAAAGTAAAATACAGATACTAATTTACTAAATCACTAATTTACTAAATTATTTTTATTTAATTATTAACTTAATTACTAAATTACCTTTATGATTACTCAGTTGACTTTTTTTCCGTTTTAATGCGTATCTTAAGGTAAATAGTAGCAATATACAACTATGTTTAATTCATTTGTTTCAAAATTTAAGGGTTTATTTGGTCAAAATTCTCCGACTTTGTTAGACAAAAGTTCCCCAAATAGTCCCAAAAAAGAAGTTATTAAAAATTCAGACAACAATAAAGTTGAATTTAAGCCTTCCAAATCTTCTCCCAAAAAACCAAGTCAAGCACCACAATTAAATCAACAATCTAATAAAAACAAGATTCAAAACGAAGAAAATAAAAGATTAACTGATAAAGCCTTAGAAAACGCCAAAAAAATAGAATCAGAATTATTAAGAAGACTTTCTTCTCTTGATGAAAAAGAAAAATATCTTATCCAAAAAGAAAAATTTGTAGACAAACAAAACCAAGACATTCAAAAAATAAAAAATCAAATTGAGGAAACTCACAAAAAACAACTAGAAAAACTAGAACAAATTTCTGGTCTTAATGTAGAAAAAGCCAAAGATTTGATTATATCTTCTACTGAGAAAAAAATGTCTCTTTGGATTTCTCGAAAAATTGAAGAAGCTCGTGAAAAAGTTAAACAACAAGAAGAAGAATTATCAAAAGAAATTTTAGTTGATAGTATGAGACATGGTATTACCGAAACAGTAGCCGAATATACTGTTTCTACTATCAGTTTGGCTGATGAAAAAGTTAAAGGTAAAATTATTGGTCGTGAAGGTAGAAACATCAGAGCTTTCGAAAAAGCTACTGGAGTAGAGATTGAACTTGATGAAACTAATGATATTCGTATTTCTTCTTTTGATTCAACCCGTAGAGAAATCGCCCGTTTATCTCTAGAAAAACTTATTCGTGATGGTCGTATCCAACCCGTCAAAATTGAGCAAGTTGTCGCTCAAACCAAGACAGAAATGGATAAAATTTTAGTAAACGAGGGTAAAAAAATATGCCAAGAAGTTGGAGTATTTAATCTTCCAATTGACCTCATTAGAGAAATTGGTAAATTTAAGTTTAGATTTTCTTATGGTCAAAATTTGGCCAAGCACACAGTAGAAGTCACCAAAATTGCTACTGCTATTGCCTACGAATTACGAGCCAATGTTAATACGGTCAAGCTTGGTGCCCTACTTCATGATATTGGCAAGATTGTTTGTGATCAAGAGGGGACCCATATTGATTTGGGAGTAGATTTACTTCGAAAATACAAAATTCCTGAAGCAGTTATTAACTGTGTCGCTGAACACCATGAAGGTAAAGAGTTTTCTTCAACTGAATCAGTTATTGTCTATATTGGTGACGCTGCTTCTGGGGCTCGTCCTGGTGCTCGATATGAAGTCCACGAAGAGTATCTCAAAAGAATGAAAAATATAGAAGAGATTGCCAAAGCTTTTCCTGGAGTCAATTCTGTCGCTGCTTATCAAGCTGGACGAGAAGTTGTTGTTATCGTCGATCCAGCGACCGTTAATGATGCCGAAAGCCAGGTTTTAAGCCAAAATATCGCTGATAAATTAGAGGAAGAAGCAAAATGGGCCGGTCAGATAAAAGTAACAGTTATCCGAGAGTTAAGGGTAAATTCGATAGTCACCAATAACAAAATCAATAAAAATGCGGAAAATAACGAATAATGCTACTTGCAATTTATTAGTATTCCTCTAAAATTAGGGTGAATTATTAATTAAGCAAAAAAAATGACCAAAAAAGATCTAATTGAGGTAGTATCTCAAAAAGCAAAACTGTCCAAAAAAGCTGCCAAGCAAGCTGTTGAAACTTTCATTGGTGAAATAATGAAAGCTCTTGCTGCAGGTGAAGTAGTTAAACTTTCCGGTTTTGGAACTTTCAAAACCAAAATGTTCAAGGCTAAGACCATCAAAGCTATTGGCTCCAAAGAAGCCAAAAAGATTGTTGCTCGTAGAATGCCTAGATACATTCCTGGTACCAAAATCAAAAAAATGGTCAAATAATTTGTTCACATTTTTTAAAAGCTCCTTCCCGCCACGGCGGGAGGGAGTTTTTTGGATAATTGCCCTTTTATGTTGTATAATAAAAAATTATGAAACCAGAAAGCATACCTAAGATTCACGATCAAGTTTATCTCGAAAATCCAAACCATATATCTCTCTATTCACAAATAAACAGTCAACGCCAGTCTAATACTAGATTTAAAACCAATCATTGTTATCATCAACTATTACCTGAAGGTTCAATTATTAATGATATTAATGGGATTACTTTTATAGATAAACGTTTTAATCTTAATTTATTGATCGGATTGAAGCTTAACAAAGACAATGAAAGATTAAAAAATAACCCTCTCGATTTCAATAAATTTTTTATAGACAACCTCAGTCCCAGATTAAAAGAAAATAATTATAAATATAATCCTTGTAATGTTAATAAAAGTTTTAGGATTATCCAAACAGAAGGTAATAACACCGAACCTTTGTTTATCAACCAAAATATTAATAGTGGTTATACTGAGATTGAACTCACCAATCGTCATTATTATGACGACGAACCTCATGCAAAAATATTTCATCCACCTCAAGAGGGGGAAAATTTAAATGATTTTAGATCTTTTGCGGATTATATGGATTTTATTTTAAAAAATAGTCATTTAGTTATACAATCCCTTTTGGAAAGATACAAATCCAAGGAAACTATTGAAATTAAGGTTTTTGACTCTAATTTATCTTGGACCCCAAAAAATAATATTTTCCCATCCATCAATGCCTAAAGAATTTTCTCTTCCACTTGAAAGACATATGACCCTCAATCACGCCTATGATTTATATAGGGAATTGAGGAATAAAAAAAATGGGCTAGAAACTTATAAGGTTCGTTATCATCTATTTAAAGATTCTATCTTTGAAAAATTACGTTCTTGTTTTATAATTGACCAAAATTATTGTTTTATTCACAATACCGGATTAATTTTAAATTCCAACAACGAATTTGTTCAAAAAAATTTTTTTAATTTCTACGAAGAATTAGTCGTTCCAGAATTAAGTAGGTATAAAAGTGATATAAAAATGAAAAATGAAAATTTTGCTGTTTTAGAGCAAAAATCAGTTCTTACGAGCATTAGTTTTAAACCCCAAATCAATTATTTATCTTTTAATAATATTGACGAGCCTCTCAATCAAAGTAATTTTCACGATTCCTTGTCTAAAAATAAAATCAAAGATTTTTGGTCTTTTCAAAACAAAGTCGATTATCACTATAGTATTGTTTCCTCTGTTATGGATTATTTAATTGATTTTTATCAATCCCCAGAAGATAAATTAGTAATTAACCTTGATGTTCAAGATTTGCCTGTTACTATGTCTGATTATGAAAGAATCAGTTAAAATAAACTATGTCTAGTCTATCTATCGGTATCGTCGGTCTTCCCAATGTTGGCAAATCAACTCTTTTTGTACCATTAATCCTAAATCAAATATTCTCAATTCCAAATAATATGATAAAATCGTCCATATGGCTATAACGAGGCAAGAATGTCAAATAGTTACCCCAACAAAAGCTTTTACAAGAAAGATAATAGATGATACTTATTTCATAGATGACCCAAATAAAAGACATCTTTCAGAAATCTTAGTCGGACCACAAGATCGACAGGCTGTTGACGACATAACTTATTTATTATCAGATACATTTACTAATAAATTAATTGATAATGGAAAAATTACTTTTGGTGCAATTAAACCCCAACCTGCTGATAGCAAGTTAGGTACTTCAAATCACGTAGAAGCAGAAAATATGTTAATCGATATGATTGATAAACCTCCTTTCGATATTTTATGTAAAATTACAGTTTCACCTTCACCAGATGATATTCAAACATTTTATCCAGACAGTGTTATTAAAAAATTATCCTCAATGAATAATGAAGATCCGTTTAAAAATAATTGGGAATTATTTAAAGAATTTATGTTGAGTGGTCCTATTACATATTTCTTACTTTACAATCCACATGCTAATGCTGTAGATTCTTGGAGATTAAAAACTGGTGCCACTAATCCTCAAAAAGCCGATGTTGAAAGTATTAGGGGTAAATATGCTAAAAATATTAGCAATAATTTAGTTCATGGCAGCAATGGTGATTCACCAGAAGAAAAAATTAATGAAGTTCACCGAGAAAAGAAATGGTTATTGGCATATCTTAAAAAAATTAAAGATTACAATAAGCAAAAAAGAATTAATCTAGATAGTTCTTATATTGCTTTAAAAGAAACATGCAAGGATAACACTGTTGTTGTCACAAGAGATGGCAAAATAATTACCAATTACCAGTTGTGTCAATTATCACAGTGATATCCCTTGCTTTTCGACCTATAAGATATATAATATCAGTATGGTCAAAGCAGAACTTAGTCCTGTCTATACAGAAAGATTAGAAAAAGCCAAAATAGAAACATATGCCTTAATGTCTTTTTATTCCTTTCCAGCCGATGCTCCTCAGTCAATAGAAAAATTATTAGCCACAATTGAAACAGTAAAACCATTAGTTAATCATATTGTTGTGGTAAATGACGGTGGCGCAATTTTAAAAAATCAAATTCCTGATTATGTAAAATTTATTGATATAAATGCTCATATTGGCAAAGCTGCAGCTTTTAGAGAAGGGTATCGTTATATTGTTGGCAAAAGTAATAATCCAAAAGATGTGATAATTCAAACTGATACCGATTTTGATCAAAACCCAGAAGATACCTCATTATTTATTCAAAAATACTCTGAATTGATTGAAAGAGGTAATAAAAAAATATTATTAATTGGGGACAGATATCACAATATGCCAGAAAATAGGGTGCGCTATAGACAAGATATTTTAGCTATTAACAGAGACCTAACTCGTCAATTTAATTATACTGGTATTGCTGATATTCAAAGTGGTTTCAGGGCATATAATGTTGGTCTAGCTCAGGAATTTGTCAATAGTGGTAATTCTTATCGTTATGGATTAGAAGCAGAGCAAACCACCATTGCTCTAATTAATAAATCAGATATTCAAAATGTATACTTAAGTTCTTCTAGATTACGTACAGCTAGTACTGATCCAGATAAATGGATTGAAAATACCTATGCTATTTTGAGTCATAGCCGAAAATTAAATGAGAACCCAAATTATAAGTTGACGGCATATTTAATGTCAATCGAAAAAGCCAATGAGGCCATGATAAAAAGACAAGACGCTCGTGTAAATATTTGTGGTAAAGAATATTATTTCTTTTTAAGTGCACCCCAAAAATATTCGGTTGTTTCCATACGTAATTAAATCTTGATATAATCTAATATTATGAATTTATCAATCGGAATTGTCGGTCTTCCCAATGTTGGCAAATCAACTCTTTTTAATGCTATTCTTGGTCGCCAAGTTGCTCAAGCCAGCAATTACCCTTTTTGTACTATCGACCCCAATGTTGGTGTAGTTGAAGTTCCTGACGAAAAATTACAAACTTTAGCCAAAATTGTTAAGACTAACAAAATAATTCCTGCCATTGTTGAATTTATCGATATCGCTGGTTTGGTTAAAGGTGCTTCCAAAGGTGAAGGCTTGGGTAATAAATTTTTGACCAATATTCGTGATTGTGACGCTATCTGCCATGTTGTTAGAGATTTTAAGGATGACAATATTACCAAGGAAGGGAGTGTTGACCCACAAGGTGATTTTGAAGTTATTTGTACCGAACTTATTATCAAAGATTTAGAAACTATCGACAAATATATTGATCAAAATATCAAAAATCCACGAGCTGGTGACAATAATCCCAAAAAATTAGCCTTTGCTCAAAAATTAAAAACCAATCTAGAACAAGGTAAATTAGCTCAAAATATTGATTTAAATGATGAAGAAAAAATATTTCTAAAAGAATTTTTTCTGCTAACTTCTAAACCATATTTTATAGTTTTTAATGTCAACGAAGATGTATATAAAAATATTACTAATTACCAATTACCAGTTACCAATTACCAAAATGTTATTCCAATTTGTGCTAAATTTGAAAATGAATTAGCTCAATTAAAACTCGAAGAACAAAAAGAATTTTTATCAGACTATGGTTTACAAAAATCAGGACTAGAGCGTCTTATTCAAAAAGCCTATGACACCTTGGGTCTTCAATCTTTTTATACTGCGGGTATAAAAGAAACTCGAGCTTGGACTATTCATCAAGGTGACACTGCCCCTCAAGCAGCTGGTGTTATACACAGCGATTTTGAGAGGGGATTTATTATGGCAGAAGTAGTCAAATACAATGATTTTGCCCAACACAATGGTTGGGATGCTTGCAAACAAGCTGGACTTATCCAACATCAACCTAAAAGTTATATTATGCAACCCGATGATGTTGTCGAGTTTCGCTTTAATGTTTAAAAAAATGAAACCTATTTTAATTATCTCCGGTCCAACAGCTTCTGGTAAAACTAGTTTGGCAATAAAATTAATGAAATTACTCCACGGAGAGCTTATTTCTGCTGATTCTCGTCAAATTTACAAAGGCCTTGATATTGGTACTGGCAAAGATCATCCCCAAAATATCAAAATTCACATGATTGATATTTTAAATCCAAATGAACAATATTCAGTTACTCAGTATCGGCAAGCAGTTTTACCTCTTATCAAAAAAATTCAAAAAAAGGGTAAAGTACCTATTATTGTTGGTGGCACTGGTCAATATATTCAAAGTCTAATTGAATCTCCTCGTGAAACTTTTCATATTAAGCCAAATAAATTTTTAAGATTTTTTCTCAATAGGCTAAAAGTTAAATATCTTCAAAAAATTTATAAATTTTTAGACAAAGAAAAATATTTACAATTAAATCACTCCGATATCAACAACCCCCACAGATTAATTAGAAAAATAGAAATAAATTTGGCTATTAAATTCCCCTTTTGTCAAAGGGGAAAGCCCCCGCAGTGGCGGGGG
>CAZSQT010000038.1:0-6537 GCA_964609295.1 uncultured Gammaproteobacteria bacterium | reverse complement strand
ATTTTCTTTCAAAAAGCCAGCACCAATTCTTCTTTTGTCAACAATTCTTATATCTTTGCTTCTCCTATTCAAGCCAAAGCTGGCGATGAAGAACTCATCCGCATCACTGTTTTTGTTTTAGACGACAAAGGTCTTGGAGTTCCTGGCAAAGATGTCTCTCTTTCCTCTTCCCCTTCTCTCCAAATCAAAAATAACATCACCAGCACTGACACTTATGGTAAAGCCATTTTTGATGTCTATTCTGATTTACCAGGGAAATTTAATCTAAAAGCCAAAATCGACAATCGCGAAATTGCCGAAAATGTTAATGTAGTCTTCTACTAGATATGTTAGTCAAAACTCTTTCTGTCGCTAATTATGGTCTCAAAGCCATTCCTGTTGATATTGAAGTTAATGTCGCTCTCAAAGGTTTCCCCGGTATTAGCATTGTCGGTCTCCAAAGCAAAAATAGTGAAGAAAGCAAAGAAAGAGTCAAAACTGCCATTATTAACTCTGATTTTGAATTTCCCACCGCCAAAATAACTATCAATCTTGCTCCCGCTGATCTACCCAAAAATGGTTCTTGCTACGATTTACCAATTGCCATTGGTATTTTATCTGCCGACAATCAATGCTCTTTACCACAAGAAAAATCTTATTTTTACGGCGAATTATCTCTTGACGGTAGTCTTCGTCATACCACCGGAGTGTTTGTCTTAGCTCTTGCTGCCAAAGAAAACGGTATCAAAAATATTTTCGTTCCTCGTCTCTGTGCCAACGAAGCTAGTGTTGTTGAAGGTATCAACGTCTATCCGGTCGACAATATCAAAGCTCTCGTCCAACATCTTAATCAACAAAAACCCATTCAACCCCTCAAACCAGTTCACACTGATGAAATCCTAGAAGATATCCACCCCGAATTTGATTTTTCAGAAATTCTTGGTCAAAATCAAGCCAAAAGAGCTTTAGAAATAGTCGCCGCTGGTGGTCACAATATTTTTATGATTGGTAGTCCCGGAGCTGGCAAAACTATGCTTTCCCGTGCTCTAGCTGGCATCCTCCCTAATCTGAGCGAAAAAGAAAGCCTAGAAGTTACCAAAATCTATTCCATCACTGGCAACATTCCCCCTGGAGCCTCCTTGGTTCGCAACCGACCATTTCGTTCTCCTCACCACACTACCTCACAAGTCGGACTTATCGGTGGTGGCACCAATCCACATCCCGGAGAGATATCACTTTCCCATCGAGGGATTCTTTTTTTGGATGAATTTCCAGAATTCAGCCGAGCTTGTCTTGAAGCTCTTCGCCAACCTCTTGAAGATGGTCATGTCACCATTTCTAGAGCCTCAGGAAGCGTTGATTATCCCGCCCAGTTCATTCTTGTTGCCGCCGCCAATCCCTGCCCTTGTGGCTATCTTGGTGACCCCAAAAAAGAATGCCGATGCACCCCTACGCAAATAATTAATTACCAAAAAAAATTATCTGGCCCGATTATGGACAGGATTGATCTTCACCTCAACGTTCCTGCTGTTGACATTAATCATCTTATGATCAAACCAGACAACAAAAACACCGCTCCTTGTGCTGAAAAATCAGAAGATATCAAAAAACGTGTTATTCAAGCCAGAGACATCCAAACCAAACGTTTTAGCAAATTAAAAAATATTCATACTAATTCTGATATGAAAAACAGTCATCTCAAAGAATTTGCCAATTTAGACAATTCTGCTAATTTGATACTAAAACAAGCCGTCAACCGTTACGCTCTCTCCGCTCGCACCTACTTTCGTCTCATCAAAGTTGCTCGCACTATTGCCGACCTTGATCAAAGCCACAACATTTTAGATAAACACATTGCCGAAGCTCTTCAATACCGGATTAAAGACAACCAATGATATGAAACAACAAAATTACAACAAAGGTAAACAAGGAGAAGCTCTTGCCAAAAAATACCTTCTAGAAAAAGGTTTTGATTTGATAGAAGAAAATTATAGTAACGATATTGGTGAAATAGATTTAGTTATGTCTGATAAAAACTTTTTAGTTTTTGTTGAAGTCAAGTTAAAAATCACTGACAAATTTGGTCTTCCAGAAGAAATGATTACTCCTCACAAAATTGCTCAAATCAAAAGGGTGGCTCAAATATTTCTAATGCAAAATCGCAAACTTGCCAAATCATTTCCCCAGTATCGAATTGATGCTGTCTGTATTATTTTAGATGAGTTAAAAACATTAAAAAGTCTAAATTACTATGAAAACCTGGCGTGATTACCCTATTCAAGAAATATATCAAAAAGATTCTTTGTATCCCAAAGAACTCCTAAAAATTACTGGTGCCCCCAAGAGATTATTTGTAAGAGGAAATATCCACTCTGATATCTTCAAAAAAACTATCAGTATTGTTGGCTCTCGAAAAATTAGCAATTATGGAGTTAAAGTGACAAATATGCTTGTTCCCGAATTAGTTGCCCATGATTACACTATTATTTCAGGTTTTATGTATGGCACTGACTCTCAAGTTCACCAAAATTGTACTAAATATGGAGGTAAAACTATTGCTGTTTTAGGCAATGGTCTTAACTATCTCTATCCTAGATCAAACGATAAACTTTACACTGATATTTTAAAAAATAATGGCCTAGTTATCTCCGAATACGAACCCGAATTCAAAGCCACTCTTTGGACTTTTGCTCAAAGAAATCGAATTGTTTCTGCCCTATCAACTTATGGCATCATTATTGTTGAAGCTGATATCAAATCAGGCAGTCTCCTTACTGCCAAATATGGTTTAAAACAAAACAAAGAAATTTATGCCATACCCGGCCCTATTACTTCCACCAATTCTCGTGGCACCAACTACCTTATCCAAAACAACCTGGCCAAAATAATTACCAACATAAGTGACCTTATTCCTTCTGTTACTCAAAAAGAATTATTTTCCGACATAGATCTCAATCCAGAAGAAAAAAAGATTATCAACCTACTCCAGATAGAAGAATTAAGCATTGATGATCTCAGTCTCAAATTAAACACAGATATTGCCACTCTCAGCACTCAGATATCTCTCCTATCACTCAAAAACATTATCGAAGAAAAAAACAACAAACTTTGTCTCGTTATTAATCCTTAAAAGTTACTACCAACTCTCTGCCCAGCAAAGCATTGTCAACCTTAGCTCCCAAGGTATATTGTGTCGCTCTATTAGAAAAAATTCTAAAAGTCACTTTACCTTCTTCATCAGAAATGCCAAAAAGAGGGTCGATATTTTCTGCCCCATACAATTCAATTTTCTTACCCGGCAAAGCTATCCCATTTTTGTCAGCTACAAAAACATTAACTACACAACTATCTGTCCCATCAGCCTCAGCCATAATCCTAGACCCCAAGATATAAGATTGAGAAATATCCACGGTCCCAGTTGGCTTAGCCCTTGTCAAAGTAACTAAAATTCGCGGAATCACTTGCACCGCCAAAAAAATAACCAAAATCAAACCTAACAGAACAATTAACCCATTCTTTAAATATTTTTTGTTCATAATATTATAGTATCACATCTGTCAAATGTTGTCATATCATCAAGCTATTGGCAATAAATATCCTCCCCTGCCAATGAAATTAGTAAGATTAAAAAAACACTAACTTAGGCATTTTAAAATAAAAATTAGAAAATTAAATTTAAAATTTCAATCCAAAATCATCCACCCAAACACAAAAAACAAAGAAAATCATCCAAAATATATCAATATTTATCTTTATATACCAATCTCTATCCACTAAATCACTTGAACCAAAGGCTAATCCACCCTTGGTAGATATTAAATTATTAACTAATTTACTTAATTACTATCCTAAAACTCTCTATATCAATTAAGAATATTTAATATCATAGTGTATTTACCGCAGATTTCCGATTTTAATCTAATTTAAAAATTAAGCATTTGATATATTTCCGCATATATTTGAATACTATTGTAAGTAGGTATATTCATTGTGAAACATATCGTGAAATATATTAAACAACAAACATCTACCAATAATTAACAATTTAGGTAATATCAAACCATATCAATAATTAGTAAAAATTGCCTATTGACAGCCTTTTTCTAATAGTAGATAGTATTAATATATTAATTATTTATTAAATATAAACATGTATAAAAAATATAATTTTAAACCCAAATCTTTATCTCCGAATGGCAATTTTAAGTTTTCCAATCTCGCGGAAAAAATAGCTCCCCTGTTATTAATTGCCGCCTCTTTTATTTGGCTCTGGAAATAAGCAAACATGAATCACTTGCCCGCCTTTAAAACTTGGCTTATCGCCAAAAACTACAAAGCGACCACTATCCGCAATTATCTTGTCGACACCAACAAATTTTATTTCTTTGCTTCCAGCCAAAATAATGAAAATATTTTTGACGAAAACCTTATTGCCTCTTATATCTCTTCGCTAGAAAAAGACAAAAATAACCAACGCTATATTTCCTCCTTAAACAAATTTTTTCAGTTTAGTCTTGATCAAGGAATCCACAATTCCAATCCTCTCAAAAAAATTAAAAGGAAATTACACACTCCTCCTCAAGATACCGCCGAAAGCTTAATCGCTGAATATCAAAAACATCTTCACAAAAAACACAAAACCATCTTCACCATTAAAAATTACATCAATGATGTAAAACAATTCATCAATTTTTGTGAATCTTAAAGCTTATTTTACCAATTCAAAGTATCAAGAATACGCGGTTTTTCTCAAAACCCAAGGATTATCGAATGCTTCGATAAAAAGAAAACTCTCCTCCATCGCCTCATTCGAAAAATTCCTCCTCAAAAAAGGCCTCATAGTTAGTCCTCCCTTGTCTGCCCCACAAAATAAAACTAATCCCCCTTTGCCTGCCCCGCTCCTGCGGGATCAAGGGAAGTCCCCGCATGGGAAGGGATTTAGATTTCTCAACAAATACACCATCCTCGCCACCCTCTTAATCGTACTTTCTGCTCTTGGCTGGGGATTGTATACCCAAATTATCAAAAACGCCAAACAAGAATTAGCTTATTCCACTGCCACAAACCTAGTCAGATCAGGTAGAAAAATATCATTTCAAGGTCATTTGACCGACTCAGCTGGTAACCCTATTTCTTCTTCAACCGAAATTAGGTTCAAATTTTATGATACTGGCACTACCGGTTCTGGCAATTTACTTTACGATTCCTTTACTGATTACGGTGGAGGTATCGGTACTACTGCTGTTACTCCCGACGACAACGGTATTTTTTCTGTCATCATTGGCGATAGTCATGGAGATGAAATTCCCAATTCTGTATTTACAGAAAACGCTGAAGTCTGGTTAGAAATAACTGCTGGAGGCGAAACTATGTCCCCTCGTCAACAAATAGCCACGGTTGCCTATGCTATGAATGCAGAAAGCTTGCAAGGTATTCCGCCATCTGCTAGCGGTATGGCCGACACAGTGATGGTTATCGATGGTAATGGTAATATCAACCTAGGAGAAACATCCCCTTCCATAGTTTCCACCTCTGGTACATTTGGTATCGAAGGCCAAGCTCTCCTAATAAAAGCGTCCAATGGATCAGGTGGTAATATAGAAATCAATCCTGATAGCAACGGAGTAATCAAACTAACCACCGAAGGTACTTCACCCAGCGGTGTTGGTGGCTTTATTCATGCTACCAATGCCAATCTAAACAGTGGCAACCTTTTTAATGCTGAAATCAGAAATACAAATCGTTCTTACAATTTTTTAGAATTTCAAAACTATGACACTGGTACTACCAATCTTTCTTCTCGTTTTAGTATTAATGCTGATGGTATTGCTACTCTCAGTACTGGTATAACTACACCCAAAATTACTCTTACTACTGGTGCCAACAATGGCTATATACTTCAATCCGATGCCTCTGGTAATGCTTCTTGGGTAGCTAGCACTGGTGTTGGTAATACTGTTTGGTCTCGTGCCGGTACTGTTATTTCTCCTAGCAATGTTAATGATTCTCTCTTAATTAATTCATTTATCAATGTTGGTACTGGCATCACTGCTCCAAAAATCACTCTTGCAACTGGTGCTAACAATGGCTATCTATTACAAACAGATGCTTCTGGCAATGCTAGCTGGGTTAATCCAGCTACCAACGGTCTAACACTTTCTGGCTCTAATTTAGGTCTCGGTGGCTTGCTTACTCAAAACACTGACATCGGTTTCTCTGGTTTTAGTTTATCTTTCTCTGATGCTGGGACTACTTTATTCTCTATTAATTCCTCTGGTGCAGAATTCAATGTTCCTACTGCTTTCAATTCTAGTGGTGATGTTTCACTAGCTTATGATTTAATTTTTACCAATGCCTTGTCTAGTGCCATTAAGACATCTGCTCCTTTATCTATTGAAGCTGGTGAAAGTTACAATTCCTCTAATTTAACTCTCAAAACTTACAATGCTGGCAAAATCATTCTCGATTCCAGTAATCTCTACAATGACGGTACTAATTTTGGTATTGGCACCACAGATCCTACCCAAGCCCTTGATGTTATCGGTGCCGGTAACTTCT
>CAZSQT010000037.1:0-19186 GCA_964609295.1 uncultured Gammaproteobacteria bacterium | reverse complement strand
TTGTAAGGTGAAACTTTAGTCTTTACTTTTGCGGTCGCTTGGATTTTTGGGATATTAATCTCATATTCAAAAATTTCTTTTACCACCTGTATTTCCTCTTTTTCTACTACTGTTTTTATTTCAAAAGCACTTTCATTATTTGTAAAAATATAAAAATTAGTCAAAGATTTAATCAAAGGAGTATAAAGATAAAAGAAATAAGCCAAAGAGATTAAAAAAACAAAATTAAATAAATGAAAAGACATTTTTGACTTTTTGGATAAATTACGAAAAACTATCCCATTACCACCTTTAATTTTTACTTTTCTTTTTTTTGGTACCGGTCTAAAAAAATCCAACATAACTAATTATATACTAATTACCAATTACTAGTTACCAAATTCTAGTCTATACACACCCAATATGTATAATTTGACAAATATGTCTGATTGTCTTAATATAGCGTCTCTTTATTTTTTTAGAATAAAATGAAACAAACTATTTTAACTCAAGAAAGTTTTAACAAACTTCAGCAAGAGTTATCTGATTTAAAAAAGAAGCAGGAAGATATTATTACTCAAATAGAAGAAGTAGCCCAACCCGACGAATCCGGAGAGGATGGTTTGGCTACCCAGCTAAAAGAAGAATTAGAGTTACTGATTGATAGAGTTGAAAAAATTGAAGTTGCTCTAGAAACTGCCAAAATCATTACTGGTAAGATTTCTACCAACAAAATTTGTGTCGGTTCCAAAGTTAAATTAAAAATAAAAGATAATTCTACAAAAATTTTTGAGATAGTCTCTGAGCTTGAATCAGATCCTTCCCAAAATAAAATTTCTGATTCTTCACCTTTAGGACAAGCTCTTTTAAACAAAAAGATTAATGATACTGTCCAGATAGAAGCTCCTGTTGGTAAAATTACTTACAAAATCATCGAGATTAAGTAATTTACTAGTTGTCAATTACCAGTTACAATATTGTATGTCCTATCCTCAACCAAATTTACCAGATAAAAACTTAGCCACACAAGCGCTCAAAATGCTTGGGAAAAAAGTCACTCTCGCTGGTCGTCTTCTTCGCAAGAGGGGACACGGTAAAATACTTTTTTTTGATTTAATCGATGATTCTGGCAAAATTCAAATATTTTTTCAACACAAAGAATTAGGAGAAAAGTTAGAAGAAGCTAAAAAATTAAAAGTTGGTGACATCATTTCCTGTTCTGGTGAAGTTTTCAAAACTGTTGCCGGTGAAATTACTGTTAATATCAAAGATTTTCAATTATTAACACCTATTATTCGAATGCTTCCAGAAAAATGGCATGGCCTCCAAGACGTGGAAGAGCGTTATCGTATGCGCTATGTAGATTTAATTTCCAACCCAGAAGTCAAAGAAGTTTTTAGGACTCGTTCAATCATATTAAGCGAAATGCGTCGTTTTCTTGACGATCACGGTTTTTTGGAAGTTGAGACTCCAATTTTACAGCCAATTTATGGTGGTGCCAGTGCTAAACCTTTTGTTACCCATCACAATGTTTTAGATCAACAAATGTATCTTCGTATTTCCGATGAACTTTATCTTAAAAGATTAATTGTTGGTGGATTTGAAAAAGTCTATGAAGTTTCAAGGGATTTTAGAAATGAAGGTGTTTCTCGTTTTCACAATCCCGAATTCACTCAAATTGAATTTTATTGGGCTTATGTTGATTATGAAGAGTTAATGCGTTTTACCCAAAAAATGATTGACTATTTATTGACAAAAGTTGAAAATAAGTCAGGTTTTGATTTTAGTAAAATTGGTAAAATTTCTTTTCGTGATGCTATTTTAAAAGAAACAAAAATTGATATTGATAAAATAAAAACTGAAGAAGAATTTATAAAAACCATTAAAGAAAAAAATCTTAAAATTGATAAACAAGTTGGTTTGGGGGCTATGTTTGACACTTTATACAAAGAATATGTGCGTCCAAAAATAATTGAACCAACCTTTGTGACTGATTATCCTGCGCAAATGATTGCCTTGGCAAAAAAGAAAGAAGATAATCCTCGTTATATTGCTTCTTTCCAATTGTTAGTCAACGGCACTGAATTGTTAAAAGCCTACAATGAGTTAAATGACCCTGTTGATCAAGCCAAGCGTTGGAAAGATGAAGTTGCTTTGGCCAAAAAAGGCTTAGATACTGCCATGCAATTTGACGATGATTATATCAGGGCTCTTGAGTACGGGCTCCCTCCAGTTGCGGGTTGGGGTATGGGCATTGATCGCTTTGTTCAAATAATCACCGGTTCTTCTTCTATTAAAGATGTTATTCTTTTCCCGGCAATGAAGAGATAAGTCCCCTGATTCACTTTGTTCATCTGTCTCCTTTTAACTATAATTCCTCTTTTGGCCTGTCCGCCCACTGGCGAATCAAAAGGGGAAAGCCTGACCCCGCAGCGACGGGGGAGGGAGGGGGATTTTGCGATAAAACTTCGGTGAATAAAAAATTTTTTTCTGTTACAATAAAACTGTGGATGATTTAAAAGCAAATTATATAAAAATACTCCAAGAAGTAGAGGCTCTTCGGGCTTGTAAAAACCAAATTAAAGGTAAACCAACAGAACAGGAATTGACCGAAGCCAAAAAAATCAAAGAAGAACTAAAAGAAAAAGAAGAAAAACTTAAAGAAGCCAAAGAATTGTTAGAAAAATCACAAAAAGAAAAAAGAAATACTCCTGCTCCCGATGTTCCAGTTGGTAAGGGAGAAGAAGATAATCTAGTTATCAAAACAGTAGGGGAGATACCCAAATTTGACTTTCCCATCAAAGATCACCTAGAAATAGGAGAAGCCTTGGATATTTTGGATGTCAAAAAAGCAGGTATTATTTCTGGTTCTCGTTTTGGTTACTTTAAGGGTAAAGGGGCTGAATTAGAATTTGGTCTTATGTATTATGCTTTTCGTAAACTTATCAAAAAAGGTTTTGTTGGTATGATTCCTCCTCATATGGTTAGAAGCGATATCGAAGAAAAAATGGGCTATATTGCTTCTGGTAATTTGCAAAATGCTTATTATGCCTTACCTCAAGATGATTTAGTTTTAATTTCTTCCTCAGAGCACAGTGTTGTTCCTTACCATATTGGTGAAACAATGGATATTGATAAATTACCCATAAAATATGTTAATTATTCTACCTGTTTTCGTCGAGAAGCGGGGACTTACGGTAAAGACACTAGGGGACTCCTCAGACTTCACAATTTCAATAAAGTTGAAATGAATGTTTTCACTCAAGCTAACGATAAAATTTCCGATGCTATGTGTGAAGAAATGCTCTCAATTCAAGAGGAGATTATCAGCGAGTTAGGACTCCCCTATCAAATTGTCAAAAATTGCACTGGCGATCTCCCCCAGCCAAATCGTCGCATGTATGACATCAATGTTTGGTTTCCATCTCAAAATAAATATCGTGAAGTTACCAGTTGCAGTAATTGCAGTGATTATCAAGCCAAAAGATTGCAGATTAAAAATGCCCATATTCTTAACGGTACTGCCGCTGTTGACAGGATGGTTTTGGCAATTATCGAAAATTTCCAAAAAGCCGATGGTACTTTTACCATCCCCAAAATTTTACAGCCCATTCTTAATTTATAGAGGAGCCACTTCGGATTGGGCAGCACCAGCTGCCCAGCCCCGGAGCATGTTTAAAATAAAAAAATAAATTGTGTTAAAATAAACAAATTATGGTTGAAGGAATTAAAATAAATCCTGAAAACCTGCCAAAAAATACACAAACTTTTGTGGACACCTTACGTTGTTTAAAAGAATGTTCTCCCATTAATAATATTTGCCAACAATTATCAATTAAACCAAGATCATTTAATAATATTATTGCTGCTAAATTAGGAAAAGATTTTATTAATTCTTATTCAAATTTTTTAGAACAAAAACACACTTCACCTCTCTGGGATCAACAAAAAGAAACTTTTCAAGAAAAAATAAATCAAGCTCTTGATTGCCAATTAGAAACTGACAATAAATGGCGTAAAATCCAAAATGGTTTTCAAGATTTTTTTGTTGAAATTTCACCAAAAGATGTCGTTAAAAAAGATGAAAACAAACAAACAGTTAAAAATACAAAAGAAATAAAGGAAATAATTAGATTAGTCAATCTTTTGGCCAAAAAACATTCTCATTTTCTGCAAGATATTTTGCAAAAAAATGAAACAATAAGTAGGGAATTTAAAAAAGCCAACCAAGATGTTAAAAAAATAAAAAATTTTTCTTTACCTTTGGATTTAGAAACTGAGCAAAAAATAAGAAATTTTGTTGATTGCCCAGAATTTTATAATTATTACTCAAAATTAAATAGATATAGCCTTGATTTTTTCATTTCTTTTTTCAAAAGAATGAGTCAAACAGGTAGAATTAATTTAGAAAATTTGGCTATACCAGAACCAGAACCAATATCCACACCAGAAACAATTGTAGATTCTCCAGAAGATTCACACTACGATGAGATATCTCAAAAATCTGAAGAAAACCTTTATGAAGGTACAATATGTCGGGAGGTTGTAGAGACTGAAAAAGTAGAAAAAGATAAAATTGAAAAAATTCAAAAAAAATATTTGGTTCCTCAACAAAAAGAATTATTATCACCAGAAGAATTCAAAAAAGTCCAATCTCAATTTAATCCTATTTGCAAAAGTGAAGAAAAAAATAAAAAACATTCTTTACCTAAATATATAGTTGATTATACTTGTCACCTGATTCTTTGTACTGTCGATAAAGACGAAAATACAAAAGAAAAAATAATTCAAATAGTTCAAAAACTTATCAATATAAAAGATGGTTTACATAAAAACGAAGAAGTCGAAAATCAACTGACTCGCCAATTGGAAGATTTTGATGATTTAGCCTTTTATATCCAAAAATATTTTAATAATGTTCACAACAGAGCCAGTAAAGAAAAAATAGATAGTTCCCTCAAAACTATTCAAGAAAAATCACACAAATTATATCAACCCATTGTCAAACGCATGTTCCCTCAATTCTTTCCCAAAAAATAACCCAATCTAATGTATAATAATAAGTATGTTTGATTTCATAAAATCAATTTTTGACGAAAATAAAAAAAGACTTAATTCTTATAGTAAAGTAATCAACGAGATTAATAATTTTGAAAAAAAAATTGTTAAATTATCTGACACAAAGTTAAAACAAAAAACTAAAGAATTTAAAGACCGACTTGCCAAAGGCGAGACTCTTGATGATATTTTACCAGAAAGTTTTGCTGTTGTTCGTGAAGCAATTAAGCGAACTATTGGTGAAAGAGCTTACGATGTTCAATTAATGTCTGCTCTTACCCTACATCAAGGCGATATCGCCGAACAAAGAACGGGGGAAGGTAAAACGCATTCTGTTATTTTCCCTGCTTACCTTAATGCTTTGACTGGTAAAGGAGTTCATATTATCACTCCCAACGATTATCTTACTCGAGTTGGTACTGGTTGGTATCCTCGAGCCTTAGATTTGTTAGGCATTAGTACTGCTGGTATTATTCACGAACAATCTTTTATCTATGATTCTTCCTATACCGACAAGACAGAAACCATTGACAGTCGTTTGTCTCATTTAAGACCAGTTACTCGAAAAGAAGCTTATGCGGCGGATATTACCTATGGGACTAATAATGAGTTTGGCTTTGATTATCTTCGTGATCATATGGTTTCCAATTATGATCAAAAGGTTCAAAGAGAACATAATTTTGCTATTGTTGACGAAGTCGATTTTGTTTTGATAGATGAAGCCAGGACTCCTTTAATTATTTCCTCTCCCAACAATCAACCCACTGATAAATATTATAGTTTTGCCAAAATTGCCGAAAGCTTACAGCCTACTGACTATGTTATTGATGAAAAATCTCGCACGGCTACCTTATCCGAATTTGGTATTCGCAAAGTTGAAAAAATATTAAATGTCAAAAATTTATATGAAGAATCTTTTGAAACTATCCATTATATTGAAAATGCCATCAAGGCCCGCGCCTTATTTCACAAAGACAAAGATTATGTGATAAAAAATAACGAAATTATTATTGTTGATGAATTCACCGGTCGCTTAATGCATGGTCGTCGTTGGTCTGACGGTCTTCATCAAGCCATCGAAGCTAAAGAAGACGTTACCGTTCAAAGAGAGTCTCAAACATGGGCCACTATCACTTTCCAAAATTATTTCCGTCTTTACAATAAATTAGCTGGAATGACTGGCACTGCCTTAACCGAAAGAGAAGAATTCAAAAAAATTTATGAGCTTGAAGTTATTGTTATTCCAACTCATAAGGAAATTAAAAGACAAGATAGTAATGATTTGATTTTCAAAACTCAACGATCCAAATATGTTGCCGTTGCTACCAAAGTAGAAGAGCTCCATCGTCTTGGTCAACCAGTTTTGATTGGTACTACTTCTATCGAAAAAAACGGTATTATCTCTTCACTTTTGAGCAAAAAAGGAATCCCCCATCAATTACTAAATGCCAAAAATCATCGCCAAGAAGCTGAAATTATTAGTAAAGCGGGTCAAAAAGGATCTGTTACTGTTGCTACCAATATGGCGGGTCGAGGTGTTGATATTATTCTTGGTGGACCAAAAGAAAATATGGATTCCAAACTTTGGCAAAAAAAACACGATGAAGTTATTGCTCTCGGTGGTTTATTTGTCATTGGTACTGAAAGACACGAATCTCGTCGTATTGATAATCAGCTAAGAGGTCGGGCTGGTCGTCAAGGTGACCCTGGTTTTTCTCAATTTTATGTTGCTCTTGACGATGATTTGATGCGAATTTTTGGTGGTGAAAAAATTAGCTCTCTAATGACCCGATTCAATATGCCAGAAGATACACCTTTGACCCACCCTCTTGTTTCAAAAGTAATTGAGCAGATTCAAGTCAAAGTTGAAGGTTACAATTTTGATATCCGCAAAAACCTAGTTGAATATGATGATGTTATCAATAAGCAAAGAAAAATAGTTTATTCTCTCAGAGACGACACTCTCTTGAATAGCAAAGATAATCCAGACAAAAATGTCCAAGAGATTTTTAAATATCTCGAAAAACAAATTAATTCGATAATTTCTATCTATACTTTTGATAATAAGACTGACTTGGATAAGGTGATTTTGGAATTTAGTGAAATTATTCCTTTTGATCAACAATCTAGATTAAAATTAAGAGATGAAATCAAAAAATCCAAAGATATATCTGCTAAATTACTTGATGTTCTCAAAAAAACCTGGCAAAGCCGAATTAAATTTTTTGGTGAAGAAATAGGCAACAATATCGCTCTTTATTCTATTATTTCAACCCTGGATCCACTTTGGGTAGAACATCTAACTCATTTGGATGATTTAAGAGATGGCGTTCGTCTTCGTGGTTATGCTCAAAGAGACCCTCTCATCGAATATCGCAAAGAAGGTTACGAAATGTTTCAAAAATTAATGTCTCGTTTTGAATACAATTTGGCCAGGAAATTATACAGACTTGAACCAGCTCAACAGCCAGTTTCTGCTCCACACAATGCCACCGAAACCAGAGGTGAATTGCAAAAACACCAAGCCTCAGGTCAACCATCTCCAGCCCAACAAAAACCTGTTTCTAGAGAACCCGTAGTTGGTTCTGCTCCTGGTCGTAACGACCCTTGCCCCTGTGGTAGTGGCAAAAAATATAAAAAATGTTGTTATCCAAAATTTGGTTAAAATTATAATTATGTATAAAAAAATATATTTCATTCTCCAAAAAGCCCAAAATATCTTAATTCACCTTCATCCATCTCCTGATGCTGATTGTATCGGTTCTGCTTTGGCGATGTATGTTTTTTTGAAAAGATTAAAAAAGAAAGTTACCCTTATTTCTGGCGATTCATCTGTCCCTCAATCTTTTAGAAATTTACCTCTTGTTGACAAAATAATCGAAAAAAACTTTTTTGAGGTTGATCTTAAAGAATTTGATTTATTTCTTGCTCTCGACACTTCTTCACGCGAACAAGTAAGCAAAATTGGCCCAATCAAATTTCCTCGCCATCTCACCGTAGTTAATATTGATCATCATATAAGCAATCGAAGGGGGATAGGTAAATTTAATCTTATTGACAAAAAATCACCTGCCAATTGTCAATTACTCTATGAATTTTTTGAAAGAAATAGAATCAAAATTGACAGAAAAATGGCTCTTTATCTAATTTTGGGTATCTATGGTGATACTGCCTTCAAATACGAAAAAGTTACTCACAGAACTTTTGAAATTATTGCCAAATTAACCAAAATTAACAAAAAATTTCATCAACCAATCTTTGATCTGGACAATAGCAATTCCCCCGAAAAAATAAAAGTTATGATTTTAGCCCTTAACAATATAGAAAATTATTTTGATGACAAAATTGCCCTTAGTGGTCTTCGCTTTGATGATCTTCGTCAAAATGATTTAGTCAATGTTGGTAGAGAAAACACCGATATTCCCAATCTTTTAAAATCAGTTATCGGTTGGCAAATAGGTGTTCAATTAACCGAATACCAAAAAGATAAAATCAAAATTAGTATGAGAACTCGTGATTCCAAAAAATATGATTTAACCAAACTTGCCAAAAAACTTGGTGGTGGTGGTCACAATGCTGCTGCTGGTGCCACCCTCTCGATGCCTTTTGATCAAGCCAAAGAACTATTTTTAAAAACTGCAAAAAAAGTATATAATCTTTAACATGGATCAAGATATCAAAAAAGAATTAGAGCAAACCAACAAACTCTTAGAAAGACATGTCAAGATAAGTACTCGGATTTTTAAAACTTTTTATTTAAGAAGTTTTTTGTCTGGAGTTTTGTCTGCCCTTGGTGCCTTATTTGCCACTACTATTTTGACAGGTCTTATTATTTATTATATTTCTCGCCTACCTTTTATCAAAGAAATTAAACCATTTTTGGAAAAATATTATCCCAACAACCAAGAAACTCAAATTATGGATATGAACAATGGGGTAGTTAACGACAACGTTATTATCGAGAAGAACGCTCAAAACGAACCCGATCAACCTTAGTTAATATCTTTTTCCTTAAACGAATAGTTTGAGGGGTAATATCAATCAATTCATCGCTATTTACAAAATCCAAACATTCTTCGATAGTATATTTAATAGCTGGTGCCAAAATAATAGAACTATCACTACCAGCCGCTCGCATATTAGTTAATTGTTTACCTTTACAAACATTTATTTCCAAATCACCCAAGACTGGTCTTAATCCAACAATTTGTCCTTCATAAACTTCCTCTGTTGGGCTAACAAAAGTAATTCCTCTTTTTTGGGCCAAATCCAGACCATAAGCCAGAGCCTTACCGCTTTCTGAGGCAATCAAAACACCATTTCTTTCATTCATATTACTATCTTCTACCGGCTCATATCCCAAAAACAAATAATTTAAGGACAAAACTCCCTTAGTCTCAGTAATTAGTTTACTTCTCATCCCCAAAGCATTTTTTTCTGAAATTTTGTAAATAAATTTAACTCCAGATTTTTGATCAGTAACCATATCTAGCATTTGTGCTTTTCTTTTGCCCAATTCAGAGGTAATAACTCCAACATAATCTTCACTAGTCATAATAGTCAACTCATTGACTGGCTCACAAAGTTTACCGTCTATTTGTTTAAAAATAACTTCTGGTTTTCCTACCTCTAGGGCATAACCTTCTCTCCTTAATTTTTCTATCAAAATAGCCAAATGCAACTCCCCTCTTCCCGAGACCAACATTTTGATACTGTCACTGGGATCATCTTCCAATTTTAATCCCAAATTTGTTTCTACTTCTTCTTTTAATCTTTCTTTTATTTCCCTTGAAGTCAAAAAACGACTTTCTTTTTTGGCAAAGATTGAAGTATTGGGGCCGAAACTAGCCTTAATTGTTGGCTCAGTAACATTAATATTGGGTAAACCAACTTGACAGTTAGGGTTAGTCAATGTCAATCCAATTTCAATATCTTTTATCCCAGCGATATAAACTATTTCTCCACTTTCTGCCTCGTCTATTTCTACTTTTTCAATACCCTCACTACAATACATTCTTTCTATTTTAAAATTACCCTTAACTTTGTGATCACTTGTTACTAGGGAAATATTGTCACCTTTTTTAATTTTTCCACTATTAATTCTTCCTACTGACAATCTTCCCAAATAACCATTTTTTTCAAAAGAAGAAACTAGCATCTGAAAAGCTTTATCAGTGTTTTTGCAAGAACTAGGAATATAATCCAAAATAGTATCAAACAGAGGTGTCATGTCACCATCAGCATTTAAATCATCTGGTAGTTCCAAAAAAGTTTTACCATCTTTTCCAACAGCATATATGATAGGGAAGTCCAATGAGCTATCGTCAGAAGCTAAGGTGAGAAAAAGATTTTCTGCCTCTGTAATTACTTCTTTGATTCTTTCATCTTTTCTATCTATTTTATTGATTACCAAAATGATTTTTAAATTAGCCTCTATTGCTTTTTGCAACACAAATTTAGTTTGAGATAAAGGACCTTCAGCCGCATCGACTATTAATAGGGCACCATCAGCCATATTCATCACTCTTTCTACTTCTCCACCAAAATCAGCGTGGCCAGGAGTATCTATAATATTTATTTTGACATCTTTATAAAACACAGAAGTATTTTTTGAAAGAATTGTAATCCCCTTTTCTCTTTCCAAATCATTACTATCCATAATTCTATCCCTTTGCATTTCTTCTTGATTGTCTCTAAAAGTATGGGTTTGTTTAAGCATTGCATCCACCAAAGTTGTCTTACCATGGTCAACATGGGCGATTATGGCTATGTTACGAATACCTTTAAATTTTTGCATCCGTGTATTCTACCACTAAAATGATTAATGATAAACCGTTTTGTTTTTTAAACAAATTCCAAAATCATTCCTATAATATTTATCTCTTATATAAAATGTTATAATTCAATAATTATTGTATTTATTAAAATTATGAAAGAAAATTATTTAGGTTTAATTAAAGAAGGGGTACAACCAAGGGAAGCAAAATTTAATATTGGAGAAAATCAGCGTGTATGGGAAGCAGATTGTCAAGGAATTAAAATAGGAATAAATGTTGGTGATATTACATCAGCTCCTACAGAAGCAATTATGTGTCCAACAACCCCATGGTTAGGAATTGGTGGTGGTGCTATAGAAAATAAAATTGCTAGTGTAACAAAAAATGAATTATTTGGAAAATATACTAACAAAATAATAGAGTTGTTAAATCAAATTAGAAATGACAATAGTGATATCTCTCTAAATGCTTCCATAAAATTTTCTCAATTTTTAGAGAAAAACACTGGAATAAAAAATAACAAAAAACCAGAACAAATTAGAGAAGATATAATTCAATTAACAAAAATTGACAAATTTAAAACTGATAATAGTAAAAATATTGCCTTATCTTATGGTATGTCAATTCCTGCTCCAGCTGGAAAAAATTTAGGTGAAAAAGGTATTAAAATAGTTGTATTAACCAATGTAACTCCTGAGGGTAAAACGATGAGTATTAAAGATATGTCTCTTTTTACTAAAAGCGCTGTAACGGCAGTCAATCAATCAAATGCTGATTCTATTACCATTCCAGCAGTTGGAACTGGTTTTGCCGCTGCTTTTGGCTTTGGTTTATCCTTGGCAGATAGTATAACCGGGTTCTTAAAAGGGAGTATTGACTATATACAAGAAAATGGAAACAATAATTGCTTAAAACGAATTGATTACAATATTTATTGTAGTCCAACTGCAGAAAATGCATTAGAAATAAGTCGCCAAATGAATAGTTTTATAGAAAAGGTTTAATTTTTACCATGCTACAATCAAACTATGTCACCTGAAAATAATTCATTAACAGCTGTTTCAGCAATAGATGGTAGGTATTACAAAAAAACTAAAGAGCTTAGTCCATATTGTTCCGAAATGGCTTTAATCAAAACTCGTACGGAAGTTGAAGCAAAATATCTTATTGCTCTTTCAGAAACTGGGGTTATTAGATT
Source organism: uncultured Gammaproteobacteria bacterium (assembly GCA_964609295.1). GTDB lineage: Bacteria > Patescibacteriota > Microgenomatia > UBA12405 > UBA12405 > CAZSQT01. Next base: position 7,174 of record CAZSQT010000037.1, on the reverse strand, counting down.
ATTAACCGATAAAGAAAGAGATTTTTTATCCAATTATGGGCCAAACATGTCTCTTTATCAAGTTCAAAAAGTTAAACAAATTGAAGATACTACTAGACATGATGTCAAAGCAATGGAAAGAAATTTACGTGAATCAATTCAAGACAATAGTCTAAACAAGTTAACTGAAGCTATTCATTTTGGTCTCACCTCTGAAGACATCAATAATCTTTCTTATAGATTAATGCTAGATAGAGCCCGAAAGGATGTTTTTGTCCCAGTTTTGGATGAATTAACTGACTCTTTAATTGAAAAGGCCGAGCTATACAAATCAATTCCAATGCTGGCTAGGACTCATGGACAAGCAGCCATTCCTACTACTTTAGGCAAAGAGATAGCCAATATCGCTGTTAGGCTAAATAAACAAACTAGAAAAATGGAAAAAGTTGAACTTACGGGTAAATTAAATGGTGCTGTCGGCAATTTTAATGCTCATTCTTTTGCTGCCCCAAAGGTTGATTGGCTTAATTTTTCTGAAAAATTTATAACCAGTCTAGGTCTCAAACCTAATCTTTATACCACTCAAATTAATCCTTATGAAGATATGATTGAGGTTTATCAATCTTTCCAGCGGATAAACGGTGTTTTGACAGATGCCAATCAAGATTTTTGGCGCTATATTAGTGATAACTGGTTTATTCAAGAAATGAAAAAAGGAGAGGTTGGTTCTTCTACAATGCCTCAAAAAATTAATCCAATTGATTTTGAAAACAGCGAAGGTAATTTAATACTTGCCAATGGTATTTTCAATCAAGCCACTAGCAAGTTGGCAGTTTCCAGATTGCAAAGAGATTTATCAGACAGTACTTTTATTAGAGGTTTAAATGAAGCTTTAGGTCACCAGCTAATTGCCTATAAAAGTTCTATTCGAGGACTAAAAAGAATTTTTGCCAATGAGACAGAAATTAGACAAAAACTCAATCAAAATTACAATATTTTAGGCGAAGGGGTTCAAACATATCTTAGGAGGGTCAACCTCCAAGAACCTAATTCGATAGAAGATCCGTATTCATTAGTCGCTGAATTATCCAAAGGGAAACAAATTAACGAAGATCAATGGAAAGATTGGGTTAATAATTTACCCGTCAATCCTGAAGTCAAAAATAAGCTTCAGAATCTTAATCCAGAAAATTATATTGGCTATGCTCAAGATTTAACCCAAAAAGCCATAGCAGAAATAAAAGCATCAAGAAAATCCAATTCTTAATTTATCTTTTATGAAAGAAACTATTTTAGCTTTAATTAGCGCTTTGTTAACTTTTTTGTTTCCCCAACGTTTTCCTGCTCCTACTTTAACTCCACCAACACCTATTCCTACCGTTATTGACCAACAAGGTCAACCCAATTATCATTTAATTGAAACAACATTTGTACCCCAAGCTCCCGAGAAAAAATGGGATCAACCTTGGCAAGATGCTTGTGAAGAATCTGCTCTTTTGACCCTCTATTATTATCATCAAAATCAAAACCCATCAGTAGAACAAATTAAACAAGATATTTTGGATATGGTTGATTATCAGACTAAACATAAAATGTCCAAAGATATTAATCTAGAAGAAATGCAACAAATTAGTCAAGATTATCTTGATGTTAAATCTAAAATAATAGAAAATCCTTCGCTTAAAGATTTAAAAGAACAACTTTTGCTCAATCGTCCAATTTTAGCTCCTACTGCTGGTAAAAAATTATTCAAAGAAAATAAACATTTTAACAACGGTGGCCCTTATTATCACAACATTGTTATCTTGGGGTACAACGACGATCAACAAAAATTTATCGTTCACGATGTTGGTACTCAATTTGGTGCTTATTTCCAATATTCTTATCAACTTCTCCTAGATGCTATTCATGATTTTCCTCCTAGTCTCAACAAAGAAGATATAAATCAGGGTCAACAAAGAGTTCTTGTTCTGTTAAAATAAAGTTATTATGACTTTAAAAAAATATACCACCACCTTGTTGATAATTATTTTTGCCTCTTTTTTTCTTACTGCTTGTAGTCAAAATAACACTCAAAACTTTATTAATTTAGATGATAATAACCAAAAACAAATGAACAATCAAAATCTAGCCGACAGTATTAAACCTGATTCTGTCCTTGACTCTACCAGTTTAGAAACTCCTATTGAGGATAACTCAATAGTTTCTGACATTATTACTTTAAGTACCCAATATGGTGATATAACAATCAAACTCTATACTGATAAAATACCAAATTTTTCGCAAAACTTTATCCAAAAAACCAAATCTGGTCACTATGACGGCTTGACTTTCCACCGAGTTGAACCAGGATTTGTCGTTCAAGGTGGAGACCCTTTGGGTAATGGTACTGGTGGCCAAACTATTCCCTCTGAAATTGACCAGACTCCTTTTGTTCGTGGGAGTGTTGGTGTTGCTCGTGGTACAGATATTAATTTTAACAATGACTCACAATTTTTTATCTGTCTTACGACAGAAATGTGCTCTCAGCTTACTGGTCAATACACCAACTTCGGTGAAGTCATTTCTGGTATGGAAATTGTTGATCAAATCCAAGTTGGTGATCAGATTTTAAAAATGCAAAATAAATGATATCTCAAAAAGCGATACCTTTAACTATCGTCTTAATGTTTGTTTTTGTTTTTTTTAATTTAAAAACAAAGGAGCCTTATAGTAAAATACCCTCTTTGAGAGAAAACATAAAATATATTCTTTATTATAGTGATGATTGCTCTTTTTCTCGGAACACCCTAATCTATCTTCAACAAAATAATATTATTAACAATCAACCCCTTATTTTAAAAGAAATTTATTACAATCAAAAAAATCTTGAGGAGTTTTACTCCTTGCAAGAATTTTGCCCTAAAATAGAAAAAAAAGAAAAAGTTGATGATATTGCCCTACCAGTCCTTTTTATGACAGCAGAACAAAAATGTTTGTTTGGTAACGATGTTATTAACCAATACTTTGACAAAATGTTACAATAAATTGTGAAAAAAAAGAAAAAACCATTTAAGTTTACTTTTAAGGTTTTTATCAGGATTGTTGTTTTTTTGATTATTTTTGTCTTGATTCTTTTTTATGTTTCTTCTTCAATTTCCCAAAAAGAGAAAAATAATTATTATCAAGATAAATATGAAGACTCTATCCTTGGTGATCAAACCGTTGCCAATCTTTATGAACAAATACCTCCCCACATCAAAGAACCAATCGAAAATATATCCCAAAATTCTGTTATAATTTACGTTGAAGAAAAAATCCAAGAGATTAAAGACCAGGGAAGTAATTTCCTAGGTAATCAGATTAAAGAAATCAAAAAAACTATTTTAAAAGCCTTTTTTCAAAACATCAACAAAAGTATCGAAAATACTTATGACAATATGGTTAATGAAATAGACAATGAATAAACTATGATTGATATAGATAAGATCAAAAAAAAACTAGATAGCCTTAAAGTAAAATTATCACTTAATCAAAAAATAAGCGATTTGGCTAAACTAAAAAAAGAATCTCAAGATCCCAATATTTGGGACAATCCCCAAAAAGCCCAATCCACAATGCAAGAGATTAGTGATTTACAAAAAATAATCGATTCTATCAAAGAAATTGAAGCTGGTATCGAATGTATAGAAATCGCTACCCCCAGTGATATCAAAAAAATTAAAAGTAGTTTAGCTGAATTAGAAAAGCAAACTTATTTATCTGGAAAATATGACAAAAATTTTGCCATCTTTTCTATTCACGCCGGTCAGGGTGGTACCGAAGCCATGGATTGGGCCAGTATGCTTCAGCGGATGTATATTCGTTATTTTGAAAGAAAAAACTGGAAATATCAATTACTTGACTTAGTCACTGGCGAAGAAGCTGGTATTAAAGCTGTTTATTTTAAAGTTTCTCACCCTTATGCCTACGGTTATCTTAAAGGAGAAAATGGTACCCATCGTCTTGTTCGCCTTTCACCTTTCAATGCTGATCAGCTAAGACAAACCTCTTTTGCCAAAGTTGATGTTACTCCTGTTATTACTGAAAACGATGAAATTATAATTAATCCAGAAGATATAGATTTTTCTGCTTTTCGTGCTGGTGGTTGTGGTGGTCAAAACGTTAATAAGGTATCTACCGCTGTCAGGATTGTTCATAAACCAACCGGAGTAACTGTTTCTTGTCAAACTGAAAGATCACAAGATCAAAATAGAGCTACTTGTATGCAAATGCTTCTCTCAAAACTTTGGGCTCTAGAAGAAGAAAAAAGAAATAAAGAAAAGCAGGCCATTAAAGGTGACAATGTTGTTGCTGGTTGGGGTCATCAAATTAGGTCTTATGTCCTACATCCTTACAAAATGGTTAAAGATTTAAGGACTCGTGTCGAAACATCCAACACTAGCGCCGTTTTGGACGGTGATTTGGATATGTTTATTGAAGCCGAGTTAAAACAATGAAAAAACTACGTCAAATAATTATAATATTTATAACAATTATAATTTTATTTTTAATTTCTTCCATCATTGCCTTTGGTATATTTTCCCGTAAAATCAACCAAAACACTAGCTATCTTATTGAAACTTTTAAAACAGCCTATTCTCAAATAGATCAGATAGACAATCCTCAAAATTTTTTAATTTTAGGACTTGACCCTCGTGACGATAAGTTAGAAAAAACCGAAGTTACCGATACTATTATATTAGCTTCTCTCAATACTCAAAATAGTCAATTCACCCTAATTTCTTTACCACGCGATCTTTGGGATTATCAAAACGATTTTAAAATAAACCATATTTATCAGGAATCACAAACCAAAGATAATTCTTTTACCTATATTAAGGATAATTATTCTCGTCTTACTGGACAAAAAATAGATAAAGTTATTATTATTACTACCCAAAACCTAATTGACTTTGTCAACCTTATCGGTGGAGTCAATCTCTATTTAGAAAATGGTTTTGTCGATAAAGAATTTCCCAATGAATCTTATATAAATAATCCCAGTTCCACTATTCCTATGTACAAAACAGTAGAATTTCCTCAAGGTTGGATTACTATAAATGATTCAAATGTTACTGAATTTGTTCGTTCGCGCAAAAGCTCTGATGATGTCAAAAGTGGTGGTACTGATTTGGCTCGTATTCAACGTCAACAACTTTTGATTGAAGCCATTATTGACAAAGTAAAATCAAAAGAATTTCTTCAAAATACTAGTAACTTAATTAAACTTTACAATTTTTGGCATCAAGATATCGACCACAATATTGCCGACAGTTTTCTTTTATCCTTATTTTTTAAAATGGGGGACAACCTAAAAGAAATTTATCTAAACAAAATTGATATTCCAGTCGGGGAAAATAGTCAAGATGGTATCATTTATCATCCCACTAAGTTTATCAATCGACAATGGGTCTTTATCCCTAACGATAAAAATTATCAATCATTAATTAATTTTATCCAAAAATCAATTAATTGATTTTCTTCATTATTTATTCTGCTATACTTTTAATATGGAAATAACAAATTTAAGTCCTCAACCAAACAATTTACCCAAAAAAGCCCCTCTTGTATCAATCTACATGATTCTTATTGTTGTGGCCCTGGCGACAGCTTTAGGTTTTTGGGTGTCTAGATTTCAATCTACAGAAGATAACAATTCATTTTTTTCTGACAAAAAAGACATTGTTTCTATCGAAGAGATAGACAATGCCAGTGAAATAGAAATAGGTAAAGTATATGGAAATAACGGCAAAATATACAAAGATAATGCTACTGGCATAATTCAAAAAGGTAATATAAATGGGGTTGGTACCCATATTCTCAAAAGAGAGGGTGGTGATGGCCAAACTGTTTCCCTTACTTCTTCTTCTGTTGATCTTGACCTCTTTATTGATAGGAAGGTTGAAATTCAAGGAGAAACCAATGCCTCCGACAAAACTTCTTGGTTAGTAGATGTCGGTATGGTTACCGTTCTTGAATAAATTAACAATGAAAATAAAATTTGAAAAAGTTTCTAAAAATTATGGTTCAATTAGTGCTCTCAAAAACATAAATTTTGAGATTGCCAAAGGAGAATTTGTTTTTTTGGTTGGACCTTCTGGGGCTGGCAAATCAACTATTGTTAAAATTTTATTAAATCAAATCAAGCCCTCAACTGGTCGAGTTTTGATTGACAATACGGATTTATCTTTGGGTAAAAAATACGAAATCGATGCCATTAGAGTCAAGACAGGTGTCATTTTTCAAGATTTTCAACTAATTAGTGACAAAACAATTGAAGAAAATATTGCTCTCAATCTCGATATTGCCTCGTGGCCTCAAATTCAAATTCCTGCCAAAATAGAAGAAGTACTAACCTTAACCGGCCTCAAAAACCGACGCCACCTTTTTCCTTCCCAATTATCTGGTGGTGAATTACAGCGCACTGCTCTTGCTCGAGCTTTATCCAACGAGCCAGAACTAATCATTGCCGATGAACCAACTGGTAATCTTGATATAGAAAATTCTTGGAATATTATCAAACTATTAAAAGAAGTGAACGAAAAGAAAAATACCACTATAATTATGGCTACCCACAACCTAGATGTAGTTAATTCACTAAAAAGAAGAATAATTTACCTTAAAAATGGTGAAATCCAAAAAGACACCAATCTAAAAATTAAAAAAACAAAACAAAAATGAACTCTCTAAAAACCACCTACCACCACATTAGACGCTCACCTTTTCAAAGCTTAATTGCAATTATTATTGTTACGGTTAGTTTTTTTTCCATTTCAGCTTTTTTAATCATCAGCCAAGGGATGTCTTCGGTCTTAAAGTATGTTGAAACAAAACCAGAGATAAGTCTCTATCTTAGCGATGGTCTAGATAAAGAAAAAGTCGAAAATATCCACAAAAAAATAAAAGAATATCCCGAAATTAGAGAAATAAAATTTATCTCCAAAGAAGAAGCTCTCAATATTTACAAAGACCTTAACAAAGACAATCCGATGTTGACTGAAATGGTTTCTGCCAGTATCCTTCCTGCTTCATTTGAAGTCTCTGTCAATGATCCCAAAACATTAGATATGATTTTTGAAGACTTTTCTCAAGACAATACTATTTCAGATATTATTTATCAAAAAGATTTAATCGAAAATCTTTTAGTTTGGACTAAAAACATTCGCAATATAGG
>CAZSQT010000036.1:0-10921 GCA_964609295.1 uncultured Gammaproteobacteria bacterium | reverse complement strand
TCTATCAACTCCAATAATAAAATCGGAGGATTTTATTTGAAGTAAATTTTTGATTGATAAGTCACCGGAGGCAAAAATTAAAAAACGAGAATTTTTTTTCATTAATATGATATATTATCATCTAGTTTATGAAATATGCTTTTATTAGTGGAACTCCAACAGCAGGAAAATCATTTTTGGCTAAAAAAATTGCTGATAAGATAGGTGCAATTCATGTAGAAATTGATTTGTTAAGAGAAGTAATGGCCAAAGATCAAAAATTAAAACCTTGGGTCAATTGGTATACCGATCAAGATGAAGGAGAATATTTTAAAAAAACAAACAACGAAGAGGGTTGGATTCATCTCAAAAATCAATCGCAGGCTTATTGGCCAACGATTGAAAAAAAGGTGGCCGAAATTAAAAAAACTGGTCAAAAAGCAATTTTTGAAGGATACAATTTACTCCCCCATTTGGTATCAAAATATTTTGATTTTGGGGGAATTTATCTAGCGGCTCCTCAACCAAAAGAAATTTTGAAGCGAATTGAAATGAAAAAAAGATGGGGTGAAGGCTATAAATTGCACCAAATGGAAACTAAGTTTTTTGTAGAATGCTTTGATTATAATTTCCGAAAAGATGCTAAACGATATGGCTATAAATATTTTACTAATCCTATCGAGGCAGAGAAAGAGATTTTGTTAAATGAAATGCTAGGTTGATTATCGAGGAGATATTTAATACAATCAATTTATCCCCCAGTTATTTTTTGAAAAATAAATGAGTATAGAAATTTTGCCAGGATTAGTTGATGTTCATGTTCACTTGAGGGATCCAGGAGCAACTCAAAAAGAAGATTTTGAAACTGGAACAAAGGCAGCCCTAGCTGGTGGATATACGACTATTTTGGACATGCCTAATAATCCTAAGGCAACTATCGACAAAGAAACACTTGAAAATAAAATAAATTTGGCAAAAGGAAAGGTTTTTTGTGATTTGGGTTTTCACTTTGGGGCAACAGGTACAAGTATCGATTATTATAAAGAAATTAAGGATGATTTTTTTGGTTTAAAACTTTACATGAGTCACACGACAGGCCCACTTTTGATTGAAAATAATGATGAATTAAATAAAATTTTTAAAAAATACCCTAAGAACAGGTTAATTTTGATTCATGCTGAAGGAAAAGCTTTTGACAAAGGATTGGAATTGGCAGAAAAATATCATCATCGTGTTCATATCTGTCACGTAAGTCAAGAAAGAGAAATATTGGCAATCAAAAAATTAAAGGAACAAAATTTTCCAATTACTTGTGAGGTAACTCCTCATCATCTTTTTTTAAACGATGATGATGCTAAATATTTAGGTTCTTGGGGTAAAATGAGACCTCCATTACAACCCAAAAAAGATGTAGCAGCTTTGTGGAAGAATTTAGATGTCTTTGACATTATTGCTAGCGACCATGCTCCTCATACAAAAGAAGAAAAAAATAGTGAACAATCACCCAATGGAGTCCCGGGATTGGAAACTAGTATTCCCCTGTTGCTTAATGCAATTCACGAAAAACGTTTATCATTAAAAAGACTAATTGAACTAACTTCAATTAAACCAAAAGAAATATTTGGAATTAGAGAAAACAATAATAATTATACCCTCGTCGATACAAATAAAAAACAAATTATAGGAAATAAGGGTTTTTATACAAAATGTGCCTGGTCTCCTTTTGCCGGAATGGAAGTAAGAGGAGAAGTAGTTGAGGTGGTGATAAGAAATAATGTAGTTTTTAAAAATGGAGAAATAAAAGAATCACCTAAAGGAAGGGTTATTTCTCGCGTGTAATTCTTTTAAAACAAAAGGATTGTAAATTAAGCCGGTATAAGACTGAAAAATATTAGCACCAGCATCAATCATTTTAGCCACTTTATATTCATTATCAATTCCACCACAAGCAATTATGGTTATATCTTTATTGATTTCTCTAATGGTTTTAATTGTTTGCAAACTTTTTTCAAAAAGAGGAGCCCCTGTGATACTGTATCCATTACCAATATAAGCAGGAATAGTACGACTTGAATTAGTGGCAATAATTATATTATAGCCCGAAGATTCAACTATTTTTAATATTGATTTAAGCTCATTTTTACTTAAATCTGGGGATAATTTTAAAGCTAAAGGAGTTTTCTTATCGAGAGATTTGGCTGTTTTAGCAAAATAAGAAATCATTTTTTTGTATTCTTCCATAGCTACACTTCTTTCACTTTCGATTAAAACATTAGGACAAGCGCTATAAGCCAACCAAGATAATTTATGAGGGCTAATAATTTGAAGAGTTTTTTGGAGATTGTCTTGTTTAGAATCAAAGTCTTTAATCCCAGGATTAACGGCGACAGCAGCCCCAACTGGAATTTGATAATTTCCCCCATTAAACCGTTTACCTTCTTCAAAATTTTTCATAATTTTTTCTGCTCCCAGAGAAGGGAGTCCAAAATTATTACCAGCGGCTTTTTTTGAACTATATCTTACTAACCTTGTCGGTTTTAGGGGATTACCTTCGTAAGGATCGTAGATAATGGTCCCAATCTCGACATGGCCAGCACCATAAATTTCACGCAAACTATTAATCATAGTAGCATTTTTGTCAAAACCGGAGGGAATACCAAAAATTCCTTTGGGAAATTCTATGCCAGCGATTCGTATGGTTTTTTGATCTTCTCTGGTTTTAAATGGTTTAGTTAAAATATTTAATAGTTTAGGATGTGTATTTAAAAATGATATTGATTTATCGGCTATTTTATGAGCTTCTTCACAATAATTGGCAGTTGTAGGAAGAAAAGTTTTTTGATATATAGTTTTTGCAAAATTATGTGTCTCTTCCGGTAGAGAACTTAAAAGATTAACAATAGTAGAATCAAAATCATAACCTTCACTCTTGTATTGTTTTTTTTCTTTAAAAAGGAAGCAACTCATTTTTCCTTTTTGGGTTTTTTGAATATTAAGGGTATAACCATCAAAAATATATTCTTCTAATTTTTGAATATCCTTTGTTGTATCAACTTTTGCCTCTATGGTTTTATCTTGATTTCCTAAAACAGTATCAATAACTCTTAAACTTTGAATTAAACTACTTGTTTTTTTACCAATTGGGATTAAAAAATTGTCAGATTCACATTCTGGCTCTGTTGTTTTAAGAAAAAAATTATATTTATTTTTAACCGTGGTATGACTGGCAATAATTTCCCCTTGTGAATCACTAGAAATTGAAATTATATCGTAACTTTGATTATTAGACTCCAAATCTTTAACAATGTTAGTTAGTTCGTTAAATGAAAAAGACTTATTGTTATGTTTTTCACTTATTTCTTTCATTGATAACCGATTGTATCACAGTATGATAAAATTTAGCTATGAATGATTGTCTTTTTTGCAAAATTGTTAACAAGGAAATTGATTCCCTGAAAGTGTTTGAAAATGATAGTGTTTATGCATTTTATGATATAAATCCGGTGAGTAAATACCATACTTTGGTCATCCCCAAAAAACATTATGAAAATTTGTATGATATTCCCGAAAAAGAATTAGCGGAAATAATCAAAGTAGTCAAAAAATTGGTTTTGAGGTATCGCGACAAATTTGGTATTAAAAATGTGCAAATTTTTAATAATTCAGGCAAAGAAGCACAACAGGAAATCCCCCATTTTCATTTTCATATTGTTCCCAGAAAGGCTGGTGATGGACAAGATATAAAGATGAAAAAATATCCAGAGTTGGTTAAAGAGTATTGATAATTGTCTTATGGCCCGAGAGATTATATTTAGGTTTTGCAAAAAAGAAGAATTACCAACAAGGTCTTTACTGCAAAAATATCGACCAGAAAAATCTTGGTTTTTGAAACAAGAAATGGTTAATAGTATTCATGGAATTGGGCATGAGACGAGAGTCTTGGTGTGGCAAGAAATATTGTCTCGTTATGTGATCAATAGTGAAAATATGGTGGACCAAGAAGCTTTAAGATGGTCGGCAGTAACTCATGATACTCAAAGAAAAAATCATTATACTGATTATGAACATGGGATACGATCGGCCCAATGGGTAAAAGAAGAAATGAAATCAGTAATAGCAGAAAAAAGTTTAGATGAAGTATATTATCTTAACCAAAACCATGTTCCAGAAGATTTGTTGATTAAAGAAATAAAACCAGAATTACTGATTTTAAAAGATGCCGATGCTTTGGATAGACTAAGAATAGCCAATGATTTAAACCCCTTAAAATTAAGATTACCAATAACAGAAAAATTAATTAAAAAAGCAAGACTTTTTTGTGAAAGAACTAGAAATTTGCAAAATTTTGACCAAATCATAGATGAGGCAGTAAGAATCAACTTGGTTTTGGAAGGATAAGATTGTATACTTAGCTGTGAAAATAATGACTCCTTTGATTGAATTTAAAAATGTTTTTTTGAAATTTGGTGAAAAAATTATTTTGGAGAATTTTAATTGGAAAATATATCACAAAGATAAAGTGGTTATTGTTGGACCTTCAGGAATAGGTAAAAGTAGTCTTTTTAATTTAATTTTGGGATTAAAACAAGGACAATCTGGAGATATTTTTTTTCAAGGCAAAAAAATAGGGGTAAAAAATATTCATTTTTTACGATCACAAATTGCTTATGTTGATCAAGATAATTCTTTGGGGTCAGGTTCAGTTAGGGAAATTATAAAAGATTATTTTTCATTTGAGGTAAATCACGACAAGGTTGTAGATGAAAATAAATTACAAAAATTAATTGATGATTTTTCTTTAGATAAGGATATTTTAGACAAAAATATTGGTCAATTGTCAGGGGGTGAAAGACAAAGATTATCTTTGATTATTGGACTACTTTTGGATAGACCAATTTTGCTTTTGGATGAAATAAGTTCGTCTCTGGACCCCAAATTAGTGTCTGGGGTTATTTCTAAAATATTGAGCTTAAAAAATAAAACAATTATTTTAGTAGCCCATGATACAGAGTGGCAAAGACAAAAAAATATTCGTATTTTTGATTTTAAGGAGAAAAAATGGAAACAGTAGAAATTTCTTCTCTTGGTTTAGGTTTGGCTTTTTTACTTTTGATAATTCCTTTGCTTATCAATTATTATTTTAAATTAAAAATAAGTTATCAAATCTTTAGTTCAGTCATAAGGATGTCGCTTCAATTGTTTCTGGTAGGTTTTTTCTTAGAATATATTTTTGAAAAAAATTTATTGTGGTTAAATTTAACTTGGTTGGTCTTAATGACATTGACTGCAGTTTTGTCAGCTTTGGGTAAAATAAAAATTAAATTAAAAATATCTTTTTTGCCAATACTACTGGCATTTGTTATATCTACTTTTGGTGTATTACTTTATTTTAATGCTTTTGTGATTCGTTTGGATTTTTTGTTTGAAGCTCGATATTTGATTGCTTTGGGAGGAATGCTCTTGGGTAATATTTTATCGCTAAACATAGTCGCCTTTAATGCTTTTTATCGAGAGTTAAAAATACAAGAAAAATTTTTCTTTTATCGTTTGGCAATGGGGGCAAAACAAAGTGAAGCTTTGGCACCTTTTATTCGTCATAGTTTCCAATTAACCTTATTGCCAACTTTAGCAAAAACAGCAACTATGGGTATCGTAACTTTGCCCGGAATGATGTCTGGTCAAATCATTGGTGGCTCATCTCCTAGCGTAGCAATTAGATATCAAATAGCAATTATGCTAGCCATTTTTACTTCTGGAGCTTTAAGCACTCTTTTGACATTGGTCTTGTCTATCAAAAGCTCTTTTAATAATTTTGGGGTATTAAAATCTAATATTTTTAAAACAAAATGAAACAAAAAAATATTGCCATTGTAGGTTTGTCTGATAAAAAAGATAGAGATAGTTATCAAGTGGCTCAATATTTACAAAAAAGAGGTTATAAAATAGTTCCAATAAACCCTATGATTAAAGAAGTTTTAGGAGAAAAAGCTTATGGCAAAATATCAGAAATTCCAGCGTCAATTAGGATAGATATAGTTGATATTTTTCGTAAACCAGAAGCAGTTATAGAAATAGTAAAAGATATTATAAAAACTCAAAGAAAACCAATTATTTGGTTGCAAGAAGGTGTTTCTAGTCCAAAAGCAGAAAAATTTATCAAAAAAAATAGTTTTGAATTGGTGAGTAATTTGTGTATGATGAAAACAAGATGTTAAAATAAATTGTGGTATAATTCACGAAATATGAATAAAGAAAATATTTTGAAATTAGCCAAAAAATATCAAGAAATATTGCGTGAAGGAGAGCCAGCCACAAAAAATTTGTTGATTGGATCAATGCAATTAAGGGAAAAAGGTTTTGATGATAATAATGTTAATTTGGTTGAAATTAAGGTAAATAAATATGATATTGTGGTTAAAAATGAAGAAGGTTTAGAAAATGTATTTTTTTTGGACAAAGATACAAATATTTATTTTAAAAGACCAAATAGTAATGAATTGAAGATATTGAAATCATTTTATGAAAACCGAGTGCCTAGCTATAATTATGAAAACAATAATGCGTATATTGTGATTGACGTGTGGGGTGAAAATAATAAAAATGAAAATAACATTTTGAATTTTCAATTTGTTAGACTGATAATATAATTCTGCTATAATGAATTATTAGCAGGTTTAAGAAGGGGAAATATGAAAAAAATATTTATGTTTTTGGGGATAGTTTTATTTTCTGGAATAATGCTTTCTGCTTGCGGTGGTCAAAAAACTGAAGAGAAAAAAGCAGAAAAATATACAGCCAATTTAAAAGAGTTAGCAGAAAAAGGAAAACCCTTTAAATGTTCTTTTGAAATGGATGAAAATGGATTGATTAGCTCGGGAACTTATTATATTGATCCAGCATCACAAATGACCAAGGGAGAAACAAAAATGTTAATGGAGATAGAAGGTGAAGAAAAAGAAGTAATTCATTATATGATTGCTAAAGAAGGATCAGTTTATACTTGGCAATCAGGCAATTCCCAAGGAATGCTTTTTAAAGATGAAGATGCGAGTGAAGTGGAAGAGGTAGAAGATGTTGAAGTTGATGAAGAATTTGTTTTTGATGACAAAGAGATGGAGTATGAATGTGTTGAATGGAAAGTCGATAAATCAGTTTTTGATTTACCAAAAGATGTCCAATTTGATGATATTTCTAAGCAAATGGAAGAATATATGAATATTCCAGAAAATATTGAAGGAATGGAAGAAATGGATATAGACATGAGTCAATATATCAATCTTGAAGAGTAAACAATATGACTGCCTTTATTGAAAAATTAAAAAAATCGGGCTTGAAGGGGCGTGGTGGCTCTGGTTTTCCAACTTTTGATAAATGGCAAACAGTTTTAACAACAAAGGCAGAACAAAAATATCTAGTTTGTAATGGAGCTGAAGGTGAACCCGGAGTCAAAAAAGACCACTATATTTTGGAAAATTATCCCCAAATAGTGATTGAAGGACTGAAAATTGGTCTGGAAACTTTTACCAACAGTAAGGCAATAATTTATCTAAAAAGCAATTATTATCGTGAATTTGGTGGAAAATTGAAAGAATTGATTGGCGATTTGCCAATTGGTTTGTTTGAAAAAAAAGGTGGCTATTTGGCTGGAGAAGAAACAACAATAGTTTCTATATTGGAAGGTGGACTAGCTGAACCTAAAGGAAAACCACCATATCCTTGTAAAGTAGGAATTAATGGATGTCCAACTTTGGTAAACAATGTAGAAACTTGGTACCATATTGCAAAAATTGATAAAGGAGAATACAAAAAAAGTCGTTTTTTTACGATAGGAGGAGAGGTAAAAAACCCTGGAGTTTGGGAAAGAGATGAAAAATACCCGATTGATAAATTACTAAAAGAGACAAAAAATTATCCTGATTTTGATTTTTTTGTTCAATCTGGAGGGGAAATATCGGGTGAAATATTATTGCCAAGTGAATTGAAACAAACAGCTCGAGGACAAGGATCAATTATTGTCTATAACCGAGAGGAAACTGATGGTTGGGAATTAATGCAAAAGTGGATTAATTTTTTTCATAAAGAAAATTGTGATAAATGTACTCCCTGCCGAGAAGGAGTTTACAGAATTAAAGAAATGTTTGACAAAAAAATTTTTGACCAAAAAACATTAAAAGATATTTTTTATGTATTGGATAAAACTAGTTTTTGTTCATTGGGTAAAGTGGTCTCTGTTCCTATTAAAAGTTTTTATCAAAAAATAGGCTTATGACGATATCTATCACTATAAACGGAAAAAAATATAAGGCTAAAAAAAATCAAACTATTTTGGCAGTTTTGAGAGAAAACAAAATATATGTGCCGGCGTTGTGTTATCATCCAGATTTGTGTGTTAAATCTAATTGCCGATTGTGTGTTGTGTCTATAAAAGGAAGGGATGGTCTTTATACTTCTTGTTCGACAAAGGTGGAAGATGGAATGGAGGTAATTACAGAATCTCCTGAAATTTTGAGGACAATAAGGACAAATTTGGAATTGATTTTTGCTCAACACAAAGAAGAATGCGCTGACTGTATCTACCGATACAACTGTGAATTGTTAAAGATGGCAAAAAAATATGAGATAAATATCAATCGATTTAAAGATAGAAAAATTGGAATTAAAAAATATAGATTGGGTGATGTTTTAGTAATGGATCCCAATAAATGTATAAATTGTGGCAATTGTGTTGAGGTTTGCCATAAACAAAAGGTGGATTTTTGGCAAAAAAAAGAAATAAATGGTTTTTTTGAAGTAATGCCAAATGAGGATAAGACTAAAAATTGTGTTTATTGCGGTCAATGTGTGATTCACTGTCCAGTAGGAGCAATAGAAGCTAAGGGTGAATTTGAAGATATTGAAAAACCTTTGGAAAATAAGGCTTTGGGTAAAAAAGTTGTTTTTATGGTAGCACCGGCAATAAGGTCAACTATTGGCGAAGAATTTGGCTTAGAACCAGGAACAGTAGTAACCGGAAAATTGGCAGCAGCTATCAAAAAGTTGGGGGCTGATTATGTTTTGGATGTAAGTGTGGGAGCAGATTTTACAACCACAGAAGAAGCAAAAGAATTAGTCCAAAAATTTAAAAACAAGGAAGGGGTTTGTCTATCATCTTGCTGTCCAGCCTGGGTAAGATATGTCGAATGTAATTATCCTGAGTTTGTAAAAAATATTGCGACAACTAGACCTCCACATATTATTATGGGAGGTTTGGTAAAATCTTATTTTGCTAAACAAATAGGAGTAAAACCAGAAAATATCGTGACAGTCAGTGTGATGCCTTGTACGGCCAAAATATATGAAATTAAAAGAAAAGAATTTGAAATTACTTCGCCAGGGTCAGAACCAATTCGACCAGTTGATTATGTGTTGACAACAAGACAATTGGCTTTTTTGCTTCACAAAAATAATATAAATCTTGCCAAAATCGAAGAAGGTGATTTTGATAATTTGATGGGAGAAGCAAGCGGAGCAGGAGTAATTTATGGTGCTAGTGGAGGTGTTTTGGAAGCAGCCTTGCGAAATGTGGCTGGGGAGCTAAAAGAAAAACCGCCTGTTGTTTTTGTCTCTGGGCTAAATAAGGCAAAACAAATACTAGAAGAATTAAAGGAAGATCCCGATAAATATGCTGGAGTTGAAGTAATGGCTTGTCCAGGAGGTTGTGTTGGTGGGGGTGGCCAAAGTGTGCCCACCAATAAGGAAATAGTCAAAAAAAGAGCAGAAGGATTGAGGTCGATTGATAATAAAAAAACTATAAAAAGACCAAAAGATAATCCGATTGTTGCTAAAATTTATAAAGATTTTTTGAAAACAGAAAAAATAATTAAAAAATATTGCCATGCCAATGAGGAAAACTAAAATAATTGCTACTTTAGGACCAGCGACAGAAACTGAAGAAATAATTTTAAAATTGATTGAAGCAGGTGTTGATTGGTTTCGATTAAATTTAAAATACAATACTCAAAAATGGCATCAAGAAAAAGTGGATTTAATCAAAAAGATAGCTGAAAAAAATAAGTTAATGATTGGAATAATTGTTGATATTCCGAATATAAAAAGAGCTTTTGAAATAAAAGATATTGATATGATTGCTTTGTCTTATTTGAAAAAAGCCAAAGAAGTAGAAGATTTAAAAAAAGAGATTGAAAAGAAAAAATTACAAATAGGAGTAATCGCTAAGATTGAAAATGAAAAAGCATTGGAAAATCTCGAAGAAATAATTGAAATGGCTGATGGAATAATGATTGCTAGAGGTGATTTGGGTAGAGAGATACCTTTGGAGAGATTGGCTTTTTGGCAAAAGAAGATAATTACTATGACTAGAAATGCTGGTAAGAGTGTTATTGTGGCAACTGAAATGTTGAAATCGATGACGGTTAACTCATCACCAACTCGAGCAGAGGCGACTGATGTAGCTAATGCTGTTTTTAATGGCACGGATGCGGTGATGATGTCAGAAGAGACTTCTATGGGCAATTACCCTATTAAAGCGGCCGAATATATGAATCGAATTTGTCAATTTAATGAAAATCGAGAAATAATTGCTCCACCATCAAGAGAAAAAAATAATCTTTCTGAGGTAATTATTGATGCGGCCATTAATACAATTAAAGCAAATTGCAATTTGATAGATACAATTGTAGTTTTTTCTGAATCAGGTAAGTCTATTGCCTTACTATCAAGTTATAGACTAGAAAAACCAATAATAGGAATTAGTAATAATGAAATTATTTTGAATAGAGTTAATCTATGTTTTGGGGTAACACCTTATTTTTGTAAATTTGAGAAAAAAGATTTTAATATCGACGATCCTGTTTTTGAAAAATTAAAAAAAGAAAAATTGCTGGACAAAGGTGAAGTGATAATGGTAATACATGGAAATAATTGGTACGGAAAAGGAAAAACT
>CAZSQT010000035.1:0-6767 GCA_964609295.1 uncultured Gammaproteobacteria bacterium | reverse complement strand
AGAGAAATTGAGTAGTGAATTTGTAAAAGTAAATGGTGGTTTTAATATCACACAGGAATTGAGTTTTAGGAAATATAGGGATTTTATGGGGAATACTTTTTATCCTGAAGGAGATTATTTTAAATCAATAAATACACCTGAGTGGCTAGAAGCTTATAAAGAGGTGAAAGGTAACTTGCTTGATTCGGGTCTTAAATTACCTTATGAAATGAAAGAGGTAATGGAAATAGATAAATTTGCTAAGTCTTTTGAAAATCCAGATATTTTGGCTCAAGCAACAAGACAACAAAAAATGGCTCAGTTTTGGAATAATTTTCACCAAAGGACAGGGGGTGTTTTTGAAAATTTTGGGCCTAGATTTCAAGGAGGATTTAATAATTTTACTATACAAGCGAGAAATGGGATTGGCGGCGCTTTTAGACAATTTTTTGGACAAAGAGAGTCTGGGGTGAATCCTTTTGTTTCAGGTTTAAAAAATATTGGAAATACTTTGGGTCAAGGAGCTCAAAATGGAGCGAGGAATATTTTGCAAGGAGTTAATAATGGCTTGGGGTCAATGCTTAAAGGTTTGGGAGGAAAGTTAGGTGGAGTAGGTAAAATGGGAGCCAAAGGAGGAACAGGGGCGGCTCTAAAGGGTGGAGCAGCTATTGCAAAAGGAATAGGGGCTTTGTTTGCTTCTGGAGGAGGTTGGGTCATAGCAGTCATAGTAATTGTAATTTTTGTTTTTATTTTGGTGTATTCGATGTCTTTAAATCAAGATTTGACTTCAAGCTTGGTACCAAATGCTTACGAAGGACAAGTGGATGGCGATGAAGGTGGAGGAGAAATAGTGGATGGAATATGTTATGTAACAAGAAATGGATTGGAATTACCTATTTTTGAACCAACAACAGGAGGAGGGAGGATATCTACTGATGCTAATGGAAAAAGATATGATTTGGCAAAAAAATATCCTGATTTTGTAGGAACAACTCCACCACAATATTGTTCTGCAATAGAAAATAAATTTGACAGCAGAGTTTTACCACTTTTAATAAAAATGGTAGATGATGCAAAAAAAGACGGTGTGGTTTTAGGGATTGATTCGATGTATAGATCGTATGAACGACAACAAGTTTTATATAATGCATATGTTGAATATAGAAATACAGGATATTGTCCAAGTAATGATTGTTCTTGTACTTGTGAGCCAGCAGACCCACCTGGGTCAAGTGCTCATCATACCGGTAGAGCTTTAGATTTTAATTGGTGGTGGACTGATGGAGGTTCAAGATATGAATGGATAACAAAAAACGGTTATAAATATGGTTTTTATCAAACAACAAATGAACCTTGGCATTGGGAATATAATCCAAAATTAGAAGCTGGGGAGAGTTGTGATGTGGATGAAAAAGATGATTCTAATTTAATAGGAGGGGATCCTGTTTGTGAGAATATAGAAGGAACTAGTGAAAGAGTTTGTAGTATAAAAAGAACTGAAGATCCAACTTTTATTGTTGTTCACCATACAGCAATTAAAGGCGACAACTTTGTTAATAGTAGTGCTTCTGATTGGGTTAATGAATACAAAAAAAATTCACCTCATCACACAGAGACTCAAATAATTAAAAAAGGTTATCAAGACCAAGGATATATTGTTGATTATAATGTTTTAATAGATAGAAATGGTAACAAAGCAACAGGAACTCCAGAGAAATATTGGACAATTAATGCTGGTAATAACCGAATTAATTTTAGATCTTTGTCTATTTCTCTCATAGGTAACTATGACTCTAGTGAAACTATAAAGAAAGGCGATGCTGTTTATAATACTTTGGTGCAACAAATTAAAGATTGGGTGGAAGAATATAATATTAAAAAAGAAAATATTTATCCTCACACAAGAATACCTGAAGAAGATGATCCAGATGAGGCAGATGAGGAAGGAACAGTAAATACAGCTTGTCCTGGTAACAATGTTTTGATTTTGTGGAATGACTTAATTAATGATGTTTATAGTAATTAGTCTTGGATGCGGACGGGCATGATGATATGAGTAAAATCAGGATTGGTCTGATCTTGAAAAAGACCTGGGGACAACGATTCATTTAATTTGATTAACACTTCTTCTCCTTGACAATTACTCAAAAAATCAGAAACAAATTTATAGTTAAAAGCAATTTCAAGACTCTCCCCTTCTACTTTAGCGTCAAGCTCAGTCTTGTTTTTGCCGAGTTGAGAAGCATTAGCGCTTAATTCTAGTTTGTTGTTTTTAATATTGAATTTAACAACATTAGCTGATTTGGAAGCAAAAACAGAAGCGATTCTGATAGCTTGAGCAAATTCTTCTTTGTTGACAAAAATATTGGTATTAAAAGATTCGGGAATGATTTTGGTGTAATCAGGATACTCGCCATCAATTAGTCCAGAGACTAACTCCATGTCCTCTAAAACGAAGACTACTTGGTGTTCGTCGGGTGTTAGTCCGATTTTGATGGTGTCGTCGTTTTTGGAAAGTTTTACGACCTCAGAGAGGGTTCTTGAGGGAAGAAGAAAAGTTAAAGATTCTTTATTGTCGGGTAAAGAGAGGGGGTTAACAAGTTTGATGGTTTTGAGAGATAAACGAAAACCATCAGTGGCAACAAGTTTTAAACTATCTTTGGTAAAAACACAAAGAACACCGGTAAGTACAGGTCGAGAATCATCCGTGGCTGCAGAAAAAACAACTTGAGAGACGGTGTTTTTTAAAAGTGAAGATTGAATATCAATTGAGGATTTGGTGTTGAGAGGAGGAAGGGTGGGAAAATCATTGGCCGAAATTGTGGTAAAGTCAGAGTCAAATTTTTCTGATTTAATTGAAAAAATATTTTGAGTATTAAGTTCTATTTCTAATTTACCGGTATTTAAATAAGAGACAAATTCGGTAACTTCTTTGCTAGGAATAGTAATACTGCCTTCTTTTTCTATTTTGCCACCTATCCAATAATTAAGTCCAATATCGAGATTAGTGGCAGATAATTTGATTCGTCCATTGTCTGTGGTAATTAAAATATTATTTAAAACAGGTAATTGTGATTTACTAGAAATGAAACGAGAAACATTGGCTAAGGCTTCATTGAGATTTTCTTGCAAAACGGAGAATTTCATTAGGCTATATTAACATGGTTGATTAATTAATTAAACAGTAGTCGTTGTATATAGTAAGGTGGATAAGTGGGAAAGGATAAAAAAGAGTGGAAAGATGGTATTTAAGTGAATGAGTAGTTGGGTGAATAAGTAGTTAATTTTGATAAGTTAGGTATTTTTTGTATTTTTTGTCTTATAGAATAAGACTGTGTTTGGGTAAGGTTTGGGGGAAAAGATGCTTATTTTTTGTGGGAATAAATGTGGATAAGTAAAGAAAAAATGTGGATAAAAATAAAAGATTAAAATTTACTCTTGATTTTGTTGATAAGTTCTTGAGTTTGTGGATTGGTGGAATTTTCAATGTGGATTTTGTCACGAGCATGCATAATACTAGTATGATCTTTTCCTCCCAAAAGATAGCCTACTTCTTTTAAAGGAAGGTCCCCTTCTTTAATGAGAAGGTAAGCAGTAATGTGACGGGCGGTGACAATATCTTTTTTACGACTATTTCCGCATAATTCTCCTGTTTTAATATTGAAATGTTTAGCACAAACTGAAATAATATGGCGTGGGGATAACTTTTGTTTGACAGAGAGATTATTGTTGGGAAAACTAGAAAATAAGTTGCTTAAAAAAGAGAGGTCAATAATATTTTTTTGTTGAGAAAGAGCTTGAATAGTTACTTCTTGTAAACGACCTTCGATATCTCGAATGTTGGAAGTAAGGTTTTCAGCTAAATAATGAACAGCCTCATCGGTGATTTTCATTTTTTTATCATTTACTTTTTGGTTAATAATAGCGACTCTCATTTCGTAATCAGGAAGTTGAATATCAACCGTTAAACCACCCATAAAACGAGAAACTAGTCTGTCTTCAAGATGGTCAATTTCACTAGGTTTACGGTCACTAGTTAAGATTACTTGTTTACCGTTCATGTGGAGAGCATTAAAGGTGTGAAAAAATTCTTGTTGAATAAATTCTTTTCCGGCAATAAATTGGATATCATCAACAAGGATACAATCTAAATTGCGATATTTTTCCTTAAAGGGATTCATGTTTTTTGATTTTAGAGAGGAGATAAGTTCATTACCAAAATTTTCGGCAGGAAAATATTTTATTTTTAAATCAGGATTGTTTTTGAGAAGTTCGTGGCCTATGGCTTGCATAAGATGAGTTTTTCCGACCCCTACCCCACCCCAAATAAAAAAAGGATTGTAAAGTAAGCCTGGATTTTCGATAATGCCTTGGGCGGCGGCGTAGGCATAGTTGTTGCTATTGCCAACGACAAGGTTTTCTATAGTGTATTTAGGATGAAGATGGGAGACATTGGTATTTTTGGATTGTTTGTATTCAAAGTCGAGAAGTGGTGCAGGTTTATTTTCTTTGTTTTCTTTTAAATTTTCTTGGACAATAAATTCAAGAGTGTTTTCTGTTTTTGTTTGGTTGTCTAAAGAGTTTTTGAAGAGTTGGTAGTATCTTTTTTTGTTTATTTCGACTAAATAGGCGCTAGGACAAGCAACAATGGCTTTATTGTCTTTGTAGGCAATAAGTTGAGTTTTGGAGATGAAAGTTTGAAAAACAGCGGGAGCAAGGATAACTTTCATTTCTTCTTTGGTATTTTTCCAAATACGTTCAATATCCATTTTTGTCTATTTTTTGGGCAGAAATAATAACTTAGCCTGGGGAGAGGATAATGGTTTTCCACATAATAATAGAATAGTTTTCCACAAAAAGAAAGAAGCAAATTGATAACTAGTAATGAGTAAATAGTAACTAGTAACTAGTAAATGGTGAAAATATTGGTAAAATATCAAATATATGGCAACAAAAAGAACATATCAACCAAAAAAGAAAAAAAGAGCCAGAGTTCATGGTTTCTTTAAAAGAATGTTTTCGGCAACAGGAAGGAGAGTAATTAAAAGAAGAAGAGCTAAAGGTCGAAAAAAACTAACCGTCTAAAATGCTTAAAAAGATTAATAGAATTACAAGTAAAAAAGAGTTTGATAAAGTAAAAAAAGAAGGGACTATTTTTTATAGTGATTTTTGGGGTTTGATTAAAGATAAAACAGATGAAGGAATAAAGTTTGGGTTTGTAATTTCGAAGAAAATTTCAAAAAAAGCGGTGGTAAGAAATAAGATAAGGAGAAAATTAGCTGAAGAAGTGAGAAAAAATTTAGATAAGTTTGAAAATGGTTTTAGAGGAATTTTTTTAGTTAAAAAGAATATTTTAGATGAAAAAGGTAATATTAAAGCTTTTAAAATTTTATAAAAAAGTGCCTTTTTTAGGGCATAGTAGTTGTCGATTTGTACCGACTTGTAGTGAATACACCTATCAAGCAGTAGAAAAATATGGAGTGTTGAAGGGTTTATGGTTGGGTTTTTGGAGAATATTGAGGTGTAATCCCTTTAGTAAAGGTGGAATAGATTTGCTACAATAAGGACATGAATATTTTTGTCGCACCATTTATTAATGCTCTTTTTGGTTTTTATTATTTGTTTGGTAATTTTGGTTGGGCAGTAATTGCGGTAACAGTTATCATTAGAATTTTGTTGATTCCTTTAGTTTTGCCGAGTTTAAAATCGGCAAAGGCAATGCAAAAATTACAGCCTCAATTGAAAAAAATTCAAGAAAAATTTAAGGGAGATAAAAATGGTTTGGCTAAAGCGCAAATGGATTTGTATAAAAAAGAAGGGGTTAATCCTCTGTCAGGTTGTTTACCTCAAATTTTACAAATAGCAGTACTTATTCTTTTTTTTAATGCTTTTAATACAGTAACAAATTACGCTATTGGTAAAGGTGATATTAATCATATAAATAATAATTTATTGACTTATTTTCAAGTAGATGAAAGTTTCGAGATGAATTTATCTTTTTTTAATTCTAATTTGACCGATACTCCTGGGTCTATATATAAGACGGGAGATTTTGCCTTGATGATACTGCCAATAATTTTGCTTTTAGGATCAGCACTTTTGCAATTTTTTAGTTCAAAATTGATGATGCCGGCGCCTAAAATTGATGAAAACTTAGTTAAGGCAACTAAGGATAAAGAGGACGATATGATGGGGGCGATGAGGACACAGTCTTTATACTTGATGCCCTTGATGACACTTTTTATTGGTTGGGGTTTTAATTTGGGAATACTGCTGTATTGGTTTGTGAATTCGGGAGTAATGTTGATACAGCAAATGGTAGTTTCAAAGGATAAATAATTAAATTTTATGTTAGAATAGCCTTTATGGATAACAAAAAAAGAAATGAAATAATTTTGAAGTTAGTGTGTGACTTGTTGTCACAGATGAATTTTGGGATAGAAAGTGCTTCGGTTGAAGATTTGAAAGATGAAGAAAATGATGAGTCTAAACAAGTTTTGGTTTCAATAGCAGTAGATAATCCTGCTGGTTTAATTGGTTTTAGGGGTAAAAATTTATCTTTTATTCAATTAATTTTGAGCTTGATGGTTAAAAATACTTTGGGTGAATGGATCAGGGTGGTTTTGGATATAAATAAATATAGAGAAGAACAAAAAAATAGATTAGAAATAATGGCAACAAATTTAGCGGATAAAGTAGTAACGACTCAAAAACAAGTGTCTATGATGCCAATGAGTTCTTTTGAAAGAAGAATTTGCCATATGGCTTTGGCCAATAGAGATGATGTG
>CAZSQT010000034.1:0-38550 GCA_964609295.1 uncultured Gammaproteobacteria bacterium | reverse complement strand
TATCTTTTGTTCTTTTGGTAAATTTTTCTTGATCTTTATCGAAATCACTAAGTTGAATAATGTTGGTAAAAACATAATAGCGAAACCACATTGGGTAAGATTGATCTTTACTAGAAAGATAATCTAACCACTGGTTTAACGATTGCTCCAAGTCTTTGACAGCAATATCACCTCTTTGGTCAAGTTGTTCTTCGCTGTATTGCGCATCTATACCTAAAGTTCTAGCGGCTCTTTCTTCAACATTGGCCGCTGCTTTGGCTAATTTTTCCTTGTGTGGAGTAATAATTAAATTGTGATAGTAATTTTTGATACGATCTTTGACACGAGAATCATTTTCGTGGTTCATGTGAGTTTGTTCAAGCACTTTAAGCCAGTCAACAATTTTATCGGCGGGTTTTTGTGAAGTTTTTTCTCCGGCTAATATTTTTCTGTCCATTTCGTGTTGTACTTCTTTGGAGATATGAAGGTTGGGATTTTTTTGATGTAAAAATTGTTCACCTGTGTTTTCTGGCATAAATAAATTAAAATATTTTCCTAACTGTTAATGATTAGGTCTTTTATTTTGTTTGAGTGGGTAAATTGCATTATTGATTATAACAAGATAAAAAATAACGATTATTATCCAATAAATATTCTGCTTTAATTTTGGGTGAGACTTTGTCTGATTTTAGTAAAGTAATATTAAACTTATCGGGAAATTTTGAAATACTTTTTATATATTCTTTTAAGAAGAAACTATCATTACCGACTTTTTCATCAACCAATTCATAAATTGCCCTTTGGGCGTCAGAAACAATATTTAGAGTTTCTAAATCTTTTTTATTCATAATCAGGAAAATATCTGTTAACAATTAATTTAAATTTTTTCCTTATTTCTGGAATTATTATTTCTGTACTAGGATTATTGAAAGATGGTTTTATGTTGGCAATGGAAGAATAATCAATTTTTTTGGTAGCGAGATTTACACCTCCGCTCCAAATATCGGTTTCTTTTGAATTTTCATTATTAATTAATTTTTGTTCACAATCAAAACGTAAACGACTGCCACCATAGACAATTTCTTTTTTGATATCGACAGATAATTTTATATATTTTGGAAATTCTTGGGTAAGTTGTTTTAAATTATCCAGGTTTGGTACTTTATTTATTTTTAAAATTATCATAGTTTATCTTCCTATTTTTTTATAAAATTGTTCGGCTTCGGATTTGCTAGCTTGCCACCAGTCTGAATTTTGAGTGTACCAATCAATAGTGGCTTTGATACCTTCTTTGAAAGTATATTGAGGATTCCAGTCTAATTCATTTTTAATTTTTTCCCAATTAACAGCATATCGTCTATCATGACCAGGTCTGTCGGTGACAAATTCGATTTGGTCAACGCCTCTTCCCATTAAGGACAAAACGGTTTTGGTTAATTCTAAATTATTGATATCTTTGGTAAGTCCACCAATAACGTAAGTCTCCCCTATTTTTCCTTTTTGGATAATAGCCTCAATGGCACGACAGTGATCAAGGACATGAAGCCAATCACGAACATTGAGACCATCACCATAAACTTTTACTTTTTGACCAGTCAAAAGATTGGTAATCATACGAGGAATAAACTTCTCCGGTGATTGATAAGGGCCATAATTATTGGAACAATTGGAAATTGTGATGGGTAAATCAAAAGAATGATAAAAACTTCTGACCAAATGATCAGAGGCGGCTTTGGAGGACGAGTATGGAGAGCGAGGATCATAAGGAGTTGTTTCGCTGAATTTATTTTCGGTGTTTAATTCTAGAGCACCAAAAACCTCATCGGTAGAAATGTGGTGAAAACGAATATTATTTTTGGAAGCAATATTTAATAAATTAAAAGTACCTAAAATGTTGGTTTTTAAAAATAATTCTGGGTCATCTAGAGATCTGTCGACATGAGTTTCGGCAGCAAAATGAACAACTAGATCAACACCAAGCATAGCCGATTCAACAGTTTTGGCATCACAGATATCACCTTTTATAAATTGATAGTTAGATTTTCCCTCAAATTCGGATAAATTTGCTGGATTGGCGGCATAGGTGACTTTGTCGAGATTGACGATAGTGTCCTCTGGGTGTTGTTGGAACCAATAACGAATAAAATTTGTGCCTATAAAACCAAGGCCTCCGGTGACTAAAATTTTCATATAAGGTCAGTATAGCAAATTTAGGAGGATTTATGTTATAATATGTCCTATGTCAAAAGAAAATAAGCCACATTATCCATGGAAAATTGATTTTTCTAAAAAAGCAAGATATACAGCAAAACAGATAGAAACTGCAAGAAAAATAATTCAAGGAGGTACTGAATTTGATGGTGGAAAAGTTACGGGAAAATTTGCAAGACATGAGGATGCCAATTGCACCTGGGAGCAAATATCTTTGGGATATCCTAAAAGTGTAGTTACTTGTCCTTATTTCATTGATAACCAGGGAGAAATTTATGTTTTGTTTACAAAAGAATATTTCCAACCAGCAGCAAATGAAAAGTTTGATGAAACACCAAGAGGTTTTGCATTAATTAAAAAAACAGACAATACTTTAGAAACAACACTTGAAGCAACAGAAAGAATATTAAAAAGCAAATTGAATTTGCCAATCAATACAAAAAAAATATTTAGATTGGCTGCTCCAATCAATCCTGATCCAAGCTGGTTTGAGATACCTCATGGCTTGAGTATGGTTGCCTATGAAGTTGGAATGGATAATGTAATTGATTGTGGGGATAAATTTGTGATAGACAAAGAGAAACTATTGGATCCGAAAGGAAGAGTTCCTGAGATTATGAATATAAAAAAGTTTTTGGGATTTGAACAAAATATTGAATCTGGCGAAAAACCAAGATGTGGATTGTCTCAATTTGCAGCTTTGTCTTTGTTGAACAGGGCAAGAATTTGAAATAGAAAGTAGTCTAGGTTGAAATTAAGACAATATTTTGATATGATACACATTGGATATGTACAATAAAGAGCTGCTCACCCTTCATTATACTGCTGTTAATTTAAAAACGAAAAGGTTATCACTTGACCACCCCAAAAAAGAAAGATTACTATTGGCCATAGATAGATCTGCTTTGGGAGTTAGACGTATAATTGCTACTGATAAAACTATAGATACTAGCCTTCTAAATAGATTAAAATCAAAAATTGATTATTCTTTAAACATATTAAATAAGGGTAGTGGAAGACTGCACAATGATATGACACCATGGAATGAGGCGGCTAATCTAGATATGTGGTATTTATCAATAAAAAAACAATACAAAAAATATGCCAAAGAAACTAAGATATCTCATATTCCTATAGAAAATTTTGATTTAGATAAATTAGATATAAATATTGATACAAAAGAAGAAGTTAATGTTTTTGATAAACCTTTTTTGCTCGATAGAAGTCAAATTTTAATTCCAAGAAATAATATAAAAATTATTAAAATACCTGAAAATAATGAATTTTATTTGAGAGTTAAACAACTGTCTTCTTCATCTGATTTATTGCCAATTGAAAGTGACACAATTACACAAAATGTTTATGATCTTCCACAATCTATAATGTATGAAAATGAGTATATCGTAAAAACAGATAACCCCAACGTTTTACAAAAAAGAGTTGATAATATTGTAAATATTTTGATTAAATAAAATATTTATTCTTCGCTAGTTTCTGATGCTTCTTCGGTGGCTTCGGTAGGAGTAACTTCACTAGTTTTAGCCGCTTCACTAAGATCAGTACCAATCAAGAAAACAACATCATAAGTAGAAGTTTCTTTAAGAATGTCGCTGTGAGTGGCACCTGGAAACTCAGTAGCTAATTTTTCTTTAAAATAAGCGGAGGCAGTGGCCATACTTGGCTTATATCTAACTTCATTGACAGTTAATTTTTCGGTACTATTACCCACAGCAATACTTTCAAATTCGTATTTGGTTAAAATGGTTTTTAGAGTAGCGGCTTGACCATTGATACTAGTTGCATTTAAAACTTGGATTTTGATATCTTTGTCAATTTCAATAGGGGTTGGGGTGGGCTCAACAACTTCTTCTTGAACAATTTCTTGAGGGGTTTCATCAATAATTTCACTGGTATCAATATCATTTTGATCACGATTTAAGACAAACCAGATAGCAATTGAGGCAATAACGGCGGTAACAATAATAACGGAGATAAAGGGAAGAATGTTTTTTTTGTTTTCCATATTGGTTGATTTATTTAAATTATTATTAGAAGTATCTAGTGGTATTATATCAGAATTAAGTTGAGTTGGAGTATTTTCATCAACCAAAGCACCAATAACAGGAAGTGGAAGATTGGAAGGTTTTTTGAAATCAGTGGCGATTTGGTTTTCGGAATAATCAGTTTTGACCATCTCACTATTAAAATTTATCTCGGCTGTCTCTCCTTCTTTGATATATATTTTGTCAGTAGGTTCTTTAAAGTAGAGACTGGAATAATTGATTATTTTTTGGATATCGAGAATTGGACCCTTGATAACAGTACTCAAATAAACATCTGGCCCAGTTGATAAAAATAACAGATAATCTTTTTGCTCTAGAGGGTAAACCATAAAATATTGACTAGGATTAAATTTGGCAATAATTTTGGAAATAGCAGAAGATGTAGAAATAAGTGAAACTTTGGTTAAACCCAAAATAGAAAGATTGTCTTTAAGAGCAGATATTTTGTCTTTTTGATAAATAGTAGCGTTGATAATTGTCTTATCGTCACTGTTGATAAGCTTGTATTCGAGGAATTCAGGATCTATCTTGAAAGAAATAAAACTTTCGGCAAGACCAACAACTTCTTTTTTTTCTATTGAAGAAATTTTGGAATCATAAATAAATGATTTGGTTAGAGAAATATCGTCGGGAATAATAACCGTAGTTTCGTTAATTTTGTTTTGTTTGAGAAAATAAGCGATAGGCTGTAAATCGACATCAGTTTGTTTTTTCCACAAATCTATTTCAAAACTAAAAACATTGTTTTCTTTTTTATCAAAATAAATTTCAAGATTAGAATTTTTGGGATAAAAAACTATTTTGGGTTTCGTAAATAAAGACATCCTGTATATAGTATGACTAAAAAAACTTACCAACGCAAGTGGGCAAAAGCCTTGTTGGCCTCAGCCATACGTTCTACTTCTTGTTTTTTACCGACAGCGGAACCTTCGTTTTTGAGAGCAGCGATAATTTCATCAGCAATTTTTTCACCGAAAGTGTGGAATTGTTTGTTAGCTTTAGCACGAGCAGCGATAATTAACCATCTGATGGCTAAAGAAACTTGACGGCTACTTCTAACTGGAGTAGGAACCTGATAGACAGAACCACCAATACGACGAGGTCTAACTTCAATTTTAGGCTTGATAGCTTCTATCCCCTGCTCCAAAACAGTGGCAGGATCTTCTTTGGGATATTTTTTCTTAAGCAAATCAAGAGCAGAATAAACTTGGTGAGTAGCAACATTTTTTTTGCCATCTTTCATGATGGCTGTGATTAATTTGCTTACCAAAAAATTATTGTAAACTGCATCCTGTTCTATTTTTCTAATTTTAGCTGGACCTTTTCTTGACATATTTTTTTAATTTTTAATTTAAAATTCAAAATTTTTAATCAATTTCTAATTTTTAATTTTTAAACAATTAATTCTTTGGGGCGGAAGGGCGCTTGGTACCATAACGAGAACGAGATTGAAGTCTACCCTCAACAGCACCGGCATCGTATTTGCCTCTAAGAACATGATAACGAACACCCGGTAAATCTCTAACACGACCGCCTCTAATGGCAACGATACCGTGCTCAGCTAAATTATGGCCGATACCAGGAATATAAGCTGTAACGGTATTACGGTTGCTTAATTTGATAGTAGCAACTTTACGCAAAGCCGAATTAGGCTTTTTGGGAGTCATTGTCCTAACAACAGTAACGACACCTTTTTTGATAGGATTAAAAGTGCGAACACTGTGATTGTGAATACTATTAAAGTTATTACGCAAAGCAGCGACTTTTAATTTTTTGGTTGCCTTTTTACGGCCTTTTTTAATTAATTGATTGAATGTTGGCACAAGTCTTTTAAATTTTTAATTGTCTAATAATTGTTTTTTGCTGACTGGAATCAGACGTCCGATGATAACATTTTCTTTAAGACCAATCAAGTTGTCAATTTCGGCGATAAGAGAACTTTCCGTCAAAACTGAAGTTGTTTGTTGAAATGAAGCAGCAGACAACCATGACCCAGTGCTAAGAGCTGATTGAATAAGCCCCAAAAGAATCTTTCGACCCTTGGATGGTTTACCACCTTTGGTTTTGGCTTTTTCATTTTCATCCAGATAAACAGCCCTAGTGACAATTTGTCCGTAAAGGAAATTAGTATCACCTGGATCTTCAATTTTCATTTTGTCGCTCATTTCTTTGATAATAACCTCAATATGTTTATCGTGAACAGTAATTCCTTGAGATTCATAGACACCTTGGATACTGTTAATAAGGTATCTTTGGGCTGATTCAATGCCTTTGATATCCATAATTTCTCTAACATCCAAAGAACCAGAACAAAGTTGAGTTCCAGCAGAAACCAAATCACCGTCAGAAACTAAAAGAGTAATGTTGATAGGTAAAACATAACTGATAGTTTTGTTTTCACCGTTGGCATCTTTGCCGACTAATTTTATTTCATAATTATCAATGTTTTCTTTGATAATTAATTTACCGTCAATTTCGGCTAAAGGTGAAGGTACTTTTGGAGTTCTGATTTCAAATAATTCTTGGACACGAGGTAAACCTTGAGTAACGTCAACACCGACAACACCTCCGGTATGTTTGGTTCTCAATGTTAATTGGGTACCAGGTTCACCGACTGATTGAGCAGCAATAACTCCCACTGAAACTCCAATATCAACTAACTTACGAGTGGACATATCCCAACCGTAACATTTTTGACAAAGACCGGTCTTGGATTTACAGCCAAGAGGGGATCTAATATCCACGGAGGTAACAGCGCTATTTTCTAACTTAATAATAATTTTGTCATCAATTACCTTGCCTGACTTAAGAATTAATTCTTTGCTAGTAGGGTCAATAATGTCGTTGGCAGTTACTCGGCCAATCAATCGACGTAAGAAATATCTTTCTCTACCTTTTTCATTTTTGTTAATAGTAATGAATTTTTTGGTATGACAATCTTCATTGCGAATAATAGACATATGGGCGGCATCAACCAAACGACGAGTAAGATAACCAGCATCAGCTGTTTTTAGAGCGGTATCAGCCAAACCTTTTCTAGTACCTCTAGCACCAGTAACATATTCAAAAACAGAAAGTCCTTCTCGGAAGTTTGATTTGGTAGGTAATTCAACAATTTTTCCTGTAGGATCAACCATAAGACCTCTCATACCAGAAAGCTGTTTGATTTGATCTTTGGAAGCACGCTTAATACCAGCGGCAGAAATAATTCTTATTGGTGAATCAATATCCAAAGTTGCCCAAGTTTTTTCAGCAATTTCTTCGGTAATTTCCATCCAAACAGATTGGCTCAATCTTCTTCTTTCGTCATTGCTGATTAAACCATTTTTGTAATTTTCTTCAATATCAACAACTTTTTTGTTAGCTAATTCGATAATTTTACTTTTTTCTTTTAAGGAACCACAATCAGCCATTGATAAAGAAATACCAGAAAGAGTAAATCCTTTAAAACCAATGTCTTTGAGGTCATCAATAAGACGAACAGTTCTTTTGCGGCCAGAAAGCTCTAAAGATTTGAAGATTAATTCATTCATTGATTTACTGCCAGCCATAGGTTGATTCATAAATTCAAATTCTTGTGGAAGAATTGAATTAAACCAAAGACGACCATAAGTAGTTTTGATAAATTTGTCATTAAGTTTGACAACAATTAATTCCCTTAAATTAATTTTGCGGTATTGATATGCCAAATCAGCCTCTTCTTTACCATCAAAAATAGTTAATCCTTCAAAACCTTCTTTTTCACTTCTGGCAAGATCTTGAGAACGAATAGAAGTAATGTAATAACAACCAACGGCCATTTCTTGGGAAGGTAGTGAAACAGGATTACCATCAGATGGTTTGAGAAGATTGTGAGAAGGTAACATTAATCTTTTAGCTTCTTTTTGGGCTGATCTAGAAAGAGGCAAATGGACACCCATTTGGTCACCATCAAAGTCAGCATTAAAACCCTTACAAACACAAGGATGAAGTCTGATGGCTAAACCATCAGTTAAAACTGGGCGGAAAGATTGAAGAGAAAGTTTGTGAAGAGTAGGGGCACGATTAAGAAGAATATAGCTATCTTTAGTGACTTTTTCTAAAACGTCATAGACCTCATTGATACGATGATCAATAAGATTTTTAGCACTTTTGATATTTGGAGCCAAACCAAGCTCAATAAGTTCACGTAAGACAAAAGGACGGTAGATTTCCAAAGCAATTTCTTTGGGTAAACCAACTTGATTTAATTTTAATTCTGGACCAACGACGATAACGGAGCGACCAGAGTAATCAACTCTTTTACCCAAAAGATTTCTTCTAAAACGACCTTTTTTGCCACGAAGCAAATCAGACAAAGAACGAGGAACTCTTTTGGTATTTTTTCTTTTATTTTTGGTGCTTTTTTGAGCATCAATCAAAATATCAACTGATTCTTGGAGCATTCTTTTTTCATTTCTTAAAATGATTTCAGGAGCACCAAGTTTGAGTAATTTTTTGAGACGATTGTTGCGATTGATAAGACGACGATATAAGTCGTTTAAATCAGAAGTGGCAAAACGGCCACCAGTAAGTTGAACCATAGGACGTAAATCTGGTGGAATAACAGGAACATTTTTTAATACCATCCAAGATGGATGAATGTCATTATCATTCATTCCATTTAAAATACGGATCTTATACATTATCTTTTTCTTTTTGAGACGACTATTAGTTTTCTTTAATTCATTTTTGAGATTTTTGATAGTGCTGGGAAGATCAATATTTTCTAAAACTTCCAAAATAGCCTCAGCTCCCATTTTAGCTTCATAAAAGACATCTGCCCCAAATTGAGCCAAATAAAAATTTTCTTCATCACCAAGAACAGACAAAATATCTAATTCTTTGATTTTGTCTTGAAGATATTTAGCCAAACTATCAATCTTATTTTTTTCAGCAATAGCTTTGTTTTCTAATTTTTGAATATCTTGTTTTAACTTAACTTCTCTTTCTTCGATGGCAATATTGAGTTGATCTTTATTTTTTATTTTTTTGGTTAACTCCTTTTTTTCTTTGGCAGTTTCTTCTTTTTTGAAATCAATGCCTTGTTTAGTTTCGACATCAATTCTTTCTTTCCTTTTGTCAATATTTTCTTCTAAATTTTGAACTGCTTCTTTTTTCTTGTCTTTGTTAATAGAGGTGACTAAATATTTAGTAAAGTAAACAACTGCTTCTAAATCTTTTTGGGAGACATCAAGAACAACACTAAGAGGTGAAGGAGAATTTTTAAGATACCAAAGATGAACAATAGGGCTAGCCAAAGCGATATGTCCTGTTCTTTCACGACGAACTTTAGATGTAGTAACTTCAACACCACAACGATCACAAATAACACCTTTAAATCTAATTTTTTTGTATTTTCCACAATAACATTCATAATCACGGCTAGGACCAAAGATTTTTTCACAAAAAAGACCATCTTTTTCTGGTCGCCAACTACGGTAGTTAATGGTTTCGGGTTTTAAAACTTCACCTCGAGACCAAGATAAAATATCCTCGGGAGAGGCTAATTTAATTTGTAAACCAGAAAAGTCGATTAAGTTATTGTAATCAAACATTATTTATCCTCCTTATCTGAAGAATCTTTTGTCTCTTCTTCAGACTGATTAATATTAAGAGTTTCAAGTTTTGGGGCTGGTTCGGAAATTTCTTCTGATTCAATGATTTCTTTGGCATACTTAGCATTGACAGGAGAAATATCTAGAGATAAACCAGCTAATTCTTTAACTAAAACTTTAAAAGATTCGGGGATGGCAGGTTCAGGAATTGGAAGTCCTTTGATAATAGACTGGAAAGCTTTAGTTCTACCTTCAATATCATCGGATTTGATGGTTAACATTTCTTGTAAAATATGAGCGGCTCGATGAGCTTCAAGGGCCCAAACTTCCATTTCTCCAAGTCTTTGTCCTCCCATTCTGGCTTTACCACCAAGAGGTTGTTGGGTAACTAAGGAATAAGGACCAGTGGAACGAGCGTGAACTTTGTCATCTACCATATGGACTAATTTTAAAATATAGCCGATACCAACGATTGATTTTTGATCATAAGCTTCACCACTGCGACCATCATACAATTGAGTTTTACCATCATAAGCAAGTCCAACTGATTCTAACTCTTTACCAATTTGATCTTCGGTATATCTTTCAAAAACCGGAACGGCATATTTTTTATTAAGTTTATAGCCAGCATAAGCTAGAGTAACTTCTAAAATTTGACCAAGATTCATACGGGCAACAACTGAAAGGGGTGACATAACTAAATCAATGGGAGTACCATCAGCCAAGCGAGGCATATCATACTCGGGAAGAATACGACAAATAATACCTTTGTTACCATGTCTTCCGGCAATTTTATCACCTTCTTGAATTCTTCTCATTTGAGCAACATAAACTTTGACAACTTTGTTGACTCCCGGATCTAATTCATCCCCTGCTTCTTTGTTTAAAACTTCAACTTTGATAACAATTCCACCTTCACCGTTGGGAACCCTAAGAGAGGTATCCTTAACTTCACGAGCTTTTTCACCAAAAATAGCACGAAGAAGACGTTCTTCAGCCGATAATTCTTTTTCACCACGAGGTTCAACTTTACCAACCAAAATATCGTTGGGACCAACAGTAGCACCAATCATAACAACACCATCAGCATTCAATTTGGCTAATTCGTCTTCGGAAATATTGGGAATGTCTTTGGTCAACTCTTCACTGCCAAGTTTAGTTTCAACTACTTGAGCAACATATTCGTATATTTGGACATTAGTAAAGACATCTTCCTTGACTAATCTATCAGAAATAAGGAAAGAATCTTCGTAACCTAAACCATCAATAGAGGCATAAGCAACAAGTAAATTTTTACCAATAGCCAATTCACCGTTTTCGGTGGCTGGACCATCGATTAAAATATCACCTTGTTTAATCTTGTCACCCAAATTAACTAAAACTTTTTGATTGTAACAAGTACCATAAGGAGAAGTACGATTAAATTTAGCCAGAAAATAAGTTTCTGTTTTGCCATCTTGACTAATTTCAGTGTGATCACTACCTTCGTCGCAAGAAACTTTTTTGTCTAAAGTAACAATAATTTTTTCACCATCAACAAAAGAAACTTTACCGGCATGATGGGCATAAACAGTGCGATTCATAGCCTTACTAATTGGTTCTTCCATACCAGTACCAACAATAGGAGCTTCGGGATTAATCAAGGGAACAGCTTGAGTCTGCATGTGGGATCCCATTAAAGCACGAGTAGCATCGTCATGATTGACAAAGGGAATAAGTGAAGCGGAAGTACCAACAATTTGATTGGGAGCAACATCAATATAGTTAACTTGATCAACTGGACCTTCAATAAATTCACCTTGATATCTCATAGGCACCCATTTTTGGGTAATGTTGAAATCTTTGTCAATTTCAACACCTAAATGAGTAATATATTTTTCAAATTCATCATAAGCATCAAGATAAACAGGTTCTTCTGAAATTTTATATTTGCCTTTGATTTTTTCAACTTTTCTAAAAGGAGCTTCCAGAAAACCATAATTATTGACTCGAGCATAAAGAGCCAAATAAGTAACTAAACCGATATTGGGACCTTCAGGCGAACGAACGGTACAAATACGACCGTATTGACTAGAATGGACGTCACGAATAGAAAAGGCAGCTCTTTCTCGACTAAGACCACCGACACCAACAACGGTAACACGTCGTAAAAGGTCAAGCTCAGAAACAGGGTTGGTTTGGTCTAAAATAGCAGATAATTGGTTAGATCTAAAAAAAGTATTAAGGGAAGAAATAAGAGGTTGAGGGTTAATCATTTGAGAAGGAATAACTTTGTCTTTGGTAGAAATTAAACTCATTCTTTCTTTTACCATTCTTTCAAATCTGGCCAAAGCAGGGCGAATAGCAATTTGAGATATAATTTCACCGCAACAACGCAAGCGACGATTAGCCAAAGAATCAATGTCATCTAATCTTTTGACTTCACCTTTTTGAAGTTTAATAAGGTATTTGATGGTTTCGATAATATCTTCAGACCTTAAAACCCAGTTTTCTTTGTCTTTGTCATCAAATTTAAAGTTAAATTTTTTGTTAATTTTGTAACGACCAACATTACCTAATTCATAAGTACGTAAATCAAAAAATCTTTCTTTAAAAAATTTCTCGGCGTTTTCTAAAACTACTGGTTCACCTGGTCGAAGTTTGCGATAAAATTCTAAAATAGCTTCTTCACTGTTTTTGGAAGGATCGGCATTAATTGTTTCATTTATAAAATCACCAAATTCACCAACTAATTGTTTATCAAGCATCTGACAAGCAGCTCTTAATATAATGGTAGCGGGAAATTTCTTTTTTCTATCAATTCGAGCAAAAATAACATCTTTTTTACCAACAAAAAATTCTAACCAAGAACCTCTAACTGGTCTTAGCTCGGCATTGTATAAAGTTTTACCGGTAGAAGCATCGGTCTCACCAGTAAAATAAACACCAGGAGATCTAACTAACTGGTTGATAACACCTCTTTCGATACCATTGATAATAAAGGTACCTTCATCGGTCATAGTGGGCATATTTAGGAAGAAAACGTTTTCTTCTCTCACTTCATCGGTTCTTTTGTTAGTTAATTTGGCTTTGACTCTAATAGGGACGGAATAATTTAAACCTTTCTTTTTGCATACTTGAGGAGAGACAGGAACTGGATCAAATTCTAAATCACCAATTTCAAGAAGCCAGTTGTTGCCAGTGTAATCGGAGATAGGAGAAATGCTTTTGAGAGTTTGAGATAGCTCTTTGTAGAGAAAATCTTGCCATGAATCTTTTTGAATTTTTATTAAATTAAGTTTTGGAAGGTTAGGGTATTTTTTACCCCAGTTAATTCTTTTTGAAGAACTCATCAGGTATATTTAAAATTTAAAGGGGCGAGGCAGACTACACAGGAAGCACTCACCAAATGTCTTGTATTATACATTTAATTTAGGTAGCGGTCAACAGGGAAAATGGGAGCAAATTTAATTTGTATATTTTTTAAAAAGTGGTATTATTTTATTATGAAAATAATATACTCTTTTTTGATTCTATTATCAGCTTTATTTTTCCCTTTAACTGCCAAAGCAGGAGGTTTTGCAATACATTCTATTGGTGGTGTCAGTACCAACAATAGGCAACTATCGACTTTTTGGCATACTTCGACAGCCCCAACGATAGTTGGAGTAGCCGTGGCTGACTCAACAGTAAGTATTAGTGCCAATGGTCAAACTAGTGAGGTAGTGGCCGATAGCTCTGGTAGTTGGTCTTACACTGCTTCCTTGGGAGCAGGAACTCATGCAATGACTTTTGCTAATAATGGCGCAACTTTGACTATGAATTTAACTTTGGGATCAGAAAATGTTGATTGGGAAAAAGCATCAATTGGTGGTGACACAGAGACTTTACCATCAGTAGGAACGACTTGGCCAACTTTTTTGATTTTTGGCCTGGGAATGTCTGCCATTGTTTTTGGTAAAAAGTATCTGATAAAATAACAAGTGAAAAATTTTTTTGTTAGAACTTTTGGTTGTGCTCAAAATGTGGCCGACTCTCAACGGATTAGAGCAAAATATCTGATAGATGGCTATGGTGAGGTAGATAATTATCAAAAAGCAGATGTCATTATTATAAATAGTTGTATTGTCAGAGAATCAGCTGAAAATAGAGTTTATGGCTTGATAGATAATATAAGAAAATATTGTCAAAAAAATAAAAAGAAGAAAAAGATTATAGTCACTGGTTGCTTGGCAGGAATTACAAAAAAAATTAAAGGGGTAGATAAGGTAATGCCAATTGATGAAATTTCTTACGATATTAAACCAATTAGAGATGATCAAGAAACTGCTTTGATACCAATTAGTTTTGGGTGTAATAATTTTTGTTCTTATTGTATAGTCCCCTATGCTCGAGGTAGAGAAAGATCTCGAAGTGAAGAAGAGATTTTGACTGAAGTTGATGAGGTAATGGTTAGTGGTTATAAAAAAGTTTTATTGATAGGACAAAATGTTAATTCGTGGAATAAGGATAAATTTTATCAACTTTTGGAAAAAGTGGCCCAAAAAAATTTAGAAAAAGTTTCTTTTGTCTCCAGTAATCCTTGGGATTTTAGTGACAAATTGATAGAAATAATTGCTAAATATCCAAATATAGATAGACTAATTCACCTCCCCCTTCAATCAGGTGACGATGAAATACTTAAAAAAATGAATCGACGCTATACCAGTAAAGAGTATTTAGATTTGGTAAAAAAAATCAAAGACAAAGTTGACGGAGTGAGATTTTCGACAGATATTATCATCGGTTTCCCCGGAGAAACTGAAGAACAATTTCAAAATACAGTAAAAGTGTGTAAAAAAGTTGCTTATGAGATAGCTTATGTCAATAAATATTCACCACGCCGAGGAACTGTCAGTGCTAAAATGTATCCCAACGACATCCCTCAAAAAGTTAAGAAGGAAAGGTGGAAGGTGTTGGATGAACTAGTGAATGGAAACTAAAACTGTGTTAATATAAAAATAATATTTTGGTTTATGAACAATAAAAAACAGTCTTTATCAGAAAACTGTTATTTTTCTTGTAGAGATAATCCTGAGGGTAGAAAAATAACATATGAACTTTGGGAAGACGAACATCCTGAAAAGGTTATAGCTGGGCAAAAATTAGAAAAAGCTAACTATTTGACATTTTCTAAAGAACAAATGGATAAAATGGTGGTTTTTTGGAAACAATTAGCCGAGGAGGAACAATTAAAAAAACCTATAATTACTATTCAAGTTGATATTGGTGGAGGAGCTAGTTTTATGTATTTTTACAATAATGGTAGTAAAAAAATACCACCCAATGCTAAATATTATGTAAAGAAGCCAATTTTTGATAAAAATATTGTTACTGTACGATGTACAGATAATCCAGGGAAATCAATGATTTATCAAAATTATCTAGATTCCCCTAATATGTCTGAAGAAATAAGTAATTTTAATAAACTCTTACCAAGTTTTTTTGAGGGAAAATTTGGTGAATTATTTAGAAAATATGCAGTAAATAAAAATGATGATGTAGTTTTTATATCTTATTTTGTAGTGAATAATAAGAAGTTGAAAAAGTAGAAATTTTTTATTGGTAATAATTATTACCTTAGATATTTACTGACGTTGAGATTGTGCTCGTCGAGGCTTTTGGCATAATACATTTTGCCATCTTTACCAGTGATGTAATACATATAATCAGATTCGGTGGGGTGGAAAACAGCATAAATAGAATCGTAGCCAGGATTACAAATAGGTGCAGGGGGTAGACCGCGGTATTTGTAGGTATTGTAGGGAGAATCAATACTCATATCGGCTTTGGTTAAAGGAGTCCAATATTTGTCTGGTTTGTTTTGGCTATCACGAGCATACTGGATAGCAGCATCAACTTGAAGACCCATATCTATCTCCAATCGATTGAGCAAAATACCAGCAATAATTTTTTTGTCTTCTTGAGTCTTGCCTTCTCTCTCCAAGAGTGAGGCTAGAATAATAACTTCTTCATCAGATAATTTGGTGTCTGAACCTTGTTTGGCTTGATTGAATTTTTTGCTAAAGTTTGATTCTATTAGAGTAAGTATTTCTTCTGATTTGTAATATTCGGGAATCAGATAACTGTCAGGGAAGAGATAGCCTTCTTTTTGTTTGGAAAAATTTAAATCTAACTCTTCAATCCTTTGACCCTCGATGATTTTAAACCAATAGTCATTGGACCCACCACTAGTTAATTTTTTGACGAGAGATTGGGTATCAAGAGATGGTGAAATTGAAAATTTACCGGCTTGAATTAGGGATTTGTTTTTGTAAATACACATCATAAAAACATATTTGTTTTTGATAAAGCCTTTATCTTCTAATCGCGTAGCAATATGGATAGTTTTTTCTCCTGGGGCAACAACAAAAGCATATTCTTGAGTGTCATTTTTATCCACTGGCTGTAAATTTAAAAAAACAAAGCCCAAAAACACTAAGGAGATGGTAACAAAACCGGTGAGTAATAGTTTTAAAAATTTCATTAAATTTCAGAAAATAAAGCGCGACGATAAGTACCTTTCTTTTTGTCTCTAATGAAAATACGACCGCACTTGCAGGTGACAGTAGTTTGACCTCTAACTTCTTTAACGGAACCTTTGGATAATGAAGTGCCACAACCGACACAACGACCTTGTGAAAGGAACCATGCTTGAATTGGAGCGATAAGATTTTTGAACATATTTTTTGTTTAATTATTAAATTAATTTATTATTCTTCTCAAAATAACGGCGGCAGCGATAGAATCTATCAAAGATTTATATTTCTTTTTAGATTTTTTATTAATCTTATAAATCTCGTCCGCTTCGATGGTCGAAACAGCTTCTTCAACTGTTTCGACTTCCAAGTTTATCATACCTTGAAGTCGACTAACAAATTTTTGAGTCTTTTTGGCGAAGTCTCCTTCACAAATTCCAACAAAAATTTTGTCTATGTTTTCGGCTTTTATAACTTTTAAAATATTGTTATATTTATTACAATTATTTTTTATTGGTAAAATAGGAGAAATAATACCATTAATACTAATAGCTAAACCGATACGTTTTGTGCCATAATCAATACTTAGGCAATTCATAATATTTAATTTAAAAGTTTACTCTTAATAACTAAACGACGGAGATAAGTACCAGGAGGACTACAAGTAATTAAGGTAAGATAACGATTGTCGTAGCGTTGCTCTAAAACCGAAAAATCAGTTGGTTTTACTTCAAAAATATCTTCGACCAAGTAAGTATAAGTAATGTTGTCATAGTCAATTAAAATCTGATCTCCTGTTTTTAATTTGAATAAGTTTGAAAAGATAGTGAGATAAGATTTAGGGTTAAAAAATTGGGGCAATACTGAATGGCCAAAAATTACAGAATTACCAATTTGACCAGGAAAAGCTGTCTGAGGATATTGGATTAAACTAGATTTTAAATCCATAGTATCAGTTTTTACCAAAGCCTTCTCAATATTTAATGAAGGAATAGATAGATAGTAAGAATTAGTTTGAATAGAAGAAGAAGGAGATGGCTCTGACAATGAAGGAGAGTCGACAAACCAACTGTCAAGTCGAGTATAATCGTTACCAGAAAAATCACCTAAGATACGACCGGCTGATTGATTATAAAAATTTGTTGAGAGTGGATTAATAATTTTACCAAAGCGAGAGGCATATTGAATTTGATATGTGACAATAGGCAAAAAAGTATAAAATAAAATGAATACGCCAATAGATAAAAAAGAATAAGCTAAAACAAGACGCTTTTTTTTATCCTTTTTGTTTTTGGCAGTTTTTTTAAGATAAATATATGACACTGGTTATAATTTTACCTCAATAGAAATATTTTCCAACCTGAAAGGTAATAATTTAATAAAATCAAAAAATTTTAGGTTGGAAAGGCGTTCGTGATTGTAAATACGACGATTGGCTATAATAACTTTTTCTAGATTAGTAAAAGTTTTACCTTTAATTTGTCGTTTAAATTGACCAATGTCTATTTTGGGCAAAAGATTACCTGAGATAGTAACTTGACCGGTAGCAAATTTGGAATCAAGGGTCGTAAATTCAAAATTTAAATCAACTTTATCCAAATCAAGAATAGCTTGGTTAAATTCTTCATCTGAGGCAAAATTTTGAAGAATAAATTCTTGCTTATCTTCTGGGTTAAGGATAAAAATATTAACATTGGAGTTAACATCCCCTACTAGCTCATCTGCTTCTTCTCCGACTTGACGATTAAAATTTATTTTTTGTTGATTGACAAGCAAAGATTCAGGAATAGCCCCGAGGAGAATATTTGTTTCTTCTTCTATTTTTTTGTTGACAGCCACATCAATATCTTCTTTAATAATTTTTTCTAGATTGACCATATCTTGTTTAGCAACGGCTCTTTTTTCTTCCTTAGTTCCGCCAACAAATTCTTCATCGCTTTTAACAATAACACTGTTATTGGTCTTGTGCTTAAAATCAGTATCTTTTGGAATATTGTATTCGGGGCCAATTTCAGCTGCTTCTAAAACAGCCCTGACTTGACCTAGTTTAATTACACCTTCATCTAAGTCATTGGTGCTAGCAGGAACATTAATATCATTGAGTAAAATAAAATTTTTACCAGTATCGTCGAGGAAAATTGCACCTTGTTCAAATTCGATACTTTCTTCAGATTTGTTGTAAACAGTCACTTCTCCTTTCGCCTTCTTGCCATCAATTTTACTACCAGTTGCAGGAATAGATGACTCAATAGGAATAACAATCTCTTTGGATGAAACTTTGATGTTCTTGTTGCTAGTTGGTTCTTGGGTAGAAAGATTTATTTTGACGGTTTTGGTAAATTCATAAGGAGTTGCATAAAGGTTTATTTTGGTTTTGTAAAGGAAAAAATAAGTGAGAATAAAAACAATTAACAGAGGAAAGAGTACAAAAAATAGCTTCTTTTTGACTTTAAATTTTGGTAATTTAATCTTGGGTAAATTGACTTGAGGTAATTTTATCTTAGTTAATTGTTTTTTGCTTGGTTTAACTATTTCTGGCTCTGGAGGAATTTCTTGTATGACAGGAGGGATTGCTTCTTCTGCTGGAGGAATTTCTGAGGAAAAATTTAGAGATTCTTTGGAAACTTCTGTAAAAATATTAAATGCATTTTGTGTTTCTGCTTCATCTGTAGGTGGTAACTCTTCACTGTTAACATCTTGCTCGTCTGCTTTTTTTTCTTCTTGCTCTTCTGCTGGAAGAGAATCTTCATATTCATCTTTTTCACTAGTAGTAGATGAACTGATTTGTTTATTGATAATATCTGTAAATATTGAGAGCGATTTGTCAATTGAAATAAAATTAACATCAGGTAAGTGCAAAAAAGTCTCTATGTTTTTTTTACCAATCCAAGAATAATTGCGGATAGCATTAATTTTTTCATCATCAATATCACCCAAAAGAATAATTTGGGGTGGAAGGGCAGAGTCAGTTTTTAGACCAAAAAGAGTTTGCTCAATATCAGCGACGTTAAAACCATCATGAAAAAAGCCTTGTACCCTGTGGGTGATTTTACCTAAATAAGCGATGGAGATATGAAAAACTTGGTGGTTGAGATGCAATAAGATAAAACTACAAGGAAAAGATTCTCGTTGGCTAAAATCTTCTAAAATAGCATCATCATAAGCTAAAAAACCTACAGGTTTAAGATGCAAGGAGCGACATAAATTACCCAAAAGAGATAGTTTGTTGGCAGTGATATTATTATCTTTGTCAACCCAAAGAGGAGGGATAACAAAGGAAGCTTGATCTGGTTCGTCTTCTTCTTTAACAGAATTTTTTTCTGCTAGATTAGACAAAGAAGTATCAACGGCTTGCTTAATTGAGTCAGGATTTTTAGCATCCCAAGGCTCAATACTACCAATTTTTTTGTCTAAAGAAACAACTACTTTAGAATCTTCTACAAGAATTAACCAAAATAATTTATCTTCCATTAATTAAGAATAGCATAAATTCTTCGTTTTCCGCTACCTGCCGACTCTTCTTTGGTTATTTTGAATTTTCCTAACTCT
This sequence comes from uncultured Gammaproteobacteria bacterium, assembly GCA_964609295.1. Taxonomy (GTDB): domain Bacteria; phylum Patescibacteriota; class Microgenomatia; order UBA12405; family UBA12405; genus CAZSQT01. The sequence continues at coordinate 18,675 of CAZSQT010000034.1, read as the reverse complement.
CCAGTATGATTAACGTGAGGACCAGTACAAACTTCTTTGCTAAAATCACCGCAAGTATAAACAGAAACAATTTCTGGATATTTGTTACCAAAAAATGCCAGAGCTCCATTTTTTTGAGCAGTTTCAAATTTCATATTTTGTGAAGTTAACGGAATGTTTTCTTGAATTTTTTGATTGACTAAGGTTTGAATATCTTGGATTTGTTCAAAAGTGAGTTTTTGAGGATAGGTAAAATCAAACCTGAGACGCTCAGCGGTAATATTGGAGCCACATTGATGAACATTATCACCCAAAATTTTTCTTAAAGCAGCGTGAAGTAGATGAGTGGCAGTGTGATACTTGGTAATAATTTCTGATGAATTTTCAAGCCCACTTTTAAATTGACCAACCTTGATAGTTTTGGATTTAGATTGATGTTCTGCCTTGGCTTGCTCAAACTCAGTTAAATTTATTTTTTTACTAATTTCCTCTTCAATTAACTCAAGAGGAAAACCAAAGGTCTCATATATTTTGAAAGCATCAAATCCAGAAATTTGATCATATTTTTGTAGTTCTTTGAGACCTAATTCTAAAGTTTTTTGAAATTTGATTTCTTCATCTCGAATAACCTTTAGGATATTGGGGTTGTTTAATTCTTCATATTTACCACCATAATTATCCTGATTGTCAATAACAGCTTGGGCAATTGGCACTAGAGTGTCAATATTGAAATTTTTGGCAACACGGAGCGATTTGCGAATTAGACGACGAAGAACATAGCCAGCTTCTTTGTTGGCTGGCTCAACTCCATCAGCAATAATAAAAACAGAGGCTTTAATGTGATCGGCAATAATTCTAAATGATTTCTTGTCATCATTATATTTTTTGCCTGATAATTGTTCGATTTTTTTGATTATTGGTTGCCAAATATCAGTCAAATAATTATCATCCAAGCCTTCAAGCATGGCAATATTTCTTTCAAGACCCATACCGGTATCAACATTTTTGTAGCCTAAATCACGATAATTGCCTTGACCATCGTTGTATTGATCCATAAAAACATCATTCCAAATTTCAACCAAATTACCGTCTTTATCGGGAATAAACATCTCGGTATCAGGGCCACAAGGACCATCGACTCCTCCCCTTTCCCACCAATTGTCTTCTTTGTCTAAAATACGAATTCTATCATCACTAATACCTAAACTTTTCCAAATTTCCAATGATTCTTTATCGTCTTTGTAGACAGTAACATTTAGAATTTTTGGGTCATAATTTAAAACTTGAGTAAGAAATTCAAAAGACCAAGGAATCATTTCTTTTTTGAAATAATCGTTGAGACTCCAATTGCCAAGCATTTCAAAAAAAGTGTGATGAGTAGCATTGCCAACTTTTTCAATATCACTGGTACGAATACACTTTTGGATATTGACCAATCTTTTGCCTAAAGGATGTTTTTGCCCCATGAGATAAGGGACGAGGGGGTGCATACCGGCAGAAATAAAAAGAGTGGATGAATCGTTTTGAGGAATTAAAGAAACAGGGGGTATCTCTTGATGTTGTTTGTCGACAAAAAATTGGACAAATTTTTCTTTTAACTGACGAGCTTTCATTAATGAATTATAGCAAAAATGGATTGGGGTTTATTGTTTTGAATAAGATTTTTGAAACAGTGTGATATACTACGAACATGGCTAATAAAATAGAGGCAGTCAAAAAAAATATAGAAAATATAAAAGAAAATTATCCCTTAATGTATAAGGAAGAAATTGCTCGAGGGGGTATTGTCGACATAGAACAACAAAAAAAATTATCAAAAATGACTAGCCAAGAATTTCATAATTATCTTATCCATAGAGAAACTTTTTCTCCACTAAATATTTATCCTGAGTATGTGAGTGGGGTGATGAGAAATTTTAATGAGGATATTTTTAAAATATTGGAAGAATTTAATACAAAAAATGAAAATGATTTACATCAATTAGAGAGATTAACTCATTTTTCTTTCTCCATAAAAAAAGAGCCAGTTGCAGGACCGCATTTTTTTGTGACTACCAGTACAGGTTATCCTCAATTTTTAGAATTCAAAGAAGAAGAAGTATGGCGAATTGCTCCTAAAGAAGCCGATGCTTATGTGACAGGTACTTGCCGTATTCCAATAAAAGTTTATAGTGTTGCAAAAGATAAAAAAATGGCAGATTCGCCAATTATAGCGGGAAAAAGTCAACGTGTTGACTTGAAAGAAGGGCTTTATCATATAGTATCGATAAGTTTTTTTGAAACAGAAAAGCTATCTATTAGGAAATATAAAGCTCCTCGTCGTACTAATTAACCTTACTTTTTGACCTTGGTAAAAGTTCGAGGCTTGTGAGTGGTTTTTTTGTCATCTAATTTGTCTTTACTTCTAGGAGCAGATTGTAAGATTTCATCTGGAATATCGATAGGTTTTTTGGAAGAAGATTTAGTTTTGTTTTTTGGATTAGGATTAAGATAATCAGAGATTAGAGCTTCAACCTTATCAGCTATTTGACCAAAAGTTTTACCTTTATCTTTTTGATACAAAAAAATACTTAAGGCGCCGGTCAAAATAACTCCAGCCAAAAAACCAGGAACGATACCTTGTCCACTGGATACATGATTGAAATCTTTATATTTATTATTCATCTTTATCTTGGTCATGGCGACGATGCTTCATAAAACTATTAAATACTTTAAAGCCGTTTTGAAAACCCATGAGAAACTCAGAAAGGGAACTGATGGGTCGAGAAACTGACTCGGTAATAGATTGGGTATCTTCGAGAATATCGTTAACTTTGGATACTGTAGTTTTGAGTTCTTTTAGTATCTTAATAAAATAAATACTGGTAACAACTATAATAACAGTAACAGTAATTAGACTGACTAAAATGACTATTTGTGTGATGTCCATATATTAATTATAGACTATTTATAAATTTTTTCATCTTTTGATATTTTTCCTGCTGGAGAGACAACTTCAATGGAAACTTTTTTCTCTTCATCTTCTTCTTGAAATTTAACCTTTTTGATAAATTGGCCATCTTTTTCAACAAGAATTAAATCATCATTAACGCGAATAGTATTGATAGGATCGGTATAACCTTGGATGATTAAAGGGTTAGTAAAATCTTGAGGCCAATCAACTTTTACTTTTGGCGGACGATTAAATTTTAGATATTCATTTAATAAATAAGTAGCAAAAATAATGAAAACGAAGATTAAAGAAATAGAAAAAGTTAGTTGGGGAGAAAAATAAATATTTTTTTTGGTTTTTTTGGGAATAGTTTTGTTTTTAATTTCAAAATCACGTCGAAAAATCATTAAAATACGCTCCCCATTTAAACCCAAAAAATTAGCATAATCTTTGAGTATTAAGGAACAGTATGGTTCTTGAGGAAAATTATCTTTATCTTCTTTTTCGAAAGCAGAAAGATATTTGCTGGGAATCTTTATTTTTTTTGAAATTTCTTCAATAGTTAAATCTTTTTCTAGGCGAGTGTTTTGGATAATATCAGAGGCACGATACATATTTTATTTCTCCGTTTGATGATGAGGAATTAAAATATCACGAGGTTTTGCTCCTTTGGATGGGCCAATAATACCAGCTTTTTCTAACTGATCGATTACTCTAGCAGCTCGAGCGTAACCCAATTTAAGACGACGTTGCAAGAAAGAAGATGAGGCTTGACCGCTTTCGGTGATAGCATTGACAGCATCATCAAAACACGCATCCCTATCTTCCCCATCAACAGAAACGATATTTTTGCTTTGAGAAGTATGAGAAGCAACTGGCTGGCTGGTAATCTCGGAATTGTATTGGTATTTTGGACTTTGTTGTTTTTTGAGAAAATCAACCAAAGCAGTAGTCTCTTTTTCGGAAATAAAACAACCTTGAATACGAACTGGTTTGGCCAGGTCTGGAGGTAAAAAGAGCATGTCACCACGACCTAATAATTTTTCGGCTCCTGGAGTATCCAAAATGACCCGAGAATCCATCATGGCCGAGACAGCGAAAGCAACTCTTGCAGGAATATTTCCTTTGATAAGACCCGTAACAACACTGACGATTGGCTTTTGGGTGGCTAAAACTAAATGAATACCAGCAGCACGACCTTTTTGGGCAATATGACAAATATTTTCTTCAACTTCAGTGGGAGAGAACATCATTATTTCAGCTAATTCATCGATAACAATAACTACATAAGGAAGGGACTGAAATCCAGAAGCATTATTGTAGGCTTCAATATTTTTGGCCCCAGCTTCAGAAAAAACTTTGTAACGTCTTTCCATTTCTTCAACAGTCCATTTGAGAGAAGAAATGACTTTTTCAGATTCAGTAATGACCGGGGTTAAAAGATGGGGAATATCATTGTATGGAGTAAGCTCAACTCTCTTGGGATCAACCATAATAAAGCGAACCTCTTGAGGTGAAGCCCTAAAGAGAATAGTGGAAATCCATGAATTAATACAAACAGATTTACCGGAGTTAGTTTGACCAGCAATTAATACATGGGGCATCTTGGTAATATCGTGTATTCTGGGTTTACCAGCCACATCCAAACCTAGAGGGACAGACATTTTGGATTTGGATTGCTTAAGAATATCAGATTCCAAAATACTTCGAATAGGGACAACTTGAAGGCTACGATTAGGGACTTCAATACCAACTAGAGGGCGACCAGGAATTGGGGCTTCAACTCTGATTTGCCCACCAGGAGCAGCTAAAGACATAGCCAAATCATTACTAAGACTAAGTATTTTGGCTAATTTAGTTCCAAGAGCAACTTCAAGAGCATACTGGGTAACAGACGGACTTTCGTTGATTTCTCTAACTTTGGCTGTAATACCAAAAGATTCAAGAGTTTCTTCGATAGTTTTGGCATTACGACCGATATCACCCCTATCAGCTTTGGCACCAGGATTGTTGTCTAAAATATCAAGGGAAGGATATTGCCAAATTTTGTTGTCGGGAGAATTTAAACTTGATGGAAATGAAGATTTTTCTTTGGTATCTTCTTTAAAAACAGGAGGAATATTGGCAACAGCCATATCCTCTTTGTTGTCTTTAGGGATAGAAGTAGCAATTGAGCTTTTGTTGTCAAAAGATAAGTCCTTTTTCTTTTCTTTGGATTTTTTAGCTAAATTATTACCAATTGTATATTTTTTGATAACTTTAAAAAGATTAGTAAAAAATTTAATAATTTGAGCGATATTGGTATCAAAAAGAATAACAAAACCAACCAAAAATGAAAAAGAGAAAATAATTGTGGCGAGAAATTCACCAAAAAGAATAATTATTTGCTCTTTGAGAAAATTGCCAACTATACCAGTTTTAAATAAGCTGATAAAAGAAACAAACATAATCATAAATCCAAAAAAAATATTGGGGTCTTTGAGAACAAATTTACCGTTGTAAAACAAAAAAGAGACAAATAAAAGCAAAAAAGGAATAAAAACGGCAGAAAAACCAAAGTAGTTAATAAGAAAAGCATTTAATTTGGTAGGAAAAACACCGATTTGCAAAAAAGAAACAACGGAAATTATCGTTAAAAAAAGAAAGAATATAAAAAAAATCGTCTTAACAGTATTAGTTTTTAATTTTAAAAGCCTAAAAAGCTTTTTTTTCTTTTTACGTCCTCTTTTGGCCATATTTCAGTATAACATCATCAAGAGAAATTATTTTACTTTCCTCTTGTTTTCTGTTTTTTATTTCAAGCCCGCCTGCTTCTAGACTTTTTTTACTAACAACAATTCTAGTTGGAATACCAATCAAATCAGCATCGGCAAATTTGATACCAGCCGAAACACTTCTGTCATCATACAAAACATCAACCCCCTCTTGGATTAAAGTGTTATAAATATCATCAGCTTGATTGTCTAAACCGACTAAGTGAAGGGTAAAAGGAGATACTTCCTGAGGCCACAACAAACCTTTATCATCACCAAAAACTTCGACAAGACTGCCCATAATTCGAGATGGACCCATGCCATAACAGGCCATTAAAATAGGTTGTAATTTGTTGTCTTTGTTAAGATATTTAAAGCTAAAAACATCAGTAAATTTGGTGCCGAGTTTAAAAATATTGGCCACTTCTATGGCTTGTTTTTGCTCTAATTGACCACCACATTCCGGACAGACTGCTTGCTCAGCGATAATTTCTTTGTTGACAGCCACTTTACACTTGGGGCAAATATGAATCTCGTCTTCGCCGGTAGGACAGAGAGTCTGGTATTCATGAGAATATTTGCTAAAAGTACCACCAGTGGCATAAGTGAGATAAGTAAGATTATCAATTTCTAATCTTTTGAAAATTTTGGTATAAGCAGTTTGAACTTTTTGATAATATGAATCTAAATCTTCTTGGTTGGTATGAAAAGAATATAAATCTTTCATAACAAATTCACGACCACGCAAAAGTCCGGATTTGGCTCGAGGCTCATTTCTAAATTTGGTCTGAATTTGATAAACAGCGGTAGGTAAATCTTTGTAAGAAAAAACAAATTTTTTGACTAAAGGAGTCACCAATTCTTCATGAGTGGGGTTTAAAATCAAATTATCAAGATGAAACAAAATATCCATAGTATCGCGCTTGCTTTTGGCCCAATTATCGAGAGAAGATAATGAGGGCATTAAAATCTCTTGACCACCAATTTTGTCCATTTCTTGGCGAATAATGTTTTCTATTTTGCGTAAAACTTTAAGGCCAAGAGGTAAATAATTGTAAACTCCAGAAATCTCTTGAGAGATAAAACCAGCTTGAGTTAATAATTTGGCATTTAAACTATCAGTGTCACTTATGTTGTTTTTTGAAGTTTTGGTAAAAAGTTGAGTATATTTCATAGATAATTATAACCTTAAAAGCTAGTTATAATTGCATTATAACATATTATAGGATATTTGTCAAGATTAAATAATTTTTCTAACTTTAAAAGTCTTGCCTATTTTATTCTTGCCAAAATTTTTCATCTTGCTTTGAGAGTTGTGGCGAAACTGCTCCATTAGTTTTTTGATATTGTCGTTGGACATAATTAATTATACATTATTTTATACCTCAATTACCAAAGGCAAAACCATGGGTTGGCGACCAGTTTTATCCATAATGATTTGCTCAATATGTCCCTGTATTTGTTCACGAATGTAATCTACATTTGCAGGAACACTAACGGCTTGCTTGAATTTGTTTTTCACTTCTTGTTTGAGATAATCAATCAAATCAGTATTTTCTTTTACAAAAACAAAACCTCGGCTCAAAACAATTGGCTCTTTGTAAAGCTGACCTTTTTGAACATCGACTAACAAAACAATAGAAAACATTCCATCTTCGGCTAAGGTCTTACGATCACGCAAGACGGTTACACCAACATCACCCACTCCCAATCCATCGATAAGAACTTTTTTGAGAGTAACATGATAATTGGTATCAAAAGTACCGTTTTGACGAAAAGTAACAGTACCATCATAATCAGGAGTAATAAATTGATCTTGTTTGTAACCTAGTTTTTCGGCAACGGAAAAATAGCTTTTAATATGGCGGTAATTACCCCCAATAGGCAAAAGATACCTTGGTTTAACTAAACTTATCAAGAGAGCGTGTTCTTTCTGATAACCATGACCAGAGACATGGAGTTCTTCTTTGTCGCCATAGGAAACATCAATTCCCATTTTGGACAAAATATCAATCATGTTGTAAATATTGGTGCTTGTACCAGGAATATAGTCTGGGGCAGAAAAAATTACTTTATCCCCGGCTTTAATTTTAATACGATGTTTACCCATAACCATTTTGCTAAGAGCTGATTCTGGTTGACCAGCAAAACCCGCTACTAAGAAAATTAATTTATTGTCAGGAAAATTTTTGGCTCTTTCAATTGGTAAAATGTCATTTTCTTGAAGACTTAAATAGCCTAATTCCTTGGCAATCTTGATAGCTTTTTCGACAGAAAAACCGACAACAACAATTTTGCGACCATTACTTTTAGCTGCTTCGATAGATTGAGACCAACGGATAATGTTACTAGAAATAGCAGTCACAAAAACACGACCCTTAGCATCAATAATTTGTCGTTTGAAATTTTGAGCGATAGTATATTCGGATGGCGAATAACCTTCATGGTCAGCCCCGAGACAATCTGACAAAAGACAAAGGACTTTTTTGTCGCCAATTCTAGCAATATGGTTAAAATCAGCATATTTATTGTCTAAAGGAAAAAGGTCAAATTTAAAATCAGAACCATGATAAAAAGTACCAATAGGAGTAGTAATAGCAAGATGAAAAGTGTCAGGAATTGAATGAGTGACCCTGACAGGGTCTACAGAAAAAACGCCCCTTTGCATAATCTGCGAATCTTCGTAGATATTTAAATTTGGCTTTAAGTTGTATTCAACTAATTTTTCTTGAATAAAAGCAGCCGCTAGACGAGGAGCAAAAATAGGAATATTTTTACCCAGAAGATTTAGAACAAATCGAATAGCTCCAATATGATCTTCGTGGCCATGAGTAATAAAAATACCAGCAATTCTTTCTTTTTTGTCCTCCAAATAATGAGTATCTGGAATCTGAAGATCAACCCCAAAAATATCTTCTTCGGGAAAACCGACACCACAATCGACAATAATGATTTGGCTTTTGCTTAAGTCACCATTGGGGATATATTCGTAAACGAACATGTTTTGGGTGACATCACCAAATCCCCCAAGAGAAATAACTCTGACTGAGTCATTGTTTGATTTAAATTCCCTAACGGGATTATTGGTAAATTTGTGAGGGATAAAATCTCTCATAGTTTTTGTTTGATTATTTGTTTTGTTTTTCATATTTTTTTCGCCTTTTGGCGGATTAATTAATTAGTAAGATATTGACCGATGGTCTTAAAATCTTGTTGAAGCGCAGTTAACATAGCGCCATTTCTTAAGCCCGCCGATGGATGATAAACAGGAATTAAGATAAAATCTAAATCCTGCCATTTAATTGGTAATATTTGACCGTGAATACGACTAATTTGAACATTTTTGATAAAAAAGTCCATGGCAAAACGGCCTAGAGTAATAATAATTTTGGGAGAAATAGCTTTTAATTGAGCTTTTAAAAAAGGAGTACAAACTTTAATTTCTTCGGGTAAAGGATCACGATTTTCAGGTGGTCGATGTTTTAAGATATTGCAAATGAAAATATCTTCTCGACTAAGGGAAATAGAAGCTAATAATTTATCTAACAATTTACCGGAATTACCAACAAAAGGAATACCTTTTTGATCTTCAAAATAACCAGGGGCTTCGCCGACGAAAACAACTTTACTATTAGGATTACCACTACCAGGAACTGGTTGGGTGGCTGTCTTGTAGAGAGAACAACGGTGGCATTTTGAAATTAAGTTTTCTATATATTTTATTTTTTTATTTTTATCTGTCATAGATTACCATTGACTAACAAATTCTTTAATGTTTGATTCATTTATAATAATTTTTTGCATTTTTCTTTGAAAAATCAAGTAAGCGGCCTTACGACACATGGATTCAATATTGCGCTTAAGAGTACGAACTCCAGCATCAAAACCAAGAGGTCTAACAATCATGGGCCAAACTTCTGGGGAAACAATGATATCTTGGGGGTAGAGACTATTTTCACTGAGAACTTTTGGGAAAATATATTTTTGACCAATAACAATTTTTTCTTCATCACTATAAGAAGGCATTTGGATTGGCTCTAATCTATCCAAAACAGCAGTAGCTAATCGATTAGTATTGTTGCAGGTGGCACAAAAAATAACATGAGAAAGATCAAAAGGATGATCAACGTACGCATCAACAAAGGCATGATTTTGCTCTGGGTCAAGTAACTCAATTAAAACTCCCATAATACTATTAACAGCAGAATCGGCAATCCTGTCTATCTCATCCAATAAAATAACAGGATTATTGGAATTAACTTGACTAATACCTTTCATAATAGCTCCCATGTGGGCATTTTGATAAAAACGAGCTTGACCACGAATATAAAATGGATCACCTAATCCACCAAAAGGAATACGAATAAATTTGCGACCAAGAGTGGAGGCAATTGATTCGGCCATTGTGGTTTTACCAGTACCAGCTAGACCACTAAAAAGAAAAATAGGAGCTCTTAGGGGAAAATCTTTTTGTCGAGATTGTTGAAGACCTAAAACAGAGATGTATTCAAGAATCCTTTCTTTGATACTATCCAGACCATAATGAAAACTGTTTAATTTTTCTTTGGCATGAGTGATATCTAAAATATCTTTAGTTTCATTAAAAAAAGGTAGCTTAGCAATAATATCTAGATATTTTTTGTTGATTTGGTAGTCACGCCAAAAAACTTCAGGACTAGCAGCTTCCGCTTGGAGCTGATTGATGATTTGTGATACTTTTTCACTTAAATCATCCGGTAGCTTGACTGAACTAATTTTCTGTCTGATTGCCTCAACAAGATCAAGGGCAGACTTGTTTTTATCATCCATTATCATCTTAAGTATACATTATCGACGAGGTCGTTGTGAACGAAATTCAGAGCGAAACTTTTTGAATTCCTGTTTGTGAGCAGGAGGGTTGCCTGCTTGAGTATCGGTTGAATGATGAGTGTTTTTGAATTCTGGAGCTGATAATTTGATTTGATGATTATCGTTGAAACCAGAAACTTTGACTTTAATACTGTCACCAATTTTGACCAAAGAGCTAGGATCGGTAACAAAGCCTGTTGCTAACTCGGAAACATGCAATAAAGCTTCTCTACCTGGTAAAAATTCGACAAAAGCGCCGTAATTTTCAACTCTGGTAACAGTGCCTTCAAATTCTTCACCAATATTTATTTCTCTAATACTAGATTCAATCTGAAAAAGACAATCGGTAATTTTTTGAAGATCTTGACCAGCGACAGAAACTTGACCTTCGTCAGTAATATCAATTTGAACATCGTATTTTTCCATTAATGATTTTATATTTTTACCACCACTACCGATAATATCACCAATTTTGTTGTCAGGAATATTCATTAATTTTATCTTTGGAGCATATTGAGAAACTTGATCTCGATGTGTTGCCAAAACACTTTCCATCTTACTTAAGATGTCAAGTCTAGCTTTGGTAGAAGCGACAAATGTATCTCTAATCATAGGTAGGGTTAAACCTGCGCGCTTGATATCTAATTGAATTGCCGTAACACCGTTTTTGGTACCAGTAATCTTGAAATCCATATCACCAAAATGATCTTCAACACCAGCAATATCAGTCAAAAGGGTATATTTGTCATCACCTTCACTGACCATACCAACAGAAATGCCAGCAACTTTGTCTTTGAGAGGAACACCAGCATCGAGTAAGGACATAGTAGATCCACAAGTTGAAGCCATTGAAGAAGAGCCATTTTGAGAAAGCACTTCAGAGTTTAAAATAATAGTGTAGGGAAATTCTTCTTCAGAAGGAATAACAGGAATTAAGGCTTTTTCGGCTAAAGCACCGTGGCCAACTTCTCGACGACCAGGACGACCAACGCGACCAGTTTGGGCAGTTGAAAAAGGCATGGCAGAATAATAATGAATATATCTTTTGGTAGTTTCACCAGAAGAATCTTGCAGATATTGCATATCTGAAAGAGTAGACAAAGTAGTGATAGTAATCGCTTGTGTTAAACCTCTTTGAAAAAGAGCAGAACCATGAGTACAAGGCAAAACGCCGGCTTGAATATCAAGAGGGCGAATTTCATCAACTTTTCTTTTGTCATATCTTTGACCAGTAAGAGTTTGTTGGCGGAAATATTTTTTGATAACCTCAGAAGTAGCTTCAAGAATTTTATTTGAAGATAGTTCTTCTTTTTCTATTTTGTCTTGGAAATGCTCTAAAACATTTTTAAATATTTCTTCTTCACCAGCAATATGAGCTCCGTCAGCACCTTCTTTTAGAAACTTTTGGATATCTGGTAAAAACTTATCTTCTATAGCTTTAAGTAATGATTCGTCTGGTAAAACAGGAGTAAACTCTTGCTTTTTGAGACCATACTCTTTGACTAATTCTTCAATTTGATGATTAATCTCATCGGAGGTAGTTTTGGCTAATTCAATACCAGCTAAAACTTTGTCATTGGCAACAATTTTAGCGTCAGCTTCAATCATATTGACCCCAGCAGGTGAGGTACAAGTCAAAATATCCATCTTGGACTCTTTTTGTTGACTAATATTGGGACATAAAACTAATTTATCGTTAATTAAGCCAACTCTCATGGCAGAAACAGGACCGTTAAAAGGGATATCGGAAAGACTAAGAGCAACAGAAGCAGCGAGAAAAGCAGGAACAACAACATCGTTTTCTTTATCGTTGCTCAAAACTGTAGTAATAACTTGAACTTCATTTTTGAAACCTTTTGGAAAAAGAGGTCTAATTGATCTGTCAATAATACGACCATAAAGAATAGAGGTGTCTGAGGGATTTAACTCTCTTTTGACCCATTTACCACCTTTAATAACACCACCAGCATATAATTTGTCAGCAAATTCGACAGAAAGAGGAAAATAATCTTTATTTTCGTCAATTTTGCCTAGAACAACAGTGGCTAAAATAACAGTATTACCTAATCTGGCAACAACTGAAGCATTGGTTTGAGGTGCTAAAACACCTCCAGATAGAGTGATTTTGGAATCACCTACTATAAAATCTTTTGTGAATTTTTTCATATTTTTAAAATTTTTAACCTTGGCTGAGGAGAAGATATTCGTCATTTCGAGCGGAATAAAAAAACACGTCTAAATTTGTATTTACTTATTTCGACCGGAATGACAAAATAATAATTTATTTCTTCAATCCTAGCTCTTTAATTAGTTTAGTATACCTTTCTAAATTGTGATTTTGAAGATACCTAAACAATCTTCTTCTTTTAGCAATTTTGGTCAAAAGACCACGCTTAGCAGGAGAATCATGTTTATTTTCGCTTAAATGCTCTTGGAGTTTTTCTACTTCTTTACTAAGAATAGCAACTTGTATCTCGGGAGAACCAGTATCACCTTTGTCTTGAGAGAACTTACTAATTATTTTTTGTTTTTCTTCTTTGGTTAATGCCATAGAATAGGGCTAGCTCTGGGTACAAAATGATAATAAAGGCGTACCTAAAGATAGTTACAAGAAGTATTATACCATAGAAACGGGGTTGTTGTCAGAATTGGATGGAGAAAAAGTGTTAGACGGGTTGCTATTGAGGTTTTCTGCTGGTGGAGTTTGGGGGATTGGATTTGGAGTTTGGCTTTGAGTTTGAGCACCTCGAAGACAAATTGCCCCAGCTTCAAAAGTTTCTGGAGAAACATTGACTGAAAAAGATTGAGTAGCAACACGAAGAGCAATCAAAAGATTTTTGGCTATTTCCACATTAATATCAATTTTTAGAGAAAGCAATAAGAAAGTAATAATTTCAGAAAAAGGAGCATCTACATCAATAATTGAAGCTTTAGCCCAATCTTTGTTTTCATTAAAAGGTGAAATATTCACCCAATTGCCTTTTTGAACTAAAATGGATTTGTCACCCAAATCTTTTTCATCACCAAACAAAAAATTAACATCACCCATAGAGGCTTGATTGTTAACAATAATTTGTTCTCTTTCGACTTTGGGAGAATTGTTTTTGGTTTTTACGACTAGATTGAGACGACCACCATTGTCGTTGTAGGAAACTTGGTCAATGTTTTCTAAGGGGTAATTGAGAGAAATAGTTAAATCATTAAGATTGTAATTTTCAACTAGAGTTTCGATACCAGAAAGACGAGAATAATTTTGATCAACTTTTTCGGGACAAAAAACAGTAGTTTTGATACCAGCTTTCTCTAAGGCAAAAGCAAAAGCTAAGGCTGAACCAATACTATCAATACTGGCTTTGGGCACGGCAATAAAAGCTGTTTTAGCGTTGTCGATTAACTGTTTAAGACTTTCAATATTGTATGTTTTCATTATTTGCTCTGTTATTTGTTTTGATAACAGACCTGCTTAACAAATAAATTAAAATAAATGTTAATTTATTTTATATAGGATATTATAACATCATTCTGGTGAAAATCAATATAAGGCTTGAAAGTAATTCCACACTCATTACCCATTTTAACTTTGTCGATAATTTCTTTAGCTTGGTGAATACCTTCGATTTTGGTATCTTTGATAATCTCACCATCTCGCTTAAGATGGATAGAATCACCAACACTAAATTCTCCTTTAGTGACCTTAACCCCAGCAATACGAACTTTGTTTATTTTAAATTCGGCAATAATTTTCCCTTCGCCCAAAATGGTTTCGTCGATAGTTGGCTCAAGCATTTTTAACACTCGTGATTGGATATCTTCGATAATTTCATAAATAATATTGGATGAAAATATTTTTACTTTTTCATTTTCGGCTAATTTGGCAATGAATTTAGGGGTTTGAGCATTAAAAGCATAAATAGTAGCTTGGCCAGATTGGGCAATAAAAATATCATTATCAGTAACACTTCCAATGCCAGAAGACAGAACAACGACATCATCACTAAGACAATTCCTCAAGGCTTCTAGAGTACCTTGAGTATCAGCCTTAAGAACAATATTAATCTTTTTGGCATCATCTTGCTTGGGTGCTTGAGAATTTTCTTTATCTTTTGTCGGCTCTTCTTGATTTTTTTCTTCAACATCAACTTGATCTTTGATCCAAGAACCTACTAATGGAACTTGAGGAAAACCCAAAATTTCTACTGGAGTAGAGGGATTGGCTGAATCTATATTTTGACGATTGTAGTCGAGTAAGGCTTTAACTTTAAAAGGGATATTTTGAAAAAAGAGTGAGTCTCCTTTTTTGAGAATGCCGGTCTTGACGATAACAGTAGCAACTGGGCCTTTGGCCTTGTCCAGCTTTGATTCAATAACTAGAGCCGTTAAAGGAGCTTGATCTTCATTTTTTAATTCCATAATTTCGGCATTTAATTTAATCATTTCCATTAATTTGTCTATCCCCTGCCCTATTTTGGCTGAAATTGGCAAACAAGCAATTTGGCCACCATAATCTTCTGGAGTTAAATCAAGCTCGACTAATTGACCTTTAACTTTGTCGGGATTAAATGTATCTAAATCGCATTTGTTGAGAGCAACAATAACTGGAATATTTTGGGCTTTAATATATTTGATACATTCCTTGGTTTGAGGCATAACTCCCTCAGCTCCAGAAATAACAAGGACAACAATGTCAGTAACTTGGGCACCTCTTTCTCTCATGCAACAAAAAGCAGCATGCCCAGGGGTGTCGATAAAAGTAATACCATTAGATTGATAAGCACCGATATGTTGAGTAATACCACCAGATTCTTTGCGACAAACATTAGACAAGCGAATCTTGTCAAGTAAGGTGGTCTTACCGTGATCGATATGGCCCATGATAGTGACTATCGGTGGTCTAAATTTATCCATAAGATTAGTTAGATTAACTAATAACTATTTATTTGCGAGAATTTATTTTTATCTCTAATTCTGTCAAAATTCCTGCCAAATGAACATTTTCACCTTTGCTACCAATAGCAAGGGCAAGTTGATCTTCAGGAACAGAAACAAAAGCAAAATCATCTTCAATTTTTTCAACAACAATATCTTCTGCTGGTGAAAGCGAAGACATAATAAATTGTTTTAAATTGTTAGAAAAAGGGATAACATCAACTTTTTCGGATTTTGGTAATTCGTTTAGAATAAGTTGTATTCTGGCACCTTTTTGACCAATACAAGAACCGACAGGGTCAACACCAGCTTGCTTAGAAGAAACAGCAACTTTAGTTCTTTCTCCTGGAGCACGAGCTATTTTTTCTATATTGACGGCATTGTTGGAAACTTCTGGTACTTCACGGATAAAGAGTTGTTTAATAAAATCATTACTACGACGAGATAATAAAATTTCACTTTTACCTAAAGAGTTGCGAACAACTTCTTTGACTAAAAAAAATTTTTTGACACCAATAGGAATAATTTCGTTTTTAATTTGTTCTTCTTTGTAGCAAACTGCTTCTGATTTACCAATACCAACAACTATTTTGTAGGGGTCGCTCCTCAAGATAGTGCCTGATATTAAGCTACCAACCTTTTTTTCAAATTCACTGGCAATAACATCTCTTTCAGCTTCGTGGATTTTTTGATCAATAACTTGTTTGGCAGTTTGAGCAGCAATACGACCAAAACCTGGTGGAGTAACATCGGTTTTTTTGTCACCATCAATTTGAAAAACTTTAAAAGAACCACTTTCGGCAGAAAGTTCTACTTCAAGTTGAACATCTTCACCGACTTCTTTACCTCTTTCTTTTTGGTCTCTTTTGTAAGCCGAAATCAAGCCAGCTTCGATAGAGTCGATAATAAGCTGAACATCAATGTTTCTTTCCCCTGCTATTTGAGCAACAGCTTGGGCAAATTCGGTTTTTGGTAGTTTTTTAATATCCATAATTTTATGTTTTTCCCGCCAAAGGCGGACTTTGCAAAAAAAATGGAGACTTGCCGTCCCCAATCTTTGTTGATTAAAATAATATGGATTATTATACCATAAAAGGAGAAATAAATATTATTTTTGAATTTCATTCCTGACAAAATTTAAAAATGAAATGTTTTTGTAGAGTTTAGAAACATCGAGAGGAGCGTTGTTGTTTCTAATTTGTTCGACATGAATAATTAAAGTCATGAAACCATGAAAAGCCGATTTGGTAAAATTCTCGATGCATGTTTTTTGATCTCGTTAAAGATTTTTTCTAAAACGATTGAAATTTCAGTTGGAATGTTAGGCATCATTATGAATTTTAACAGGTTTTGATTGTTTCCATAGATTATTGAATATTTCGCGTTGCATGTCGGCTAATTGCTGATTATGCATTTCAAAACAAAAAACGTCTTTGCCTCCAAGATAATGGCACATAGCAAAGACATCGTTGTAAATAAAAATATCGGCTTTGATATTTATAATTTCTTTAGGAATATATTTAATAGGGCAAAATCTATTTGTGTAATCTGTTATTTTGGTTACTATTTCATAGTTCTTATTGTTGGTCAAAGTTTTGGTCATTATTTTTTTGTCGACCAGAGCTTGTCTCAATTTTTCTGCTTCAGCTACCGGCAAATAAGCTTCGGCAGTAGATATTTCGTAGCTTAAAAATTCGCCTTTGGCATTTAATAAATTCCAATTAATTTGAGACAAACCCCTTTGTCCTTGGTAGTAAAATATTTTTGAGCCTGGAACACCAGTACCACTTTTTGATTTTAACAAATCAATAATTTGAGGCAAAGAATTGCGTAAAGATATTAGCTCACTTTCTTTTTTGCTTAATAACAATTCTATTTGAGAAGGATCATTGGCAACAAATTTAAAACCAGAGCTGTCTAATTGTTGAGTGACTAATTCTTTTTCAATAAGTTTGTCCAAAATACGATACACTTTTGTTCTACTAATACCAGAATGCCTGCTTAATTTCAAAGCTGTAGATACCTTTTTTTCAACTAAATCTAGATAAATTTGAGATTCTTCATTACTTAAACCAAATGGTTTAAGTAAACTTGTTAAGTTGTCTGTATTTATGGACATCAACTATTATTATAATATAATTTAGTATAAAATCAAACTATGAATAAAAAAACAGGCTTAACATTAGTTTTGAGTTCGGCATTTTTTTATGCCAGTTATGGTGTTTGGTCAAGACTTATGGCTTCTACTTTTGGAGATTTTTCTCAAGCATGGACCAGATATTTATTTTTATTATTACTAGTATTAATAATAAATTGGAAATGGAAAATTTTTAAACCAATAGTTAAAAGTGATATCCCTTGGTTATTGGCAATAGCTTTCGCAGGAGGTTTGAATCAAGCACCCTATTATTTTGGATTTAAACACCTTGATATTGGTACGGCAGTCATGCTTTTTTATACTGGACTAGTAACTGGTGGTTATGTCTGGGGAAAATTTGTGTTTAATGAAAAAATTACTCCCAAAATTATGTTTAGTTTGCTTTTGGCAATTTTAGGAATGCTTGTAATTTATAAATTTGACTTAAAACCAAATCAAATTTTTCCAGCACTAATGACAATTTTGGCTGGATTTATGGGAAGTGCCGGTGTAATTTTACCTAAAAAAACAACTGGGGAATACCATGAATTTCAAGTAATGACTTGGTATTTAGTTTTGGGATTTGTAGTTAATGGAATAATAAGTATCTTTTTGAAAGATGCTATTCCAAACATAAGTGAAGTAAAACCATGGTTGGCACAACTAGGTTATTCAACAGCATTTTTATTGGCAAATTGGGTAGCAATAAAAGGTTATAAATATTTTGATGCTAGTGTGGCTAGTTTACTTGGGACAACAGAAATAATTTTTGGAATAATTTTGGGGATGATATTGTTTGGAGAGACAATGACTATTGGAATGGTTTTGGGAGCAATTTTGATAATAATCTCAGCTACCTTACCACATATAAAATTATCTCGATATAAGTATATTTGAAATATAGATATTTTATTTAAACCAAGATTTTAAAGTTTGCCAAAGAGATTTAGGAATAGAGGTAAAAATGTTTTTATTTGAAGAATTTGTTGTTCCAGGTTTTATGGTGCTTGTTTGAGAAACTTGAACACTAATCCTACCACCACTTACTGAAACACGCCATTCATTAGAATTAGCTTTGATTTAAATATCCAATTCTTTGA
>CAZSQT010000033.1:0-3481 GCA_964609295.1 uncultured Gammaproteobacteria bacterium | reverse complement strand
AAGATCGTCATAGCTGTTAATAAAAGAAACATCGTATCCTTCCACTTTTAACATCAACAAGCAACCAGAAATCGCTATGTCATTTCTATTATATTTTTGACCACTTTTTTGTAAATCTTGAATTTTTTTTAAATCTATCTTCATTTTTTAAATGATATTCTAAACAATTCCATTTCCAAAAAGATCATCATAATCAGTTTTCTTTTGTTCATCTTTTTTAGTTTCTTCCACTAATTTTCCTGTTTTAACATCAACAGGTTTTTTCTCCAAAGGAATCTTAGCAAAAGGGATTGATTTTATTTGCTTTTCATCCTTTTGTTCAAACACTGGCTGTGGTTTTTTTTGTAGTTGCGGTGGTTGAGGAATATTTACTTCTTGTTTTACAAAAACAGGTTCTTTCTTGTTTGATTCTTCACTTTGTTTTTCCTCTGTCTTTTGGTCATTTTTTATTTCATTCATTCCCTTAAAAAGCTCTTTAAATTTTGTATCAAAATTCTTTTTTTCTTCTTCTTTTTGTTGTATTTCTTTTTCTCTTTCTTGTTGAAACTTTGTTGTTTCTTCCTTGTTTTTATTTTCCATTTCATTGATTCTTCTTTGCAAAATAGGAATTACCACTTCTTCTTCTGTTTTTTCATTTACTTCGGGAACTTTTATTGGTTCTGCTGACTTTACAGGCTCAGGCATTTTTACAGGTTCGATTTTTTCTATCGGTTCAGGTGGCTTCATCGGTTCAGGTGGCTTTGTTTCTTTAACAGAATTGGTAATTTTGTCTGTCTTAACTGTTTCAACTGTTTTTTTTGGTTCAGTTTTGATTGAAGCTACAATCTCATCATTTTTCTTTTTCATTCTTAAAATTTCTTCTGGGTCTGAAGTAATTAGCTTATTTTCTTCCTCAGAAGCAATAACCCTAATCGCCACGTGATTAGGGTCAGCAAAAAATATCCCCTCACCCTTATCAGCACTTAACAACAGTTGCCTCTCTCCCTGCGATAAATAAAAAGTTTCTCCTATCAAATTAATTGCTGCTGAATGTTGTTTTAACAAAATTTGAATTGAACTATTAGTAATTATTTCTTTACCATAAGAAGTTTTTAAAAAATCATCCACATCTTGAGTTATGGTGGTTACTCCCAGATAATATTTTCTTCCTCTTTTGACAATCCCCCTCAAAAACTCAGCACTATCTTTGTATTGCATTAGATACCAAGCTTCATCAACCACTAAAATCCTTTTTTTAAGTGTTTTTTTAACTATCGTCCAAATATAGTCCAAAATAATTTGCATGGCCACAGGTCTCAGTGATTCTTCTAGATTTTTAATTCCAAAAACTACGAAATTATTTTTTAAATTAATATTTGTTTTTTGATTAAAAATTCCTGCAAAAGAACCTTTAATATATTTTTCTAATCTTGCCGCTAAACTTTTAGATTTTTCATCCTCATTTCCCAATAAAATCTTATACAAATCTTCAAACAAAGGTGCATCCTTTTTTTGCGTTTCTATATCTTGAGAAATACCCTTAGATTTATAAGCTTCCATGATTGCTTTATCCAAAATAGAATCTTCTATCGGAGCCATTTTACCCAACATTACCTTAAAAAGTTGGTGTAATGTTAAAACCTTAGAGTTTAAAGCATTTTCTCCTTCCTCTTTTGTTAAAGATAAATCCATGGGATTGATTTTTGAAGCTTCATTATAGCCAAAAGCAACATACTGACCACCATAAGCTTCGCACAAATCCTTATACTCGTTTTCTGGGTCTATAATAATTATTTCTGCTCCAAACATTAGTGATCTAATAGACTCTAGCTTAACCAAATAAGATTTTCCTGCCCCTGCTGTTGCCAAAACAATTGAATTATAATTTGGCATACTAAATCTATCAAAGATAACTAGTGAGCCATTGTGTTCATTAATACCATACATTATTCCCTTATCGTCGGACAAATCACTTGAAACAAAAGGAAAAGTTGTCGCCAAAGAAGTTGTATCCATGTTTCTTGAAATATTTAGTTTATCTTTACAAAGAGGGAGAGTCGTCTTAAAACCATCTTCCATTTGTAAAGTAGCTTTTTTTGTGATTATCATCAACGAACCCAAGCTTGCTTCCAAATTTTTATTAATCCTATCTAATTCGGCAATTGATTCTCCTGAAATAGTAATATACAACCCAAATTGAAAAAATCTTTCTTGTCCTTTTACCAAATCTTCTTGTAAATTCATCGCATCTTCTAGTTTTGCCTGAGTAGCCGGATCAGCCATTTTTCCTTTTTGGACATTAGTGTTAATTTCCGCTTCCATTTCTGTAATTTTTCTTCGTAAATCATCCAAAATTTGTTTTCCATCAGTTGGATAAATAAACATCGAAATATCGAGAGAAGAATCAAAATTAATCAATGAAGAAAGCCAATTTATACCCACAAATCGTGGATAAGACGCCACAAATAAAGTCCTGTAGTAACGATTATCAATTCTTACATTATTAAAATCTACCTCTATCGAGCCTGGAGCAATTATGTCTTTGGTTGAAACTATCCCTTCAGAAACATTTCTCTCTTTCTTCTCATTTTGAGTAGTCTCATTTTTTTTGTCTTTCTTGATAATTTTAGATAAAATATTCATTAGATTTTAGCCGTAACTATCGGCGTTCCATAAGATAAAGATTTAACTTTTTGAACTCCAGCTGTCTCTGGGTTATAAATACCATAAAATAAATTGATTAACTGTTTAGTTTCCATAATTGATATTTCCAGTCCCAGTCTAGAAAAAAGTCTTAGTAAGTGATCTATCTTTGGGGCTAAATTTGCTTTTGCCTTTTCCAAAATATATTCTTTAGAATAAGGGTTGTCCTTTGTTTTTTTAACTGTTGAGAGTAAGGAAGAACTAATTTGCTTTTGTGCTTCTCCTAATCCCATTTCTAGGGGGCTAAAAGGAATGACTATATAAAAAGACTTTGATAAAATATCGTGTTTTTTGACTATTTCTTCAATAAATTTTTGATATTTTTTGATTCTTTCTTTTAGCACTGGACTAGATTCTTCTGCTTCAGCCTTTCTCAAGTTTTTAACATAATTGCTAATATCTTTAGTTGTCGTCCTGATCAAAATTTGAACTGTAAAATTCAAAGAATTTAAAATATTTGAATAAGCATAAATCAAAGCTGATTGTTCTTTTTCGGATAATAAATCAAAATTAACGGAAGCAATTTGTAAAACACTACAGCAAGAGCCATCTTTTTGAATTACAACATCGTCAACAATATCTTCTATTAATAGATGGTCTTGGGTTGTTCCTGTAATGGCAGTTTTCAGTAAATCATTTGGCATTATCTAATAATAACCTAAATTATAAAAATTTGAAATTAAGAGTTCGATTGTATTTTGATAGGTTGGACTATTTTCCCTTCCAAATCTATTTCAACTCTGTCAAAAGCAAAAGTATCTTTTTCCGGAATTATCAGATATTTACCTGAAGCTAAGGG
>CAZSQT010000032.1:0-17877 GCA_964609295.1 uncultured Gammaproteobacteria bacterium | reverse complement strand
TTGACCAAAAGTTTTGGTTATAAGCTCCAACTTCTTTATGAAATTTTACAAATGGGAGCAAAATTTAAAGAAATACCACTTCAATTCAACGTTCGTAATGCTGGTGAATCCAAAATCGAAGCTAGCACCGCCAAAGATATTTTTAGAGTCGCTTTCTTGCTTCGTTGGTTTGACGCCACTACTCAAAAATTTATTAAATTTGGCACCGTTGGCTTTATTGGCTATCTAGTCAATGCTAGCTTTTTACATGTTTTTGCCAAAGTTTTTTCTTTAGAAATTTTAATTTGGATTTTTGCCACCGAAATGGCGATTATTAGCAATTTTATCTTAAATAATATTTGGACTTTCAAATCAGATACTATCACCGGCAAGGCTTTGGTTCATAAATTTTTAAGCTTCAATTTTACTTCGATTGGGGCCCTCATTATCCAGAGTGTTGTTGGCTCTATTGTTGTTAATACTTTTGGTCCAGCCTATCGACAAATTTCATTACCTTTCATTATTTTATTTTTGGTTATGCCTTACAACTGGTTTATCTACAACAAAGTTATTTGGAAAAAGAAAATTCAAAATCACCCCTAATTATATCTGCTGTTTTTATTTTCACGATTTTGTTAGTTTCAAAATTTTTATTTATGTTATCAACATCATTAATAATCTGGATTGTTGTCGGCCAAGTTTCTTGATTTTTTTTCCAATTATTGACAAAAAATTCACTCATTTCTTTTCTACCCAAATCCCAAAAAGCACTTCGACTCAAAGATTCTATCCTTGTTGCACTCTCTATTTCGTTAATCTTGGTAAAAAAATCAGTTATCAATTCTTCTTTGGTAAAAAATCTATCTTTTGGATTTTGATTATTGTTCAAAAAAACATCATATTTAAGAACATCAAAACCTTCTTGGTCAATACTATTTTTAAATTTTACTTTAATTGGACCATCTGGGTATTGATAAATTTCTATTTTTTTTAAAAAATACAATTTAAAACTATCGTTATAATGACCAAAAGCCCTATCTTCTCGTCTAATTTCACCTTCTTTTGCTGGACATCTACTTATTGATTCCATAACTAATTATATCATATTATAGGTCTTTTGTCAAGTCCTCTTATTTCTGATACAATAATAAATTATGACAAATATGAAAGGAATTGTTTTGGCTGGTGGCAAAGCTACCAGACTTAGACCTTTAACCAATATTACTAGTAAGCAATTGCTGCCTGTTTACAACAAACCCATGATTTATTATCCTATCGAGACCCTTATCAAGGCTGGTATTAAAGATATCTTGATTATTATCGCCCCTGATTATTCTGGTCATTTTTTAAATCTCCTAAATGATGGTAAAGAATTTGGTGTTCGTTTTAGCTATGCTGTCCAGATGGAGCCTCGTGGTATTGCTGAATCCTTTATTATTGGTAAAGAATTTATCGGTGATGACAATGTAACTATGATTTTGGGTGACAATATTTTTGATGGCGACTTTAGTAAAGAAATTAAATCTTTCAAAAAAGGTGGTATGGTTTTTGCCAAAAAAGTTGATGATCCAGAGCGTTTTGGTGTTGTTGAATTTAATGACAAAATGAAAGCTGTTTCTATAGAAGAAAAACCCCTAAAGCCAAAAAGTAATTATGCTGTTGTTGGTCTTTATACTTACGACAATCGTGTTGTTAAATACGCCCAAAATCTCAAACCTTCGGGCAGAAATGAAATAGAAATAACCGAATTAAACAATATCTATCTCAAAAAAAAGCAACTCAAAGTAAATATTTTTGATGGGTTGTGGGAAGATGCAGGGACTTTTGATAGTCTTCTAAGGGTATCAAATATAATGTCTCAAAAAGATAAAAATAATCAATAAAAAAGCATTGCCACATTTTTTCATAATAACCAAAGATTTTAATTATTTCTTTACGATGTTTTATCATCTTACGGATTAAAATTAACTCCATAATAATCAAAGGTAACTCGCTCCACTTACTATAAGTTAAATTAATTGAAGATAATATGATGTTTGAAACATGTAGACCAAATTCGTGCCCAATTTCCGTTAACCAAAAATCAAAACCAAAAACTTGCAATACATCCCTACAAAAATGAATAAATACACAAGCAATCAACAAATTGTAAATAGAAATTTTTAGACTGTTTTTCCTAAAACTTTTGCAAAAGCTGACAAAAAAATAATACGCCATCCCTTCATTATAAACTAAAAATAAGAATTTCCCGAATAACAGTTTGTTTGGGTCGATAATAAACTATAGTTTTTCTTTTGGTCAGATTTAAACCAAGCTTATCTTGTTTTTCGCAATAATCACTTTGGTGAAAGCCAAGCTCTCTTATTTTCCCCAAAATATTTAAATGAAAATTTTTACCCTTATAGTTAATAACAGGGAATATAATCACTATCTTTCCATCATATTTTAGAATTTTTTTAAATTCTAAAAAAGTTTTAAGATACAAATCTTCAATATATTTGATTTCATTTTCTATTTTTCTTTCATTAAATGATCTCAATTTGTTAGAACCCAAATAAGGTTCACACACAATAGCATTAACTTGTTTAAGGCCTATCTTTTTACTAATTTCTGTCGCATCTTCAACCCTAATTTGTAAATCAATTTTATCTTTATCTATCTTAAATTCTTCCATTAACCAATCAATATTTTGCTTACTATCACCTATTGCTTTAGTTGAAATATCACTTCCCCAAATTTTATTAAAACCTAGCAAAATCATTTCTCCCAAAAAAGTTCCACTACCACAAAAAGGATCAGCGACAAAGGATTCGCGTGTCTGATCGGCTAAATTTATCATGATTTTAGCTAATTTTGGCGGTGTCATCCCTGACTTGTCATCTCTAGCTGGTCGGCCATAATCTCTTTTAGAATAACCCTCATAATCTTGTACTGATATTGTTTTTCCACTCCAAACCTTATCTTTACCCGAAATAAAAACAAATTCTGTGCCTGATTTCTTCAACAAATTTATATTAACAGAAACTGTCGACAAAGCTCTCTCTTTTATTGCCAAGCAACCACTTTTGATTCCCCAAGACCTTAATTCTTCTTTAATTTTTTGACTCAATTTAAAAGATAAATAAAAGAGTTCATTTAATTGTTTAAATTTTCCTCCACCGTTATAAATTGAAATACCATAAGTTAGATTTTTGAGTGTGGAATCCACCCAATTCTCCAAATCTCTTCCTATGATTTCTTCTTTAACTAAATCTTGATAATCAATTTCTTTAATTATTTTAATAATTTTTGCCGTACTACCAAAATCATTAATATCAAGAGTTATTTCACTTTCAATTTCTAGCAATAAGATTTCTTCTGATGCTGCCAAGACTTCAAATTTTATATCTTTATTTTTTAAAACAGTAACAATTTCCACTTTACAAAGAGAATGATTGGTACCTAAAACAAATGCGTATTTCAACTTATTTTTCTCCTATTTTGTTTTCAAAATAATTAATTATTTCAGAGTTTTCCATCAAGCAATTACCATCTCCATAAACAAAGGGAACGCTAAGGCCTTCTTTGATTCCACAACTTTGAGCTACAGCTACCAGTTGCTCAATATTTTCTTGATTTTGTTCTACTTCTTTTTGAATTATTTCTATTTTTTCATCTGCTTGATTTTGAACAATCCAATCTTTGATTTCTTCACAATCTGGACAATTATCATTAGTGTAATACAAGATTATTTCTGACTCGTGAGGTAAATTATCAAAAACAAATTCCTCGCTTGTGCTTTCTTCATTGTTTCCAAAAGCAAACATAAAAATTATCGAAAAAATTAACAAAAAAGAAAATAAAAATAAATATAATTTGTTTTGCATATAAGACAATTCTACCAAAAAAGGAATAAAAATGGTTTTCGGGTTATAATAAAGAGTATGAAAACTATAGATGAACTCATTACTGATCTTAAATTAAACCCCGAGCAAGCTCAAAAAGTCCAAGTATACATGAGTGAGTTAGTTATCGAATTACTTGAAAGCATCAAAGAAGACAACATCAACAATTTTGATGAAACTATCGAAAATCTCAAAAATCATACCGCCTAGATTCTTGTTAGCCTTATTATCTTAGTCTTCGTCTAAAAAACACATTTTCTCCCAATAAAATATCCTAAATTAACACTTAGGGGTGTTTAAATCAGAATTTTTTTTACAAAGTTCATCAAAATCCAATGTTTCTTCTTCTATTATATTCTGATTTTCAGGTAATTTTAAAAAATCAATTTTAAAATTTTTCAACCAATCTAAAAATCCTTGATAGATCTTTTTTTCTTCTAATGATTTTATTTTATAATTATATCTTATACTGTTAATTGCCCGTATGGCCCTATCGGGAGGAGTTACGGTTGATTGATCTAGTATATACATACCAAGATAATTCTTCAAAACTATCGATAATAATTTTTTATAATTTTCAGGTGTATCCTGTGGCACTATTGCTACCACTCCACTCTCCATTGCTTTTGGTAAATTAAAACCTGATATATCATGACTATTTTTATTTTCAACCCCTAATTGTATAGGAAAAACCGGAATAAATTTATCTTTAAGTCCTTTTTTTAATTCTTTATTTTTTTTATGATACTGCGAATCAATTTTATCTTTTTGTGAATTTAATAATTCAAAATAATTTTTATCAAAAAACCGTCTTTCTAAATATTCTATATATTTACTTGTCACGCTCTCATTTTCACCTATAACCATATTTGGACAAGGCCATGAGTTTGCCTTACTATCAACAGCATAAGTTGCATTTGGCCATACAAAATTTTCAATCAACTTTTTTGATAATTTAATTTTTCCTTTTTCTGATTCTTTATGATAATTTATCATTTCTTGTACATCATTTTTGTCGGGTGATAAAAAAAATGGAAAAATACCATTTCTTAAATCTGGTGCAAAAACATTTTCAAGTAATTTGTACCATCTTTCAGTATTACGATGCAAAATAATAAAATCACCTTCATCCAAAAAACTAATTTTAATTTTTGGAAAAACTCTCTTATTTAAAGATGTGGATTTACGTTCTTTTTTTTCAATGAAATCATCTTCAAGCCCAAATACTTTAGTTTTCCATAAATCGGGGTTATCAACTGTTGATGGTAAAGTTTCAAAAAATCCCTTAGTGTCCATAGTAATGCCGTTTAATGATTTTTTTAGATCTTCATCACCAAAAATATTATCAAATATTTTTTTATTTAAAAAATATTTATTCACATTATATTTAATTTCTTCCATCACACATGAATACCAACCAAATGAATCTTTGTTTGCATCTTCAATAGCAGCCACTATACTATCATTTCTAAACTCTCCTTCTATATTGGTCAATATAGTTTTAAGTAAAATTGAAAAATTAGGATTTGATATTTGTTCTTCGAGATTGGGAGGGACAGAGATTACACAAGTATCACCCGATTTTGAGATGTCACGAGCTTTAACTACTATTTCTTCTCTGTTAGTTGAATCAACAACAAAAAATAATTCCAGCGAGCCCTCTTTTTTTTGAAGTTCTGCATTTTTTGCAGGAGTAGTTTCTTTACTCATAATAATATATTATATCATAGATATCTTAATTTTTCCACTCCTATCGTCGTATCCTCATCATGACCCGCCAATACTATTGTTTCCTCCGGTAATTTCATAAGTTTTTTAATACTAGTCAAATCTTCATTTCTTGTCGGCAAATCTTTAAAAAGTGTATCCCCGCTAAAAACCACCCCTAGTGAAGGACTATAAAAACACACACTATCCTTAGTATGTCCGGGGGTTTTAATCACCTCAAAATCAAATATATTATTAATCTCCCTTTCCTTAAAGGGAGAAACCCCGCAACGGCGGGGAGAGGGATTTAGTATAGGAATTTTATAAATTAACTGTAAATATTTTACTGCTCCGACATGGTCAAAATGTTTATGAGTTAACAATATTCCAATTAATTTTAATTGTCTTCTTTCTATCTCTTCAGATATAAATTCTCCTTCATCACCAGGATCAATAACTACCGCCTCTTTATCTTCATTCCAGACCAAATAACAATTTGTCCTCATTTGCCCTACAATTAACTTTTCGTAATTTAGCATAAAATCTATTATAATACTCATATGGCAAATAAAAAAATTTTACTTTCTTTCTTAATTGTCTTTGTTAGCTCTTTTTTTCTTTATTCTTGTAAAAATCAAAAAATTGATCAAGTCCAAAATGACAATCAAGAGGACAATCCTGTTGTCGAAGAAGATTTTTCTGAGTTTAATACCTATACTGACAAATTAGCCAAAGTAGATATCAACATTACTCAGACTAAAAAATTCAATGAAGAGTTTAAGGTTAATTACAAAACTTATGAGCCCGAAGGCGTTGGTGAAGCTGATTTTAAAGCTAAATCTATAAAGAAGCTTGCTAGCATTGATGATCGTGTCGCCCAAGAGGGTTACAAGCTTGTTTTGGCTGAAATATCTATCAAAGGTAATTCACAAAATGTAGGTCGACCTTTTACTTTCAATCAAATAGGTGATTATCCTTCACCCCAATTTGTTTTAATTGATGCAAAAAATAATTTATCTCAAATTGAAACTACCTATTTTTCTGATATTTATACTAGCAAAAACAATATGTATGAATTGTCCAAAATAAGTATGGATAGTCCCGATTGGGTTCACACCGCTGTTATTTTTGAAGTGAAGCAAGATTTTCCAGAACAATTAGCTTTAAGATTTACTAATCCAAAAGGAGAAACAGAATTTTATGAAATCAACTAGTAAAAGACTTTTTGTCGGTAGTTTGCCTTATCGCTACAGTGAGAGTGAACTTTTAAAATTATTTATTCCTTATGGTAAAGTGATTGATGTTAGGATTATTCGCAATCATTGGGGAAGAAGTCGTGGTATGGGTTATGTCGAGTTTGAAACAGTAAATGAAGCTGTTCTTGCCAAAGAAAATCTTCACAAACATCAAGTTAAGGATATGGCAATTATTGTTGATTTTGCCAAGGCCGATCCAGCTCCTCTTAGTGAAGATAAATTCAAACCAACTGAAAAAATTCAAAAAATCAAAACCAAGCCCAATATTCCAATTTCTACCAAGCATATTCGTCCTTCAGTTTATAAATCTCAAAAATTTGGAGCTCGAATTGGTAAAAAATTCGCCTCAAGAAGTAAAAAAAAGAATTAAAATATGATTAAAAATTCTTGCATAGGTCTCTCTCCAATGGATGGAGTGACTGATGCTGCTTTCCGTCAAGTCCAATGTCAAATTGCCAAACCTGATTTAATTTATACTGAATTTGTTTCCGCCGAAGGTCTCTCTCACAAAGCCAAAAAACTTCTTCAAGTTTTAAAATTTTCACCTCAAGAAAGGCCAATTTTGGCACAATTATTTGGTAAAACTCCAGAGAGTTTTGGAGAATCAGCTCAACTTATTCATCAATTAGGTTTTGATGGAGTTGATATTAATCTTGGTTGTCCTGCCAAGCAAGTGACTCGACATGGATCTGGAGCTGCCTTAATTGAAAAACCAGAATTAGTCAAAAAAATAATCAAAGCAGTCAAAAAAAATATACCCAAAAATTATTCAGTTTCTGTCAAAACCAGAATAGGCATTGACCAATCTGTTGTAGACAGCTGGATTCCTTTTTTAATTGATTGTGGTGTCGATATGATTGCTCTTCATGGTCGCACTCTCAAACAAGGTTATAGTGGTCAAGCTGATTGGGAAGAGATTGCCAAAGCTTCTACTTATTGTCAAAAAGCCAATATTCCTCTTTTGGGCAATGGTGATATAAATTCTCGCCAACAAGGAGAAGAATATTGTCAAAAATATGGTGTTAATGGTGTTTTGATTGGTCGGGCTGCTATGGGCAATCCTTGGGTTTTTTGCAATCACTCACCTAGCCCTAAAGAAAAATTTGAAACTGCCTTGCTTCACGCTCAATATTTCCAAGAAATTTTTCCTCAAAGAAGATTTGACTCTATGAGAAAACATTTTTTGCTTTATGCCTCAGGATTACCCAATGCTAAAAAATTGAGAAGTAAAATTGTTCAAGTTAATTCCATAAAAGATTTTTTGAATCTTGAAGAAGACTTCCTAAACTGCTAAAGTGAAAGAATTATGGATAACGATAACAACAACACCGTCAACAATCTAACCAATATTGAATCATTGGTTAGCAACTATCAATTAAAACTGGAAAATATCACCAGTGAAATTAAACAATACAAACAAATGTTTAATTCTATTTTGGAAAAGGATGATGAATATCAAAAATTTTCCGAAGAAATTGCCAAATTAAATAAAGAAAAGAAAATTGCCAAACAAAAATTACTTGTTAAGCCAGAAACCAAAGATTTAGTTGAAAAAATTAAAGATTATCAATACCAGATTAAGGAGATAAAAACTGCCCTTTCAGACTATTTAGCCCAATATGTTAATCTTTCTGGTACCAACCAAATACCTTCTCCAGATGGAGGATTTTTTAAAATCATCTATTCTGCTAAACTAGTTAAGGAGGATAAATAATTATGCAAAATTTAAACAAAGATAATTTCAAAACAGAAGTCCTTGATTATAAAGGCAAAGTATTAGTTGATTTTTGGGCTCCTTGGTGCGGTCCTTGTCAAATGCTGGGTCCAGTAATGGAAGAATTGGCTGGCGAACTTGAAGGCAAGGCTAAGGTTGTCAAAATAAACGTTGATGAAGAACAACAACTATCTGGTCAATATCAAATTTCGGGAATTCCTGCAGTTTTACTTTTTGTAAATGGTGAGCTAAAAGAAAATATTGTTGGTTTTCGTCAAAAACAAGATTATCTTGATGCCGTCAACAAATACTAACCACTAACCATGTTAATTGATGAAGCCTATATCACTATTAAAGCCGGTAATGGTGGCAATGGTAAGGTTCACTTTAAAAGTAATCGTCAAGTCTTAAAAGGTGGTCCTGATGGTGGTGATGGTGGTGATGGTGGTGATATTTATTTCGTTGCCGTTAATGATTTCTCTAGATTAGAACAATTTCGCCATACCAAGGTTTTTAAAGCAGAAGATGGTAGAGGTGGTGGTGATCAAAATTCCACAGGCAAAAAAGGATCTGATTTAATATTGGAAGTTCCTGTCGGGACCATTGTCCATTATGATAATGGTACTTCTATCGAGTTTATTGAGCCCAATCAAAAAGAATTAATTGCCAAAGGAGGTCGTGGAGGTCGTGGTAATTTTGCTCTTCGTTCATCGATTAATACTACTCCTAAAGAAGCAGAAAAAGGTTTTATTACTCAAGAAAAAAAATTATTTATACAATTAAAATTAATTGCCCAAATTGGTCTTGTTGGTCTACCCAATGTTGGTAAAACCAGTCTTTTAAATGAAATTACCAATGCTAATGCCAAAGTAGCTAATTATCGTTTTACTACCTTAGAGCCAAATCTCGGTGTTTTACCTTCTGGTGATATTATCGCCGATATTCCTGGCCTTATTGAAGGGGCGGCTTTTGGTAAAGGTCTTGGTATTAAATTTTTAAAACATATTGAAAGAAACCAGTTACTGGTCCATTGCTTATCAGCTGAATCTACTGATTTTACCAAAGATTATCAAACTATTAGAAGCGAAATAGAATCCTATTCTTCAAAATTAGCTCAAAAAAAAGAGATTATTGCGATTACCAAATCTGATCTTTTAAATGAAGCAGATATGACAAAAATCAAAAAAGAAATTAAGGTTGATTTTTTTCTTTCTATTATTGACGACAATTCTCTCAAAAAATTTCAAGAAAAACTTTCAGTCCAGTGCTTATCTACTCGGACTATCAATTCTAAATAAATTTTTCGGCCCGACATTAATTCTAATTCTTTTCTAGCGTTGTAACCAATTTCTTTAATTTTTTTACCCTGTCTTCCAATAATCATTTTTTTATATCTGTCGTTATTAGTCAAAACTTCTGCCTTAATCACAACTATATCTTTTTTGTCTTCCACTTCAGTTACTCTTGTAAAAATAGAATAGGGGATTTCTTTTCTCAAAAATAAATAAGCCTTTTCTCTAATAATTTCAGCAATAAACTCTTTGGATGTCATTGGTATTTTCATCTCACCTTTAGCATATTTTGGCTTTCCTTCCTTCAAAAAATCCATAATTAGATTAATTAAGGATTTAACATTTTTGTTTTTTATTGCCGAAATAGAAATAACTTTATCAAATTCATCTTCCAAATAATTATATTCAGCTAAATGATCTTTTGAGCCAATTGCTTTATCAATTTTATTATAAACCAAAATTTTCTTAGCATCAGATTTTCTAATTATTCCAATTACCTTATTTTCCTCGTCAGTTTTTTCGCGTGAAATATCAACGAGACATATAATTACATCTACGGCACCCAGAGCCTTTGGTGCCTCCATATTAACTCTTTTGCCGATAGAATCTTCAACCTTATTGATAATCCCTGGTGTATCAACAAAATCGATTATTCCTTTTTCATCTTCATATCTCACAGACACATTTTTGCGAGTTGTTTGAGGCAGGGGAGAAGTAATCGCTACTTTTTGATTCATTAAAGTATTCAAAAGTGTTGATTTACCTGTATTTGGTCGACCCATTATCGCCACAGTTCCATATTTTTTCATTATATGTATTATACTATAAAAGAGTAACTAATTGAGTCTCCCTTTTGTCAAAGGGAGAAACCCCGAAGGGGAGAAGGATTTGATGTATAATGTCACTATGTATATCGCTTTTCCTGGTTGTTTTAATCCTCCTACTTATACTCATTTTGCTATTGCCAAGTATGTTTCCCAATATTTTAACAATGCTAAAATAATTTTTATTCCGGTTTCTGATAAATATTCTAAATGGAGTCTCGTTCCTTCCACTCATCGGCTTAAAATGCTAAAAAGTATCAAAGACTCTACCTTTATAATTTCCGATATTGAGATAAAATCCAAAACCCAGCCCAAAACCCTAACCACCCTTAATAATCTTAAACAAAAAAAACTGCGCCTATTAATTGGTTCTGACAATCTTTTAAATCTTAAATCTTGGTACGAATATAAAGAAATTATAAAAAAATACAAACCCATTATTGTCGAAAGGGGACAAGACAATGCCCAAAAAATAATTACCAAATATTATCCTCAATACAAACAATATTTTACTATTATCAAAGGAATTATTCACTCAGACGACAGTTCAACTTTTATTAGAGAAAACGTTCAAAAAGGTTTTGATTGTCATTATTATTTACCTACAAAAATTATAAAATATATCAAAAAAAATCACTTATATGAAAAAAATAATTAAAGAGATTCAAAAATTTTGTCAAAAAAATAAATTCACAAAGGTGGTTATTGGTATTTCTGGTGGTATAGATTCTGCCGTTGTTGCCAGTCTTTTAGCCAAATCTCTTAGGCCCAAAAATATTATTGCCCTTTATTTACCTAACGGTAAAGATAGTGATAATTTAAAAGATGTAAAAAATCTCACAAAACAATTAAAATTAAAATTAATTACAAAAGATATTTCTCCCCTCATCAAATCATTGTCTAATTTAATTAATTGCAAATCAAAATTTGTGTTAGGCAACATTGCCTCTCGTTTTCGTATGACTATACTTTACGCCTATGCCAACAAACACAATGCTTTTGTTTGTGGCACTACCAATTTGTCCGAATATTTAGTTGGTTATTTTACCAAATTTGGAGATGGTGGCTGTGATTTTGAACCCATTATGCATTTATACAAATCTCAAGTCTACAAATTAGCTAAAAACCTTGATATTTCCCAAAATATTATAAACAAATCTCCCAGTGCTACTCTTTGGCCCAATCAAACTGACGAAAAAGATATGGGGGTAACCTACGATGAAATCGAAAAATATTTTAAAAAACAAAAAATAAATTCAAAATCAAAATTAATTATTGAAAAAATGAGTAAAAACTCGTATCATAAACGTCGTTTACCTTTTTCTATTGACAGTTAGCAAAGGAAATGGTAGACTGCTAAATATGACTGATTCCGTCAACGATAAAAATCAAAAACAAACTCAAATTCAACCGATAAAAAAGGTTTTACCTCTTTTACCTCTGCGTAATTTAGTTTTATTTCCTAGTGTTGAAACCACTGTTTTTGTAGGTCGTAAAGAATCTGTGACTGCCGTTCAAGAAGCTTTTGGCAAGACTAACCGCTTAATTATTGTTACTACTCAAAAAAAGATTAGTATCGACAAACCTAGCCTCGCTGACTTAAATAGAGTTGGAGTTTTGGCTCGAGTTGAGCATATTAGTCAAAGCGATGGCAATGTTCATGCGATTATCAAAGGTATTTCTCGAGTCAATATTCTCAATCTTGTGGCCGACAACCCTTTATATTTAGCCGAATTTGTCGACCTTCCCGTCATTACTGAGTCTTTATCTGAAATCCAACAATCAGCCGAAGCCCTTTTAAGCCAACTCAAAAAAGCTTTTTCTATGGGTCGTCAATTTGATTTACCCGCCATGATGCAATTATCAACTGGTGTTGCTAGTAGTGATTTGGCTGATCAAACTTGCTTTTCTGTTTCTGCCAGTCTTAAAGAAAAACAACAAATGCTTGAAACTTTAATTATTTCTCAAAGACTCAAATTAGCTACCGAATACCTCGTTAAAGAAATTAAAGTTGCTCAATTAGAGATAGAGATAGAAAAAAAGACTCAAGACAAATTTAATTCTTCCATCAAAAGAAATGTTTTAGAAGAAAGAAAAAGACAGATTGAAAAAGAATTAAAAAAATTAGGTAAAAAAAGTGACTCAGAATTTGGCGAACTCGAGACAAAAATCCAAAAAGCCCCTATGCCCGAAGATATTAAGAAAAAATGTCAAAAAGAATTTAATCGCTTATTAGAAATGGGCCCCATGTCTCCCGAGACAAGTTATGTTCGTACTTATCTCGAAACCGTTGTTGAATTACCTTGGGGTCAATATTCTTCTAATCCTATCAATATCAAAAAATCTAAAAAAATTTTAGACAAAGATCACTATGGACTCAATGATGTCAAAGAAAGAATTTTAGAGTATTTAGCTGTCTTACATCTCAAAAATAAAAAAAATAAAAAAAATAAAATAGAAGATCAATCTGTTCCTAATATTCTATGTTTTATTGGACCCCCTGGCGTCGGTAAAACATCAATTGGCAAATCAATCGCTACTGCGATGGGGAAAGAATTTGTCCGTGCTTCTGTCGGTGGAATTAGAGACGAAGCTGAAATTCGTGGTCATCGTCGTACTTATGTTGGTGCTATGCCGGGGAGAATTGTTAAAGGACTTAAGGATGCTAATTCTCTTAATCCTGTTTTTATGTTGGATGAAATTGATAAGATTGGTTCTGATTTTCGTGGAGATCCATCCAGTGCTCTTCTTGAAGCTTTAGATCCAGAGCAAAACAATTCTTTTGCTGATCACTATCTAGATTTTCCTCTCGACCTTTCTAAAGTATTTTTTATTCTTACTGGTAACGACCTTTATTCTATTCCCCATGCTCTTCGTGATAGATTAGAGATTATTCGTTTTTCTAGTTATACTCAAGACGAAAAATTTCATATTGCCAAAAAATATCTTATCCAAAAAGAACTAAAATCAAATGGTCTTATTCCCAAAAACATCAAAGCTATCAAAGATGAAACCCTACAATATATTGTGGATAAATACACTCGTGAAGCTGGTGTTAGAGAGTTAGAAAGAACAATTTCAAAATTGTTTAGAAAAGTAGCCAAAAATATTATTATTAGCAAAAAACAAACTATTGATTTGAATGATAAAAAAATAATTCAAGATTATCTTGGTCCAGAAAAATATTCTGCTACCTTAAAAAACAAAGATGGACAAATCGGTGTTTGTACTGGCCTTGCTTGGACTTCTGTTGGTGGTGATATTCTTTTTATTGAAGTTAATATTATGCCAGGCAAAGGACAATTAATTTTAACCGGAAAATTGGGGAGTGTTATGAAAGAGTCTTGTCAAGCGGCCCTATCTTTTGTTCGATCTCAAGCCAAAAAATTTAAAATTGACAAAGATTTTCACAAAATTGATATTCATATCCACGTCCCCGAAGGAGCAACTCCCAAAGACGGTCCCTCTGCTGGTTGTGCCATCACTACCGCTCTCGTTTCTGCTTTGAGTAACCGAACTATTCCTGCTGATGTTGCCATGACGGGTGAAATTACTCTTCGTGGTAAAGTTTTGGAAATTGGTGGTCTCAAAGAAAAATCTATTGCCGGAGCAACCGCTGGTATCAAAACTATTTTTATCCCCAAAGAAAGCAAAAAGTCATTGGTAGATATTCCCACTGAAGTTAAGAAAAAAATCAAATTTATCCCAGTCGAAGACTACCAAGAAATTTACAAAAAATTGTTCAAATAAATTACATCTTTTCCACTGTTTTTATACCCAAAAGTTCCAATCCTAATTTGATAGTTGAAGTGATTGATTTGGTCATAAATAGCCTCAAATTTTCTCTTTCATGTCCAATTATTTTATTTTTAGCATAAAACTCATTGTAAGCTCTGGCGACAGATAACAAAAAATCACTCAATACTCCAGGATTAAACCTTCCTGCACTTTCAATTATTTTTTCTTTAAATTTATATATTTCACGAAAAACTTTTTTTTCATTTTCTTCCAAAATTATATTTTCAGCCTCTATATTTTTTTGCTCTTTCACTTCACTTTTTCTCAAGACACTTTGACCCCTGGCATAGGTGTATTGTAGATAAGGACCACTATCTCCATCTAGGGCCATGATTTTATCCCAATCAAAAATAATATCTTTTTTGGGATCTTGAGATAAATCATTAAATTTTAATGCGCCAATAGCTATTTTTTTGATTGTTTCCTCATCATTTTCTGGAGCAATTTTTTTAGCCATTTCCATCATTTTGTCTATTACTTCCATTAAGTGAATTGTTTTTCCTTGTCTAGTTGAAAATTTACCATCTTTCCATCTGATTAGACCATGGGCGACATGATACATTTGTTCTTTTTTCATCCAACCCAATCTTTCCACTGTTTCAAAAACATGTTGAAAATAAAGACTTTGATCGGCTCCTACCTCATAGATAATTAAATCTGGATTCCATTCATCTAGTCGGTAACGAATAGTAGCGATATCTCTATCAAAATAAGTTGTTGTTTCATTACCTTTTTTGACTAATTCTACTGTTTCATTATCAAATTCGATAATTGTGGCTCCTTGCGACTCTTTGGTTAATCCTTTTTCTATCATTTCCTTAATAACTGCTCCCATTTTGTCTTGATAAAAAGATTCACCCAAAGTGTAATCAATTTTTACATCCAAAAGTTCATATATTTTGTTAAATTCAATCATGGAAATATCAACACACTTTTTCCAAATTTTTTTTGCCTCTTCATCTCCTTTTTCTAATTCAGCAAACCACTCTCTCGCTTCCTCCAAGAGTTCCGGTGTTTCTTCTTTGTGAAATTTTACATACAATGATTCCAAATCAGTTACGGTCATTTTCTCAATCTTTTTGTCTCCCCATTTTAAAAATGCCACAATTAATTTACCAAATTGAGTCCCAAAATCACCGATATGATTATCGCCAATACAATTCCATCCCAAAATTTTATAAATATTATAAATTGCTTGACCTATATTGGTTGATCTTAGATGGCCAATTCCAAAAGGTTTAGCAATATTGGGGGCACTATAATCAATCACCATTGTCTTACCATCATTTAGCTTACCCAATTCATTCCTAAACTCTATTTCATAATTTATTTTTTCTGCTTCTTTAAGTAAATATTTATCTTTGAGAAAAATATTTACAAATTTACCAACTATTTCAATCTTTTCTACAATATCTGATTTATCCAAAATATTATCTAGCTCAGTTTTTATTTCTTGAGGATTTCTGTTTGTTACCAAGGCAATATTAGTAGAATAATCTCCATATTTTAAATCAGTAGGATGTTCTAACCTTCCCTCATAATTCAAATTAAAAACACTTTTAAAATCCATATCAATAAACTTCAGCCCCCACTGGTAAATCTTTATCCAATAATAAAATTGAAATTTTTTCTTCGCTCGAACCAGCAAAAATCATTGCCTCTGACAATTCCCCCATAATTTTTCTTGGTTTAACATTAGTTACAAAAACTGTTTTTTGGTCAATTAAATTATCTGGATTATAGTTTTTAGCAATTCCAGCATACACTACCCGTAGTGTTTTTTCACCAAAATCAACTTCCATTCTCAATAATTTCTCACTTTCTTCAACTTTTTCACACTTTTTAATTTCACCAACTTTAAATTCAACCTTGGCAAAATCATCAAATTTTATCTCATCCATAAAAGTATTATATCTTATTTTCTAACCACTGTCCCCATTGTTTCTCCATTAATAATTTTCTTGATATTTAAATTATCAATAGAATTAAAAACTATTATTTCAATATTATTTTCTCGGCATATTTCAAAAGCTTCTTTGTCCATTATTTTCAAATTTTTTTCTATTGCTTCATTAAATCCTAATTTGTCATATTTTTTTGCTTCAGGATAGATTTTGGGGTCTTTGTCATAAACACCATCGACTGTACTTGCCTTTAAAATCACCTGACAATCCAAATCTTTTGCTCTTTGAGCCGAAGTAGTATCAGTGGTAATTCCTGGTCTACCTGATCCACCACCCAAGACCA
The DNA here is from genome assembly GCA_964609295.1 of uncultured Gammaproteobacteria bacterium. GTDB lineage: Bacteria > Patescibacteriota > Microgenomatia > UBA12405 > UBA12405 > CAZSQT01. Next base: position 1,176 of record CAZSQT010000032.1, on the reverse strand, counting down.
AGATATGATTTTCTTCCAAATATTCTTTTGCCTTTTTAGCTTGATACATTTCCATTTCTCCATAGCCAGCCAAAGCTGACATTATTTTTACCTTTCCTCCCAATCTTTTAATCTCTCCCCCTAAAGCCAGAGCATTAACTACTGTTGCCGTCATTCCCATAAAATCATTATTAACGGAATCAGTTTTTTCTCTTCCATTCCTTCCCCTAAAGATATTACCACCACCTACGACTATTGCTATTTTTTTGTCGCTTTTCCAAATATCGATAACTATTTTGGATAATTTTTCTATTTTTTCAAAATCCAAAACTTTATTATTGTTACCCAAACTTTCGCCACTAATTTTTAATAAAAATCTTTCATAATTATTCATATTAAGTTATTATATCAATACAACTATGAAAATTTTAGCCATAAACCCTGGTTCAACCACCACCAAAATTGCTCTTTTTAATGATCAACAGACTTTGTTTGAACACAAATTTGATCACAATTTAGACAACAAAACTTCCCTCGAGGATAGGCTTTCTCTAATCTTCAAATTTTTACAAGAAAAACAGATTGATTCCCTTGATGCTGTTATTGGTAGGGGAGGTATGCTTCCCCCTCTTAGTGGCGGTACTTATGAAATCAATCAAAAAATGCTTGATGATCTGCTCCATCGTCCTCAAGCCCAGCATGCTTCCAATCTTGGTGCTCCTCTTGCCAAAAATATTGCTGACAAATTTAAAGTTCCTTCATACATTGCCAACCCTGTGACTACTGATGAGATAGACCCTAGACACAAGCTTACCGGCTTTAAAGAAATCAAACGCTATTCAGCCTGGCATTGTCTTAATCAAAAAGCAGTTGCTCACGAATATGCCCAAAGTATAGGTAAAAATTATGAAGAATTAAATTTACTAATTGCTCATCTTGGTGGTGGCTCATCATTTGCCGCTCACAAAAAAGGCAAAGCTGTTAATGTCTTAAATGCTCTTTCTGGCGAAGGTCCTTTTACTCCCGAGAGATCTGGTTATATTCCTGCCCAATCTCTAATAGATCTTTGTTTTTCTGGCAAATTTACCCAAAAAGAATTACACCAAAAAGTAGCTGGTCAAGGTGGTTTGGCCAGTCTTCTTGATACCAAAGATGTTTACAATCTGCGTCAAAATTATGACAATTTAGATCAAGACA
>CAZSQT010000031.1:0-5795 GCA_964609295.1 uncultured Gammaproteobacteria bacterium | reverse complement strand
TCTTTCAAATAAAGATGAAGAATCACTTCACAGTCAGATTTTGTTTGATACTTATCATCTTTCGATCTTAAATCATTATGATTATAAACATTAAAATGGGCGTTTAGACCATCGAAGGATAAAGCTTTGCCTATTTTTCCTGTAGTCCAAGTAGGGGTTGTATTACCTACAAAATAACCATTGATTGAACTGCCAAGATTACCCCAATTATTAATATCCCGTCCATATCCCTCATCAAATTTATAATGGGCGACGAGATTGTCTTTTATATTTCTAACTTGTGTTCCTCCAACATTGACACTACCACCCTCTAGGCTACTAATACTGGCCAAACCAGCATTATAATCTTGTTTGATTTGGTCAGTGCTACGAGCATAGTTGTATATTTTGACTTCGTCAAACATACCGTCTGTTTGCCAACCATACATTGTTCCTAAAGTAAATGGAGCCGTATTTCCTATATTGCCGATAGTTGAAATATTTATTTCGTCATCTTGTTTTACTCCATTTACAAAAGCTTTAATTTTTTCATCCTCTCGGTCAAAAATAAAGGTATAATAAACCCATTGATTGATTAATTGGGGTGGTCTATATCCATTATTAAAGTCTAAAGTTTCATTTTTATAATTATTATTAATATCTCTAATCCAAACTCCAACCCCTGTTGACCTATATCCATGACCTATATCAAAACCAGCATTTTCACCACCATCACGATAACAAATATTTGACTTTTTAATCATAAAATTTGATTTAGGATAAGTATAATCACGATGTAATGCCCACCCTGAAATAGTAAAACTATTATTAGCAATTAATTCATTGTTGGTGTGTTTAGTAAAAATATTAGGACTTCCAGATCCATTCATATTTATACAATTAGAAGAAATACAATTTTCTCCAGACCAAGAAGCACCAATTAACCTTCCATTTAAATTATTTGATGAACCATCAAAAGCAGTTGTTCCTTCTCCCTCATTAAAATTCCAATATAGAATCGGTGCGGGGGAGAGTTCTTCATCTAATAGATTAGTTGAACTGTTGGATGCTTGGGTGGTGAAATCACTAGCAGAGAAGCCGTTGTCAGCATTTGAATTGCCATAGTATAGATAAAAAGTGCTAGCACCGGCGGGGTAAATATCAAAATTAATATGAATAATAGTAGAGGCAGTCCCAGCACCAGAGACTATATAATAAGGGAGTAATTCACCATTTTGCTTGGTAAATCTAATATCGCCAGCATCGGCTTGAAAACGAGAAGTGTCGGAAGTATCAATAGTTATGGCGACATAGACATCAGTTTGACCAGTGCCAGAATTAGTGAGAGTGATGGCTTTGCGGTAACCCCAACTTTCATTCCACCAACCAGCTTCTACTTTTTTGGGACCTTGATTTAATCTCCAGATAGCGACGATACTGATGAGAAGGATAATAATGATTGTTAATAATGATTTGGTTTTTAGTTTGGTCACTAATTAAGTTTAGCAAAAAAGAAAAGAATTGTTTGTAAAAAATACTGTTAGAATTTAGATTATTGAATTTCTTTGTTAATTGTAGAAATTATATTTTTAAAACTTTGCACTAATTTATTTATTGATGACATTTTCTGATTATTAAGTCTACCATTTTGTCTGAAGACCCAGATAAATATTGAGCTTTATATTTTTTAATTATGATATCATTAATAGTTTTTTGTCTCCAAGTAGAAAATTCTGGCTTATCCATGGACGGAAAAGAAGCTACAATTTCGTTATTTTTTCCAAGGATTACAACTGTAACTGTATTCCTTATATATCTAGTAAAATTTTCATTTAAGCTTAATTTTGTTTGTAAATTATCAGTATATTGAGAAGTAAGGTCTTTTTTAGTTTCGTCGACATGAACTTTAAATATATGCTTGAGAGGAGTTCTCCCTTTCCCTACTTTTATATCAATATCTTTAGGTTTTACAACTATTTTGTGGGACCAGCTATCTTGTTTAGAATCAGGAAATAGAGATAGGTGGTTTGGTAAGCTTCGAGCGACTGATTCACGACGAAGATTAAAAAATTTTGTTCCCCCAGAGCAATAAAGTTGATCTTTATCTAAACCAACTACTGCTAAATCATTTGAAAAAAGTTTTGCTCCATATTGGTGACATAATTTTATGGCAAGAGTAGTTTTACCTGAACCAGATTCACCAAGAAATAAAATACCTTGTTTGTTTACCTCTACACAACTAGCATGGATAGTAGCTCTTTGATTAGCTTGATGTTGTTGTTCTATAAATGGATAAGCAGCATAGACAAGAGCTTCACCTTCCCTCATCATGTCCCAAGGATAAGATATTTTGATCTCTTTTTCTTGGAAATTAATTGTATTTTTATTGCTTTCGTTATAATGAACCTTATATCCATTATTGCAAGGTTTTCTTGAAACGATTATTTCTGGAACGTATTTAGTATAATTTTTATTAGAAAATAAATCAAACAAATCGACACTACTATTAAAATCAACTCTTCCTCCAGCTGAATCTATTGAGCAAGAGAATTTTTCTTTCATTATTTTTTATAATTTAATATACAATTTTAGTTTTTAAAATTTCAGGCAAATAATCTTTCCCCATTTCTTCTTTAATAATATTTTTAATTATCTTTTGTTTTGTTTTCTTATTAACATATAAAATTAAATCAGATGGTGGAATTAAGGAATGCCTATTCTTAGTGACACCAAAAATAGTATTTTTAATTCCAGTTTCAGTATAAATTCGAGCAGATATTTTATTTAAAATATAAGCTAAAACTCTACCAGTATGATACAAAGGATTTTTACCAAAAGGAGCCTCGACTGAACTTGGCCTAAAGATAGAGATTACCCCATTGTAGTAATTACCTCTTCCAACAACTCCTTCTTCACCACCTTCAATGCAACTACCCAAACCTAAAATATATTTTTCATGTTTACCTTCTTCTGAAGGATTAACTTTAATTAAAGCAGTAAATCCTTTACCTTTCAAAAAGTTATCAGCAAATTTTTGCAATTTTTTTTCAATTTTGACTACACTTGAATAATATTCTTTGTCTGATTTGATGTATTTTGAAATTATAGGAACACAAAGAGTGGAACAAATAGATTTTTTATTTCTAACACTCATTACTTTTATGTCTTGGCCATAGTATTTGTACTTAGGTTTAATGCCCGAAGCTGTTTTAGACCAGAAAAATTTTTCCAAATTAAGAGTTAACTGCTCTGTAATTGTTTTAGGAGAACAAGCTACTACCACTGAAGTATCGTTAGCATAAATCTTTTCTTGTTCTGGCAAATCACCGACATTACGTGGAGTGTACCAATAAGGATTATTCATATTCGGAATATTTTGAGATGAATTACAAAATATTTTGATATCTTTTTTAGGATTAAGTGAAGGTAAAATCATTTGAAGATAATCCCTAATTGCTTTTTCTTGAATCTTTTTTAAATTAATTTTTTTACCTCCAAATCTATTAGAAAAACGGCCATTTACCATTACTTTTATAGGTTCTATCATTGTTGTTTTTTTATATTCTGTTAAAAACATGCCGCCACCAATGTATAATTTATCAACATTGTGGTGAAGAACATAACCAAATTTTTCTAAACAATAATTAGAATAGGAAACAGAAACGGCATTGGCTAAACCATCGGCTAAACTATCTGGATGCCCTAAACCTTTTCTTTCAACTATTTCAAAAGCACCTTTTTCAGGGTCATTATATTTATTTATAAAAGATATATTATTATTCATATGTAAATTGGGTATATAATAACATATAATTAATATTATTTTAAAACCAAAATGATTTCTATTTTAAAAAAATCAAAATTTATTAACATAGTTGTTTCAGTAGCGATTAAAGAAAATCAAAAATATCTTTTAGTTAAAGAGGCAAAAAAGAAGGTCTTTGGACTGTGGAATTTTCCGGCTGGTAAGGTTGAATTTGGGGAAGGATTATTTGAAGCTGCTAAAAGAGAATTTAGAGAAGAAACAGGCTTTAATTGTAAAATTACTGGTTTAACAGGAGTTAGTTTTTCATACTGGGATGATATGCCTGGCTTAACAATTAGGTTTAATTTTTTAGGTGAAATTATTTCTAAGAAAAAAACTCCTTTGGCTAATGATATTTTAAAAACATCATGGTTTTCAATAAAAAAAATAGAAAAAATGAATAAAAATAAGGAATTAAGAAATAAAGCAACAATTAATCAATACAAACAGTTAAAAAAACAAAGGAATGTCTCAAAATCTATAATTTCAGAAATTTGATATTAATAAATGTTTTTTATCTGAAAAGTTTTTTGAAAAAAGTTGAATTTTTTTTTCGGTTTCTTCAGTATCCCAATTTTTGGCTTCAACTACAAAATAAGCCATTCGAGCAAAATAAATTGGCAAAATACTTTCTATTAATTCTCTTTTTTGAGATTCATTATTAATCTTTTGATATTTTAATAAATAAGAAAAAAGAATGTCTGCCCAAAATTTATCAGTAAACTTATCATTAGGCTTATCAAACATAAGAGACATCTTAATTTGGTCTATATTTTTCTTATTTAAATTTTTTTCAATTAAAAATTGATATTTTGGATATAGTCGCTTAAAAGTTAACCATAAATTATTTGAATTGGCAGGAACAGACATTGGATCAATTTTGATTATTTTTCCAAAAGTTTTGACTTTAAAATTATTTTGTTTTTGCCAAATATGTTTGTAGACAACTAATTGATCAAACAAGGTTTTAATAACTTCAACAAACATATTGCCTAAACTTTTTTCTGGAAATTTAAAGTTTTTAATTGTATTTCCATGATCCTTGGTTCCTAAAAAGATTTGACCAAGCTTAAATTTATTACAAATAGCATTAATTGATAACCAAATATCAATACCAAATTGACTTACTTCTTTGGAAAAATGAGGTTTTTTTAAAATAAAGTTAAATAATTTTTTAGAAATAGAAAAATCACCACCAATTGGCTGTCTTAAATTGGCCCCTAAGCAACTATTAACAAAGGGATAAATAATATGATTTGTAAGTAAACTATCGTGTTTGTGCCTGACATAAAGAGGAGCAATAAAATCAAAGTTATTATTTAAAATTGGTTTAAAAAATTCATCAATCCAATCTGGTCTTATGCTTTTTAAGTCGGCATCAATTAAAAGGACAGCGTCAGGTTTTTTCTCTTTTAAAATATTTAAACCAATAAAAATAGCTTTACCTTTAGTTATCCTTCTATTGCCAAAGTGAAGAATAATATTTTTTCCAAGTTCATTGACTGTTTTAGAAATATTTTGTTGGGTTTCTTTATCTGAAGAATCTACTACTACAACATAGAAATCAGAGTTTGGTAAAAATTTTTGAATACCAGTGAAGACCGTTCTTAAAACATTATGAATCGCTTCTTTTGGATAATATGAAGGAATTACGACACCAATAGTTTTACGTTTTTTTATCATTAATTGAGTATTATATAAATTTATATTTTAAAAACAATAGTTATATAAAAAACATATTTAATATTTTTAATTAAATCATCATTAAAAATATCAAATTATTATTCTATTTCTCTTAATATATTCCTGATTTTGATGGCTTCTTCAAAATTGAGATTATTGGCAAATTGATGCATTTGTTTTTTAAGTTGGGTGATATATTTTTTCTTTTCTGGAGGAGTTAGAGAATTTGTTGAAAAAGACGGTTTTTCATTTTTTGTCTCTTTAACTATTTGTTCTCTAAAAGATTTGGATATGGAAATGGGAGTGATGTTGTTTTCTTTATTATATT
>CAZSQT010000030.1:0-2268 GCA_964609295.1 uncultured Gammaproteobacteria bacterium | reverse complement strand
ATATGGGAAATAGCTGAAAATAATATTAATTTTTTTAATGCATCAATATATTTGTTTTTTTGAATTTGTTTCATGTTTTTGAGATTGAAAATATAATTATGGTTATAAATTTTAAATGCGATTTTATCTAACTTTTTTTATGCGAATTGAATAAATAATTACCTTATTTTACTCCTGACGGGTGGGATAATAAATAAAATAGGTTTGGGATGATATAAGGATCTGGGGGAATTTTGGGGACGAAGTGAAAGCAATTCCTTATTTTCCAATTGAAATAACTTTTATCTGGCAAAGTTCTTTAAAACCAATATCACCATGTTCTCTGCCCATTCCCGATTTTTTATAACCTCCAAATGGATTGCATGACAACCAATGAATTGCATTATTAATTTCAACTGTTCCAGAATTTATTTTAGAGGCAATTTTTTGGGCACGTTCCAAATCTTTTGTAAAGACAATCGAACCTAGCCCATATATAGTATCGTTGGCAAGAGATATGGCTTCTTCTTCTGTTTTAAAGGTAATTACAGGAAGCACAGGGCCGAAAACTTCTTCGTTCCAAACTTTCATGTCTTTGTTTATATTTGTAAGTAAAGTAGGTAAATAGAAAGCACCGCTAACGCCTTCGGGTGAAGTTCCTCCGGTAACAACTTTTGCCCCTTTATCAAGAGCATCTTTTATTTGGCTTTCTAATAAATTAAGCTGTCTTTTTGCTACTAAACTACCCATGTCTGTCTCTGGATTTTCAGAATCACCAACTTTTATCGATTCAATTTTTTTCTTTAAATCATCAATTAATTTATTAGCGATTGATTCATGGACGATTAATCTTTTAAGAGCATCACATGTTTGCCCACAAAGTTTGAATCTCTTAGAATAAATTTTATCAACAATTTTTTCGGTATCTACATCATCAAAAACAATACATGGATTAGAACCACCTAGTTCTAATATTGCTTTGATAAATTTTTCTCCAGCCAATTTAAATAATTGTTGTCCAACCTTGGTGCTTCCTGTAAACCAGATTAAATCAATATTTTCTTGTGCTAGTTTCCACCCAATTTCTCCACCCCCATAAACTTCAGAAAAAACGCCCTCAGGAAGATGGTGAGAAAGCATTATGTCTTCAATTAATTTACCGACCAGTGGACACTCTTCCGAAATTTTAAAAACGACTGTATTACCAGCGAGAAGATTAGGAATCACCCCCCAAACAAACATTCCAAACGGATGATTCCATGGAGTTATCACCACCGCTGTTCCAATCGGTTCATAAATAATTTTATGAATTGACTCTTTATCTTCATGTGTTATCTCATCACAAAGTGCCGATTCTGCATTATCTAAAAACCATTTTATTTTATTTAAATGACCATTGATGATTGCCTTACTTTCGGTAATTGCTCTACCAGTTTCTTTTGTTGTTAAAATTGATATTTCATCTGCTCTAACCGTAAATTCATTGAATATAGATTTTAATAATTCAATTCTTTTTTTATCCCCATTTCTTTCCAAATAATTTTTGCCTTATTAGCACTATTCACTTTTTCTGAAATTTCTTTATCGGTTGAAATATCAACTTTTCCAACTATTTCATAATTTTTGGACGGATTTGTTGAAATTAATTTTGGCATAGTCAATTGTATCATTATTAATTTTTGTACCCCTTTTGTGTAATGATAGTGGAATAAAAATTCAAATTGGCACCAAAATATTTAGGATAACGTTTAGGAATGTCTGATGTTTTTGCGGAACGGAGTGGAGCGAAAGTACAACGTCCCCGAAGCGTTTATTTTTTCCCTATTTTTTCGCAATTGCCTCTATAAAAGAACTTTTGTAACTGTGATAAACTGATGAACTTTTACGGACTTTGATAATTTGAAATTTTGCCAGCAGGGCGGTCATATAATCTTTGTCAAAAAAATGACGGACGTGATTTTTGCGCTCGTACATATTTTTCTCTATCTTGAGGCCTTGACCATACAACATATCATCTGTGGACTTGCATTTTACAAAAAGCAAACCATCTTTCTTTAGCACACCGTGCAGTTTACCAAAGATTTCTTTGGTAGTTTTATCATCAAAATAATGCAAACTTAGGTGAGCATAAATAACATCAAATGAATTTGGCTTAAATGTTAATTTTGAGATATCCTGTTGGATTACCTCTAGGTTTGCGACCTTTCTTTTTTTAGCTAACTTTTGTAATTGGTCAAGGCCGCTTTGTGACCAATCAGCCGCAGTTACTTTCAAACCTTTATGCGCAAA
>CAZSQT010000029.1:0-3770 GCA_964609295.1 uncultured Gammaproteobacteria bacterium | reverse complement strand
GTAGATCTGACTCTTTATCATACGATGTATGTACTCCCTGTTTTTTTAAATTGGATGATTATTTTAACTTTTTTGGGATTGATTGTTTATTTTTGGGGTCGAGATAAAAGATACTTTTTTGCTCTAACTTTCTTTTTGGTAGTTTTGGCCCCCTCAATGGCACCAGTTAAAGTAAGTTGGTTGGTAGCAGAGAGATATGCAGTTTTGCCGTCTTTGGGAATATTTTTGTTTATTGGATTGTTGCTAGAGAGGTTGGACAAAAAAGTAAAAAATTTACCATATGTGATTTTGTTTTTGATTATTCCTTTTATGGCGTGGAGAATTTATCTTAGAAATGATGATTGGCAGACCAATCACAAGCTTTGGGTAAGAACAGTTCAATATTCTCACAATAGTCATAACGCTTGGAATAATATTGGTGATGATTATGATAAATTGGAAGATTATGAAAATTCGATTAAAGGTTTTGGGATGAGTTATAAGACTAAAGAAAACTATGCTGATGCTTATCATAATCAAGCTAATATTTATTTTAAAATTGAAAGGTATGATTTGGCGAGGAATGGCTATGAGACAGCTCTGGCTCTCAATCCTAGTCTTTATCAATCTTATATTAGTTTGGTGCAGGTAGCCTTAGCTCAAAAGGATATAGAGGGTGCTTTGGTTTATGCTAACGAATTATTAAAAGCTCAGCCAAATAATCCACAGGCTCATCATGTAAGAGGTTATGTGGATTTGATGCAAGATAAGACAGATGAGGCAACTGCTTATTTTCAAAATGCACTTAAATTAGATCCAAATTATGCACCAGCAATTAATATGCTTAATCAAATTCAGGCAGAAAAAAATAATCCAAGGCAGTTGCCACCAAAAGATAAATAATATTATTTTTGAGCAATAATAAGGAGTGTTTCGGGGCTTAAAATTTTAAAGATAGGATATAGGGGGTAAATAATATATTTTAGGGGTGAGTGGCGAATCGACCAAAATAAATCTAAGGGAAAATCAAAATATCTTTTGATTATTTTTATGTTTTTATATTTTGTTTGTTTGAGTATTATTTTTATAGCTTTTGGACTAGGAATAAAAAAATGTCTTGGGGAATCTAAGTGATAATAATATTTTTTACCGATTTTTTGGCCCAAAGAAAGAGCGTTGGGAACAGTAATAAATATTTTACCTTTATTTTTTAACATATTTTTTGCTTTTAATAGAATTTTTTGGGGATTGGGAGTGTGTTCCAAAAAATGAGACATATTAATACAATCAAATTTTTTGGAGATATTAATATTGTTAAAATTTCCTACAAAAATATTGTATTTTGTGGTTTGTTTTTTGATATCAGTACCATATTTTTTATATTTTGAAGAAAGGGAGTCTAGTAGTTGAACCATTACCACAACCAACATCCAAAAAACTGATTTCTTTTTTGTTTGGAAAATATTTACTGTAATTAATTTTATTAATAAAAGCATAAATTTTGTCTAAGATATTGGGCTTAACGGTATATGATTTTGGATAATATTTATCGTAATATTTTTTGTTTGCCTTTATATTAATCAAGAAAAGACTTAAACAATTTTGACATTTATATATTTTGAATTTTTCTTTGCTTAAAAAATGTTTTCCGTGATAATTTTGGGATGTAAAAGCAAAAGAAGTATTTTTGTTTTTACAAAGTGGGCATTGATTCATTTTTGGGTTTTAAGGCGAATAAATTCATTAATTAATTTTGGTATTTGTATAATGTAATCTAATTTATTTTTTGAGGACAAGATAGTTTTGATGTAAGTCCAACTGAAGTGTAATTTTATGCTGGTGCTTAATTTATTGTATTTTTTATTGTATATATTAGCCCAATTTATTAAATCTATGTTGTGTTTACAAAATTTAAATTTATGAGGATATTTTTTAATATATTCAGATCCATTGTAAAGCATAATATATTCATCTTTGGTGTATTTGTGGGGTGAATTATCATATATTTCAGTGCCAGGATAGGCAGTAAATATGTTGTAGGAGACAATTTCTGGTTTTATCTCTTCTGTTAGTCTGATGATGTCATTAAGATCTTTTTTTGTTTCTTCTGGTAGATTTACCAAAAAATTAGCAAAAGTTCTTATTTTGTATTTATGACAAAGTTGAAAAATTTCTTTTATTTGTTGTATAGTAATATTTTTTTTGCAAAGTCTTAGAGCTTTGTCTGATCCTCTTTCTACTCCAAAATCAATTTGAATACAACCTGATTTTTTCATATTTTTAATCATTTCTTCATTGAGAGTGGAAACTTTGGCATTACATCCCCAGAGTAATTTTAATCTTGATTTTTGCAATAATTGACAAAAATCTAAAACATTTTGTTTATTGAGGGTGAATAAATCATCTATAAAATAAAAACCGTCTATACCGTATTTTTTCCTTAATAATTTTATTTCTTTTATTATTTCTTTGGCAGTTCTAGTTTGAAGGCAACCTGTGTATTGACGAAGTTTTTTGGCGACACAAAAAGTATATTCTGATGGACACCCACGGGTAGCTAAAATATACATAGAGCGAAGATAAATGCCTCTGATAGCAAATGGGTTGGCATGAGTATAATAAGGCATATTGATGAGATTGTAAGCTGGAATAAAAGAGGTTAATTTGGTATTTTTTCTTTTTTTGATGTAATTAACTAATTGTAATTCTCCGTCTCCTTGAATGATTTTATTGAAGTATTTTTTTGGAAATTCTTGTGGATATAAAGTTGGATGGGTACCTCCGACAATTATTTTGGTTTTGGGTAGTATTTTTTTATTTCTTTGGCAAGATTGATGACTTCTTTGTATTCTGGTGTATAGCAAGTAATGCCAATATATTTAGGATTTATTTTTTTTATTTCTTTTAAAGAAAATTTTTTTGTTGAATCAAGTATTTTTACTTTAATTTTATTTTTTTGAAGAAAGCCAGCGAGATATAGGAGAGCAACTGGTGGTCGATAATGAAAAGCCTTTCTGCTAGGTGGTTCGACTAAAAGGATTTCGGTCATTGTTTATTGATTAATTGGAAATAATTTCTTTGTATATTCTTTTGGCTCGTTTGGGCCAAAGCCAGACAGAGTTGATTAACGATAGGGCTGTGGTGGCATATTGTTTGTATAATTTTTTATCGTCTAAAAGTTTAATTATATTTTTTGCAAATTGTCGTTTGTTAAAACACTTAGTTTTTAATACTCCTTTGGGATAATAGGTCTTGAGAGCTTCAAGGTCAAAAGAAACTCCGGGGATGCCTGTTGATAAAGCTTCGGCCATGGCCATTCCCCCACTGTCATAAATAGCAGGATGAAGAGCAACTTTACTTTGGGAAAAAATTTTATATTTTTCTATTCCAGTTTTGAAGCCAAACATAGTGATGTTTTTTTCTAATTTATTTTTTTTGATTTTTGTTTTAATTCTTTTTTCAAGCCCCCCATCACCAATTAAGGCTAATTTGGCTTTTGGTTTTTGTTTAACTACATATTTCCAGATATCAATTAATTCAAGAGGACCTTTTTGAGGATGAAGACGACCAAGAAAAACGGCATCATAAATTTTTCGAGATTTAATTTTGGGAGCTTTGTCGACGCCACCTTGGACAACAATTACTTTTTTGTTGGGAAATTTTTGGATATCGGGATTAGAGGTAACCATTACTATATCAGCCCACAAATTGACAGCCAAACGGCTTGGTAATTGAGAAAGGTAATAAAAGAGACCTTTAAAAAATTGATCGGTTTGAATATATGGAGATTG